>JAWCLV010000021.1:0-28744 GCA_038850515.1 Bathyarchaeia archaeon
AGACGATGGGGGACTGGAGCCGCTGGCTACACGGTCGGTGCCGATACGAGCTCGGAACCCATAAGAAACTGGCAGGAGGAATGGCATGACAGGAAGGAATTTGGAGTCGATCAATTCGAAAGAAAGGTCTGGCTCAAGAGGTACTGGGGAGACTTCGGCTGTCCCTCAACATGCCTAAAGGTGGCAGCAGTCCTCAAGGGTCCTTTCAAGGGTGCCATCTCCGATAATCCAGATTATGAGATGCAGGCCTATGAAGGCCCGAACCTTGGAATCTTCGATCCCGAAGGGAATGTTTACATGTCTTCTGTCAGCAACGACCTGGGCTTCTGTGGAATTCAAGGTGGAAACCTCTTAGCCTTCACAGCCGAGCTCTACGAGAGGGGCATTATAACTAAGGAGGACCTGGGCTTCGAGCTCAAGTGGGGCGATGCCAAGGCCTTCGAAAGGCTTGCATGGATGATCGTGAAGCGGGAGGGGATAGGCGATGTCCTGGCCGAAGGTACCTACAGGGCTGCCCTAAGGATCGGGAAGATGCGGGGCGTAGACTGCCTAAAGTATGCCGTCCATGTGAAGGGGGTGGAGGTGGGAGCCCATGGAACTAGGAGCGGCTTGGACATGAACCCCATAGCCTACGCCTGCTCCCCCCAAGGCGGAGACCATACCTCAGGCGTCCACGATGCCTATGAGGACATGAACATGGTCTTTGCCGACTCTGCTGTCATCTGCAGCATGAACGCTTGGAGGCCTGGTTATGATAGAGTCTTCCAGTTCTATAGAGCCGTTACTGGTCTTGAAACAACGAGGGATGAGTGGTGCAAGGTCCTTGCCCATAGGATCATCCACATCCAGAGGGCTGCAGAGCTCATCGGAGGACCGGACGTTTCCTGGAGCCCTCCCAGGGACGATGACAATCCCCCAAGGTTCTACGAGCCCCTTCCATCAGGACCCTACGCCGGAAAGACGACCGATAGGAAAGCCTTCGAAGAGATGAGGCAGAACTTCTATAAGGCGATAGGATGGGATGAGCGGGGCATACCTAGGTCTGATGTCCTTAGGAAGCTGGGCTTAGAAGATGTGGATAGGGCTTTGGAGAAGGTTAGGTCTGGATAAGGATAAATGGGCGTATCGGATATAACTCAGGTCTCGGATCTCGAGCGAACGAATTTGCTCGAAAAATCTTGGCGCATCCTTATACTTCCTTTCTCTTTTCTTTTTTATCCCTTAACGATTTTCCTTTTCCTTTCATAAAAAAGGCTCATTAACCTGATTTGGAAAGATCATTGGTAAAGTTTATGGGAAGCCATTAAAAGGGTTCCACCAAGTTAGTCGAACAGTTAAGATAGAAACGAGATTACGTTTTATTTCCGATACAAGTATATTGAGAAATTCGATTTCCTTAGGGAAAGGGGAGGCATCCCCTTCAAGCAGTCACTATATACGCTGGTAAGTTCACACACCATAGAGGTCTATAGCAAAGCTTAAACCAAAAGATTCGATTAAATTTCAAAGGAGAAAAAATTCATGATGCAAAAACTAAATGTCGCTGTCTTAGGTTGCGGCTTCTGGGGAAAAAACCACGCCAGAGTTCTAAGCGAGCTAGAATGTTGCAACCTCGTAGCGGTAGCAGACATAAAGGAGGAAAGAGCAAGGACGATCGGAGAAAAATATCATGTAAACTGGTATACTGATCCAATAAAAATTCTGGAGAGGAAGGATATAGAATTCGTTAGTATATGCACGCCTACGATCACCCATGCCCAACTAGCCCTAGAAACGATAAAGACAGGAAAACATGTCTTGGTCGAGAAGCCCATGACTAATACCATTGAGGAAGCGAAAGAAGTCATAAAGAAGGCGGATAAGGAAGGAGTTCATGTTATGGTTGGCTTCATAGAACGTTTTAATCCTGCTGTAAGAAAGGCTGAGGAGCTAATCGAGAAAGGGGAGATAGGCGATATAGTCCTAGCTTCCTCGAAGCGGGTTTCCCGTTGGCCGGAGCGCATCGGAGATGTGGGAGTAATAAAAGATTTAGCCATCCACGACGTAGATCTGATCTGTTTCCTTTTTCAGGATAATGTGAAACAGGTGTATGCTGTTGTGGGAAGTCTTGCCCATAAATACGAGGACTATGCCAACATAGTTCTAAGATTCAAAAATGGAAAAAGTGCTTTCATCGAAGCTAACTGGCTAACACCAAGAAAAATTCGAAGGCTCATAGTTACGGGGACTGAAGGAATCCTCCAAGTGGAGTATATCAATCAGGAAGTGATGGTTGAAAATGACAAAATGGCATATCAGCCCTTCTTCCCCTATGATGAACCCCTTAAGCTCGAGCTTGATTACTTTGTAAGGTCTCTTTTAAGAGGAGAGAAACCTATACCCTCTGGAGAAGATGGCTTAAGGGCCTTAACCATCTGTGAGGCTGCTTTGAAATCAGGGAGAACTTCTTCTCCTATAGACTTATCCTTCTCTTAAGACTCGATTTCATCATCGTTATTCCGTAGGAATACTCGAGCGTTCATTAGAAATTCAGTGCGATACCCTCTCCAGAATTTCGAGGTCCCGATTAAACGTAAGGAGGGGGTAAAGGAGACTCCTTTCCAGACTCCAGTTCTTTCCTCAAACCTTCATCCCCATTCTTTCTTTCCCTCTTCTCGATAGTGCGTAAAAAGGATGCAAAGACTAGACCAAAAATTGGGAGCGCTGAAGTCAATAATGCACCCAATATCTCAGTGAAGTTAGCGAAATAAAGGTATAGAAGAAACACTAGGAGAGCTCCTGATCCGGTAAAAATGAGGGTTGATGCTCTGATAAAGCTCGATCGATGCCCTTTGGCTTGCCCTTCCCCATCCCCCCCTTTCGCTCCTAGCTTAAAAGTTCGAAGTCCTCCATAAATAAGGGCGAGGGTAGCAAATATTGGAAGAGCTGAGTCTATAATTGTAGTGGAGATTATAACATTCAAAGGAGTGGGAAAGGTTAAGAAGACTTCCATATGAATCGAAAGGACATAGGCTCCTAGAAGAATAGCCTCAAGGGCTCCTGCCCAAGTGAGAAAGGCACCGATGTATATCAGGGAAAGCCTGGAGAAAGCCCCTTCTCCTTTCATTCGTATCCTCTTCTAGATGTCGGCGAAGGTGAATAAAAAGTCATGCTGCGCAGCGTAAAAAAGAACCTGCTAATGACCTTAGAAGGAAAAGAAAGGCGCACTCTAAACAAGGAGTTTTCCTGTAATCATTAATTTCTTAATGATTACTGAATACTTCCTCATAAAATAAATGTGCAACCTTTATAATCGTTCGTGAAAATAATTTTATCCAAAATCCTCGATAATCCATAGATTAAGTTCTTCGTCAAAAGGGAGGCCCTCGAGAGATACCTGCCTTTTTCCTCCCGAAAGGCAGAAAAAGCTGTTTAAATGAAGGTATAAAAAGGGCTAGGCTTCGCGCACCGGGCTTCTATCGTTCGGTTAAGCATCCTGCCATTATGACCAACAAAGGCTAGTAAAGTTGATGAGTCGTATTATTCCCCCCTCATCCAATGGCATAGAGTTGCCTACCTTCTTTTTCCAAGGAAGGCTGAAGAACCCTATTGTAGAGGGAGAATTGGATCACAATGCCCCTGGGGCAAAGAGGTAAGCTTAAATACCTTTTCTCTGTATTTGAAGCTTGAAATGCAAGAAGTTTGCAAGATATGCGGTCTTCCCATAGACTTGTGCATATGCAAGGAAATAAGTCGGGAGCAACAAAGGGTCGTTGTAAAGCTGGAAACAAGAAAGTTTGGTAAGCCCATGACCGTTATAGACGGCATCCAAGAAAATAACGCAGGCCTAAAAAAGATTGCCCAAGCCCTTAAGACAAGGTGTGCCTGTGGAGGCACCGCAAAGGGACAAAGAATTCTCCTGCAAGGGGATCACAGGGAAAAAGCCAAGGAATTTTTAATTGAAATGGGCTTTCCAGAGGCAAACATCGACATTGAATGATTCTAAAAATAGAAATAGTATCGGTGACTACGGCTTAAAGCTTCTAGAGACCCTTAAATCCCTTCGGATCGTCAGAGGGAGGCAGGGGTTGAAACTTTGCCCTAAATGTAAAAAGCCTTCCATAAAGCCTTCAAGCACCTTCAATGGTTGGCTTATCCCAGAGGAATATGTTTGCCTAGAATGTGGGTACAGGGGCCCTATCGTTCTTGAGGTTGAGTAAATCATTTATGTGACAGGGACGGCGAAGAAGAAACGGTAGAGGACGAGGGAAGGTCGAAAAGACCCAGTAAAATAGTTAAGGAAAAAGGCTAAACCTCTAGGTCTAAAGCCTCCTTAAGACCATTATAGCGATTTCTTATAGTAACCTCAGTTACGCCAGCCACTTTAGCAATCTCCTTCTGGGTCCTCTTCTCGCTTTCGAGACATAAGGCAATATAGATAGCTGCAGAAGCAAGGCCCATAGGGTCTTTGCCAGAGGCTATCTTCCTCTTTTGACATTCGTGGAGAATCTCCACAGCCATCTTCTGAATCTTCTCGCTTATTTGAAGACGGGATGCGATCTTCGGAACACATCGAACTGGATCGGCAATGGGCATCTTAAGCTCCAACTCCCTAACTAGAAGCCTATAACATCTGGCGACATCCTTTTCCTTGGCGAGACTTACATTAGTGATTTCCTTAAGGGTTCTTGGAGTTTCTGTAAGACGACATGCGGCATAGAGGGAAGCAGCAGCGATGGCCGTAATGGATCTACCCCTAACGAGCCCTTTCTCCAAGGCCTTTCTGTAAACTAAGGCTGCCTCCTCCTTGATAGATGCTGGAACATGAATCTTATCGCTTAATCTGTCGATCTCGGCCATGGCTTGGCTCAGGTTTCTTTCCGCAGAGGAATGGATTCTCGATCTTATCTGCCATTTTCTAAGCCTAAGCATTTCAATCCTAGTATGGAAGGGTAGTTCCCTACCAAGGGCATCCCTATTAACTTGGTTAATAACTGTGGATAGACCCTTATCATGCATCGAGTAAGATAAGGGCACTCCCACACGGCTTCGTGAATCTCGCTCCTCTAGAGAGAAGGCCCTCCATTCGGGTCCATTGTCCAAAGCATTTACCTTTATAACGAGCCCGCAACTACTGCAAACGACTTCTCCTAACTCATAATCTTCGATTAAAGCATTGCTTCCACATTCAGGACAACGATCTTTGCTGATCTCGGGGACTTCCTGAGTCCGCGTTTTCAGCACAATCTCCGCCTCTCAAAAAGCTCCTTGTATCCGCGAATGGGCACAAGGAACCTTGCGCGTTCTTTGATGCTTGAAGTGTGTGGGCGCTACGCAAGTATGATATTTAAGGCTTTCCCTCTCGCGGCTGGTGCTGTAACCTTGAGGAGGAAGGCTAGGGAGCTCGATTTGGCATAATCCCCATATATCTGCCGCCATACTCCCGGACCTGAACTAAACCGAACCCTATAGAGTTCGGTTGGATGAAAAATCTGAAGTTAAGGGGGAGCTGAGCGCCTCCCTAGAGTTCGAGGGAATGATGAAGTGAAGATAAGCAGGGAAGGGATCTGAACCTGAATTTCCTCTGCGAAAGAAATCAAAAGTATACAAGATGCTGGATGGGAAATTTATTAAGGACGAAAGTTAGTCCTAACTATTCCTTTTTTTCTGAAAGGAATGTTTTTAAACCCTGATTATGGAAAAATTTTCGGGAGTCGATGCAGACTTGAACTCCGTAAAGGAGTCATCAGTAGAGATCCTTGATAGCATTAGAAGTGCCCTTGAAGCCATAGATCCAACCCAAGTCGAAGATATGCTGAACACCCTCGTGATAACGAAGGCTAGAGGTAACAAAGTATTGATCGTTGGAGTAGGAAGGAGTGGACTAGTTGGAAGGGCCTTTGCCATGCGCCTCATGCATCTCGGCTTCGATGTTTATGTCCTAGGGGAAACCATAACTCCAGCCATGGGGAAGGGGGATCTAGTCATTGTCATTTCGGGGTCCGGATCTACAACCATTCCCGTTACTGCTGCAGCCATAGCTAAAAAGGCCAATGCTAAGGTTCTTGCCATAACAAGCTTTCCTGATTCATCCTTAGGGAAAATGGCCGAGAAGATTGTGGTCATTCGCGGAAGGAGGAGGGAGCCCAGGGAGGTGGATGAATATTTCTCAAGGCAGCTGTTAGGGGAGCATGAGCCCCTCGCCCCCCTCGGAACAATCTTCGAAGACACCTGTATGATATTCCTAGACGCTGTTGTGGTAGAACTTATGAAAAGGCTGGAAACATCGGAGGCGGAAATGAGGTCAAAACATGCCACAATAGAATAAAAAACGAATTGAGTTTTGATCATCAAAGTTTTAGAACGGAAGATGGGACTGAATACGCTTCTTTTTCGACCCTGAAAAGTTACTATTTAAAGTTAAAGCTATTTCAGCTTGAGTTCGGCAATAATTCCATCAGGTTTCTTTTCTAATTGGAACCCCAATTTCTTGCATAGGGATATCATGCCTTGGTTCTCTGGAAGGATGATGCCGTAGATGCTTTCCAGACCCTTCTCCTGGGCCACTCCGATAAGCATATCCACGAGCTTTGTTCCAAGACCCTTTCTTTGGTATTTGTCTGCCACCACAACGGCAAATTCCCCCCTCCTACGGTTGGGTTCGATGATTAGACGACCAACACCGATCTCCAACCTCCGATCCCCCTCCCTCGTTTCCGCTATGAAAGCCATCTCCCTATCGTAATCTATATTACAGAACCTTACAAGGGCTTCATGGGGGAGATCCTTGATAATCTGGAAGAACCTGAATCGGCTCGTTTCCTCGGAAAGACCCCTGATAAACTCTAACTCCATGGGCTCGTCTTCCGGTCTTATAGGTCTTAAAATGACTTCCGTTCCATCTTTAAGTCTCCATGGAGTAACATACTTCGTAGGGTAAGGAACGATCATTAGGTGAGGGTAGGGTTCCGAATATTCAAGGGCACTGGGATCGAGAAGGATCCTTGTATCGAGGGCGAAGGCTTTTCCATCTGAAAGGGCCAAGGGATTTATATCCATCTCCGAAATCTCTGGAAAATCCACGATCATATTTGAAAAGCGCACCATAATCTCCTCAAGGTATCTGAGGTCCGCGGGGGGCCTATTCCTAAGCCCTTTAGAAAGGGCCTTGTAGATCCTCGTCTCTTCCATGATTCGCCTTGCCAAGACTTGGTTAAGGGGGGGAAGCCCGATGGAAAAGTCCCTGAAAAGCTCGACTCCTATGCCTCCGAGGCCGAAGAGGATGATGGCTCCAAAGTCCCTATCCTTTTTAGATCCCAATATGAGTTCATAATCGATTTTCTTAAGCATCTTCTGAACGTAAACTCCCTCAATCCTCGCCTCAGGTTTTTTCTTTCGAACATTTTCCAAGAGCCTTTCGAATCCCTCCTTAAGCTCATCGCCGGAACCAATCCCTACAACGATGCCACTTACATCCGTCTTATGGATGATGTCAGGGGAGGATATCTTGAGAACAACGGGATATCCTATCTGGGATGCGATCATTATTGCCTCGTCCAAATTCTTTGCTAAAGCTCCCCTAACCCTCGGAATTCCGTAGGCATCGAGGAACTTATCAGCTTCCTCCTGGCTCAGGATTCTCCTTCCATCCTTTAGAGCCTTTCGAATCATGAGTTTTAAGTGGTTCTTGGGTGGCGAAAGATCCACTGGTAGCTCTGCGGGGGTTTGATAGAGGAGCTCCAGATTCCTTTGGTATTTATACATGTAAGCGTATGTCTTGACTGCTTGTTCAGGTGTTGGATAGGTGGGAATATCGTTCTTGTAGAAGATCGCCCTTGCCTCCCTAATATCGTCACCTTCTCCCATCCAAACTGTTAAGATGGGCTTCCTCCTATCAGTAGCCATCGTTACGACGATCTCCGCCAGCTCTTTGGGAGAGGCGGCGCCTTGAGGTGTATAGAGGACTATGGCAGCATCCACATTTGAATCAGAAAGGCATGCCCTCAAAGCCATTTCATACCTTTTGACATCAGCATCTCCTAGGATGTCAACAGGGTTTCCATGGCTCCAATAAGGTGGAAGTTGCTCATCCAAGACCTTTTTTGTCTCCTCAGAAAGCATGGCGAGTTCCAATCCTAGATCAGCGATGGAATCGGCTGCCATGACAGCTGGCCCTCCTGCATTCGTAATGATTGCAAGCTTTGGACCAGCAGGAAGGCGCCTTGAATCGAGGACGCTGGCACAGTTGAATAAATCAGTTATTTCGTCAACCCTTACGACCCCGACCCTTTTAAAGGCCGCCTCATAGACTTCAAAGTCTCCAGCCATTGCACCAGTATGGGATTGGGCAGCGATGGCACCAGTAACGTGTTTTCCACCCTTAATGACAATGATTGGTTTTGTTCTTGCAAAACCCCTTGCAGCACTCATGAATTTCTTCGCATTGCCGACATTTTCCATGTATATGATAATGCTCCTTGTAGAAGGATCTTCCCCTAAGTAGTCTATCAGGTCACCATAATCCACATCGAGCATGGAGCCTAAGGAGGCGAAGAAGCTGAAGCCTATATGGGCATTGACAGCCCAGTTCAAGATGGCTGAGCCAAGGGCTCCGCTTTGGGATATGAAGGCAATGGAGCCAGGCTCAGGATTATCCCTCAGAAAGGTGGCGTTAAGTCCCGTATGAGGTCGTATGAAACCTAGGCAGTTTGGTCCTAGTATTCGAATGCCATATTTGGCTTGGATTTGCTTAATCTCCTCCTCGAGTTTTAACCCCTCCTCTCCAGTCTCACGGAAACCCGCGGAGATGATGACGCAACCATCAACTCCCATCTTTCCGCATTCCTCAACGATGCTTGGAACAGTCTTGGAAGGGGTTGCGATTATAGCAAGGTCTACATGCTCGGGCACCTCAGATATTCTCGGATAGCACTTAATTCCCATAACCTCCTCCCTCTTTGGGTTAATCGGGTATATTCGTCTTCGATCCCTCCCTAGGAGGAGGTTCTTCATTATTGCCTGACCTACAGAGCCTTCTCGCTCCGTAGCACCGATTAAGGCTACTGTATCGGGGTTTAGCATTCGTTCAATATTGGCCATGAAAGTTTCAGATCCTCCTCGGGTCTCCTTCTTGCGAAGGGACTCCCCAACTTCAAGATTTTCTGAAGATTCTGTCTTCATTAAGCCCAGCGTTTCAGTATTCTTCCTCACAATTCTCTACCCCTTCGCTTTCCAGATAAGCGTACAAGCTCTGAAATATGTCCTATACCCTCCTAATTAGAGCCCACTAATATTCTTAAAAAAGCGGCAAAAAAACTTGTGTAAAAGCTAAAAGAAAATGGAGAGCCCTTCCTTGCCATGGTTCCATGAATGGCCTTTCCCCATATAAGTTTAAAGAATTCCTATCGCAAAATTGAAATCTATCCTCTCGAATTTAATAGGGATTTCTATGACAACCGTCCAGAGGTCATGCGATAACTGTGCGAACGCAAAGACAAGAAAAGGGGCCCTTTTCTGCGCCGTCCTAAAGCAAAAGGTTTCTCCAAATTATCGATGTGGGAAATTTCGTCCTAAAGGGACTTAATAATCGGGAGAGAAGTCAAATTTTTGAATGCCTTTTCTTGGAGAAATGGCGAAGAAATTTGATGTTAGCCTTAGGCCCAATCCATCTCATCTAATACCTTTTATAGAAACTTCAAACTCGAGCCTCGGCATTTAGAGATAATGGTTTTCCAACATGGTTTCTAAAACCTATTCGAGACCTAATATCGCAAGAGATTTCATATTCGGAAGAGCGAGGCCCAGCGATTTTAATAGCGATCACCATCTACCTATCTAGTCTCTGTCTGCCAAAGCCCTCTACTATAAAATAGAGCCAAGTCCAAAAAGCCTATTCGGAAATTCGGGGAGGGAAGAGAATGGAATTTTTTGTTAGGCATTATAGAGCCTATGGCATACCTATAGTCTCATAAAGAAGGTGAATGAAGTATCAAAGCTATTTTCTTTTGGAAAAACCTTTAGGGAGAAATGGAGAAAAATAAAAAAGCCGATGGTGAGAGAATTTGGAAGGTTGTTCCAAGACCTTGAGAATAGAGGAAGAGTATACGCAAAGGCATAAGGCATCGAAGGCCCTCTATGAGAAGGCTAGAAATCTCTTTCCCCGAGGAGTAACCCATGATTCTAGATACATGAAGCCTTTCCCCATATATGTGACTAGGGCTAAGGGGTGCCGAAAGTGGGATGTGGACGGAAACGAGTACATAGACTACTGGATGGGCCATGGCGCTCTAATTTTGGGGCATTTGCATCCTATCGTTACCGAGGCTGTTTTAGAGCAAGCTAAGAAGGGGACCCACTATGGTGCCTCCCATGAGCTAGAAATCCAATGGGCTGAGAAGATAACAAAGCTCGTTCCTAGTGCTAGAGGAGGTTTTGTAGAGTTCACAAGCTCAGGGACGGAGGCTACATCTATGGCTTTGCGCCTTGCAAGGGCTTATACTGGAAATAAAAAGATCGTGAGGTTTGCTGGGCACTTCCATGGATGGCATGACTACCTTCTTCCCGGATATCAGGCACCTTACAAGGCTGGCGGCGGATGCGCGGGTATCCCTGAAGAAGCCCTCCAAAACATTGTCGTCATTCCGCCAAATAATGTTGAAGCCCTTGAGGACGCTATGAAAGACGGTGATGTGGCTGGGATTATCCTCGAGCCGAGTGGAGCCTCCATGGGCCATGTGCCTATGGAAAGGGACTTCTTGAGAAAGCTCCGAAGCCTTACCGACAAATACCAAGCAGTTCTCATCTTCGATGAGGTGGTAACGGGCTTCAGGGATGCTCCTGGCGGAGCTCAGGAAGCCTATGGTATCGTTCCCGATCTTACGACCTTGGGGAAGATCGTAGGTGGCGGTTATCCAGGAGCAGCCGTAGCGGGTAAAAGGGATATAATGGGCATGCTAGACTATGAACTAGCTCCAAAGAGGAGTCGCCTAGGGAAGGTTCTACATCCAGGAACCTTTAACGCCAATCCTCAAAGTGCTGCTGCAGGGAATGCTTGTCTCGGTATCATAGCTGAGGGAAAGGTAAATCCATATGTAAATGCCCTTGGAGAAAACATGAAAAAGAGACTTAACGAAGTCTTCGATGAACTTGGAATCAAAGGAATGGCATGGGGAGGGAGTCCCTCCATCGTTAACATAGGGTTTGGCATCACCCCAGAGGATATAAAGGTATCGAGTTTCGATGACTTGGTCCACTTTTCAAAAGTGCTTGGAAATCCTGGGGACGGTGCCCTTAACAAGGCGATGATAAACCACGGGGTTCACTTTATGGGTCAAAGGGCTATTCTTTCGGTAGCCCATACCGAGGCTGATATTGACTTTACCATAAACGCCTTTAGGAATTCGTTAAAGCAGATGCTGGATGAGGGGCTACTAAACCAATATCGACTGAAATAGTCTATCATCGCCTTAACATATCAAGAAAAAAAAGAAAATAAATAAAAAAATTAGTTTTTCTCTTTTTCTTCTGCTTTGTCTTCTTTCCTTTTTTCCTTGATAAAAGCTTTGGAAGCCATATTTCTCCAGCCAGCTAGTTTGGCATTGAATTTAAGTACAACAGGAATTCTCTAAAGAATGACGGGCTGAGGATGGTGCATTCCAGAAGATGGGTCAAAAGGGTCTTCACATCATCGTCCTGATCAAGCAGGTTCCCGATATTGAAAAAGTCAGATTCGACCATGAGAAAGGAAGGATAGATCGAAGTTCGGCAGAGGCTACCACAAATCCCTTCGACCTCAATGCCTTGGAATTAGCCGTGCAGGTGAAGGAGAAGGTAGGCGGCATTGTAACCGCCCTTAGTATGGGCCCTCCCCAAGCAGAATCAAGCCTAAGGGATGCCCTTGCAAGGGGCGCCGATAGGGGAATTCTACTTACGGATCCTAGGTTTGCTGGTGCCGATACCTTGGCTACATCCTATACCCTCGCTAGTGCTATCAAAAAGCTAGGCCACTTCGACCTTGTCATTTGTGGCGAGAAAACCGTCGATGGGGATACGGGCCAAGTAGGTGCAGAAGTTGCGGAGCATTTGGGTATCCCCCACGTTGCCTACGTCTTCGAAGTGAAGAATGTTACGGCGGAGGGCATCATCGTAACTTCGAGGTTGGGAAGAAGCTATTATACCTTCCTGCTTAGATTTCCAGGACTTATAACGGTAACTAAAGATGTAAACGTTCCAAGACTTCCTACCCTTAGAGATATGATGAAAGCTAGGAGAGCCCAGATTACTATATGGACCTCGGATGACCTTGTAGAAGTGGCTCAAAAGGAAAGGTTTGGAATATCGGGATCTCCTACCCAAGTCGTTCGGGTCTTCACACCTTCCTCGGAGGGAAGAATCGGGAAGGTACTTCAGGGGGATGTCGAAATTATAGCGAAGGAGCTTTTAATGGTTCTAAGGCGATTGAAAATCCTCGGGTGATGTCTATGGAAGAGGGTGATGGTGGGGTGATGATCTTCGCTGAACAAGAAGAGGGGATTGTTCACCCTATTACATACGAGCTTCTTGGAAAGGGGAGGGAGCTTGCTGAAAAGCTTGGAAAAGATCTTTCCAGTGTTTTACTTGGAAACAATCTCGAAAAAGAGGCTATGGAACTTATCTACCATGGAGCTGACACGGTTTTTCTATACGATCATCCTTCATTGAGAGATTTCGATGTCATCAGCTACAAGGAAAACATCGTAAGCCTTTTAAAAGAAGAAAAGCCAGATATATTCCTCCTTGGAGCTACTTCCATAGGTCGAAGCCTAGGACCGAGGGTTGCCGCCGCCATGGAAACAGGGCTAACGGCCGATTGTATAGAGCTCGACATCGACGAGGTAGATGGGAGCTTGGTCCAAATCAGGCCTGCATTTAGCGGGAACATCATAGCCAGAATAAAGACGAGGACGAGGCCCCAGATGGCAACTGTTAGATACAAGGTTATGAAAAGATCTCGCAGGGATACAATGCGTAACGGTCGGATCGTGAGGAAGGAGGTTAAGGAGATCGGGGAAACGGGCATTCAACTATTAAAAAAGGAGCCTATGAAGGGCGTAGACATAAGCGATGCCGAAGTCATCGTCTCTGGAGGAAGGGGCTTAAGGAGACCAGAAGACTTCAAGCTCCTTGAAGAACTTTCTAGACTTTTGGGAGGCATTGTAGGATCCAGTAGGCCCCTTGTGGATGAAGGTTGGATAGGCAGAGAGCATCAAGTTGGGTTTAGCGGTAACACGGTCAAACCAAAGGTCTACATCGCATGCGGCATCTCGGGTTCTCCCCAGCATCTTTTTGGGATGAGGGATTCGGAAGTCATCATAGCCATCAATAAGGACCCTTCGGCTCCCATTTTCAAGTTCTCGGATTACTGTGTCATTGGAGACCTATACGAGGTTTTACCAGCCTTAATTCGAGAGATAAAGAATAGCGCAGGTGAATTGTATGGATGAAAGGCCCGAGGATATCGCAAAGGCCCTTGAATCGATCGTAGGAAGCAAATGGGTATTGACCGAAGGGACGGCCATAGAGGGCTATTTGAAGGATGAAACCCCTGAAGCCATAAGACCCCATCCCGCTCCATGGGTCATCCTTGTAAAGCCCTCCAAAGTCCAAGAAGTTTCGGAAATCCTAAGATTCGCCAATAGGAGGAAGATACCCGTTTTCCCTCTTGGAGGGAGGACAGGTTTAGCGGGAGCGGCTATTCCGGTCAAGCCTGGTATAGCTCTTTCATTGGAAAGAATGAACCGGATCGAAGTGGACCTAGAGAACATGATGGCTGTTGCCGAGGCGGGAGCCACGTTAGGGGATCTAATAAAGGCTGCAGAGGAAGGAGGGCTCTCCTTCCCCTTACATCCGGGCGATGAGGGGGCCCAAATTGGAGGTCTAATTGCGACAAACGCTGGAGGAGTAAGAGCAGTTAAGTATGGTATAATGAGGAACTTTGTCAAAGGCTTGGAGGTTGTTCTACCAACGGGCGATGTTTTGAACCTCGGTGGAAAGCTTATAAAGAATAATATGGGCTACAGTCTCCTTAATCTCTACATAGGGAGCGAAGGGACTTTAGGGGTCATAACGAAGGCCGTCATAAAGCTTCTTCCTAAGTCACGCTATACGGTAACCCTTGTAATACCCTTCGAGAAACGACGAGATGCCCTTGAAGCTGCCCAAAGAATAATGCGCTCTGGAATAATACCTCTAGCCCTAGAGTATGTGGAATGGGAGGAGATTGAAAGGGCTTCAAAGCATCTCAGGGAAGCTTGGCCAGCCAAGGGAGGGGCTCAGCTCATCGTAATCCTGAGTGAGGTTACAGAGGAGGGGCTATTAAACGAGTGTGAAGAGATCTCAAAGATATGTGAGGATAACCATGCCCTTGAGACCTTGATAGCCGAAAGAAAAGAAGAGCAGGATCGCATCCTTAGGATAAGGAGCAACCTCTACACAGCCATAAAGCCCTATGTTTATGACATCCTCGACGTGACGGTTCCTCCTGGAAGGATCGGAGACCTTATGGACAAGGTCGATGCCATCGCCGAGAAATATGGGACGCACATACCCATTTATGGGCACATTGGGGATGGGAATCTCCATGCTCATATATGGAAAGAGGAAGGTCGGGGTCTCGAATTTGCCAATAAGGTTAAGATGGAGATCTATGAGGCCTCTAGAAGCCTCGGAGGAGTCCTAACAGGAGAGCACGGAATAGGTAAGGTAAGGATCCAAGAAGCCCATCTTGCTTTGGGAGAGAAGGAGATAGAGCTCATGAGAGCTATAAAGGCTGTATTCGATCCTAATGGGATTATGAATCCTGGAACCATAGCAGGTTAAGGGAACTCTTTCCTTTCTTCCTTGTCTTTTCTTTTCTTTCTCCTCTTATCTTCTTTTATACGCGAAATTCTTCCTAAAATTTTTAACCAATTCCATGGATGGGGAAGATGACTTCCTTTATCCTTTTAACCGTTGCTTTGACGGCTTCAAAGGATGAGGGAGATTCCTCAGGCTCATAGGAATCAAAGATTTTCGAATATCTTTCCCTATCTTGAGGCTCAACCTCAGATATCGTAACGAACATTATCGCCCAGCATCTAGCCACGCTGGGAGGGTCGTAGCCTCCACCTCCGAGGATTATAAGCCTTCCGCCTGATAGCTCATGGGAAAGTTCATGGATCCTTGAGGCTATCGTCTCATAGGCCTTCGTCGTAAGTGCCAGGCCTACTAGGGGATCTCCATAATGGGCATCCACGCCGAACTGTTGGATGATGATTTCGGGTTGAAAAACTCGAAGCAGGGGTACTGCTACCTCGTCGAAGGCGTATAGAAAGGCTTCATCACTAGTTCCAAAGGGAAGGGGTATGTTGACTGTGTAGCCTTTACCCCCGTTATCGCCAATCTCATCCACGCTTCCTGTGCCTGGGTAAAAGAATCCACCATACCTGTGGAAGTCGATTTTCAAAATTGGCTCTCGATAAAGCATAAGCTGCGTCCCGTCGCCATGGTGTCCATCTATGTCCAAGATGGCAATACGCTTGATCCCGTAATTTCGCTGAAGATGGCGGACCGCAATGACGATATCGTTGAAGACGCAGAAGCCAGCAGCAGCGCGAGGCTTTGCATGATGAAGGCCACCTCCTGGATTGAAGGCATGGGCAATCTCTCCAAGCATCACAAGATCAGAGGCGCATAACGTGCCTCCAACGACAGAGATGGCACCATCGTAGATGCCAAGGCTTGCGGGCGTATCAGGGAATTCCAAGTATCCTACTCCAAGGCGGCTCATGCGCTTGACGAAGTTCACATATTCTTCCTTGTGGGCGAGGAGAAGATCTTCCTCACGGGCTGGCTGAGGTTCAAAAAGCTTTGCCTTTCCATTGAAAACGCCGAGGGACTTGAGGAGATCTAGTGTGAACCTTTCCCTTATCGGTTGAAAGGGATGATTCGGTCCAAACTGATATTTTTGGTAGTCATTATGATATACGAAGGCTGTTACTCCAGGCATATCCTATCTTATTCCTTACCTCTCTTTTTCCATGGTTAAAGGCTTTCCCAGGCCTCATAGCGAAAAGAAGTGAAGAAAGCCCTATTTTCGGATTTTTGGCTATTTTGCTAAAGGTTTGCCTTCCAAGGGATTTGGACAGGTCCTTCGATGTAGGGATATTTTCTCAATGCCTCTTCATTCAGCTCTATTCCAAGACCTGGCTTGTTGGGTACCTCTAAATAGCCCTTCTTCGGCTCAAGGGGCTCTTGAACTATCTCCGACCTAAAGGCAGGGCAGCTCCAGTGCCAAGTCCTTTGCATCTCAAGGATCAAATGGTTTGGAATTGAGGCCACGAGGTGGAGGTTTGCCGCCGTCGTTATGGCATTGTGCCAGTTATGGGGGCAGCAGAAGAGTCCTTGAAGGCTTGCTAGATAGGCGATTCTCTTGGCTTCCGATATGCCCACTACGTTACAATCTGGTTGGACTATGTCATAAGCCCGCTGGTCTATCCAAGGCTTAAACTCCATGGCACTTCCTCGTCCTTCACCCCCAGTTATCGGAATATCTGGAAGGGCCCTCCGAATCTCTAAATAGCCTTCAAGATTGTCGCCTCGGATGGGTTCCTCGAACCAATAGGGCTCATACCTCTCGAATTGCTTAGCCATTCTTATGGCTTCCGAGGGGCTTCTGAAGCGCATATTTCCCTCGATTAGGAGATCCATCTCGTATCCAACGGCTTCCCTAACTAGCTTTATGGCTTCTAGGAATCGTCTATCAGGTCCGATTCTGAACTTGAAAGCCGTGAAGCCCTGGTCTAGATAATCCATGGCTTCCTTTACAAGGATTTCAGGCCTCCTTACAAATTCCCAATTAATGCCCCCGCTAGCATAGACCCTAACTCTTTCCGTATGACGCCCTCCTAGAAGCTGGCTTACTGGTCTTCCAGTAGCCTTTCCCATGATGTCCCAGCAGGCGATGTTCAAACCAGCTACTGCAAGCCTTTCAACGCGGCTTCCGTACATCCACGGAACAGCGAAAAGGTCCACATCGAAGGGATCCTTTCCTATAAAGGAGGACTTTAAGGACTCTATGGCGTTCCTGAGGGGAATGGCTCCTCCATAGGGGCTTGGCTCACCATAGCCCACGATGCCATCATCCGTATAGACTTTGATGATGACGGCATCCGCTTTTACACCCTTCCAGCCTGGTTGACCGGGAAGGCCTCCGAGCTTCCATGCGGCTTCCTCAGGTACAGGGCAGGAAAGAAGGATCGGTTCGATATCTTTTATTATCATGGCGCATCGCATGTTGTTAATAGGAAAAATTACTTTAAGGTTTTCCGATTTTGAATCGTACGACTTTGTTACGAAATTCAAATTTTTGCTTAAATTTTGTGAATTCTAAGCGAAATTTCCTGAAAGCTTCTTCAAGACTTCATGGAGAAGTTCTTTCAGGGCCTCCACTGGTTTATCGATTCCTCCTCCTAGAATCTCAACATATTCTTCCGTAGTGAAAAGGCCCTTTAGCCATCCATAGGCGATGAGGGCCTCAGCCGCATTACCAAGGGCGTGACTATCCATTCTAAGGGGCAAAATATTCCTTAGCCCTATGGCTTTCATGGCGATGGCCAAGTCCCTGTTCCTTACTTTCTCACCCTTAGGGCTTCCTGTCGCCCTTACGATGGCCAAAGAAAAAAGAAAGTTAACTAGGGCATCGCCAAAGCTAGATAGGCCTCTATCGGCTACTATCTTCCTTAGATTTTCCTTAAGGCTTTCGTTCATCATATGCCTTTTGAAAGGCCTCCATAAAGGCTTGGGCATCAGCCTTGAGCCGATCGGCTGCTCTCATGAGGGCTTGTAAGGGATTCTTTTCCCCCTTCATTCTTACTTGCAAAATGGCCTTCTTCTCTAGGGGATGGGGAATCGTATAGCCCGCCAAATATACGTCTTCATCCTTCAGAAGCGAGTCTTGGAGGGCATTGCAGAAAGTATGCCCTTCACCCTCGATTTCAAGCTCTAAGAAGCCTCCATCCTGCTTCAAGATCTTAAGCTTCATCCTTAAAATCACCTCCTACTTGGAAACCTAATCCGAACTCGATCATAGTCTATGTCGCTTCTACCATAGAAAATTGAAAACTTACGCTTTTCTACGTTTCCACAGTTCTCGCATCGAAGAAAGGCGCCCTCCTTCTTTAAGGTTGAGCCGCATTGGGAGCAGTAAGAAAGGATGGCTCCTAGCTCCCTGCCTTGGGTTGAGAGATGATAAAATCCACTCTTTAAACCTATGATGTGAGCCAAGATGATGTCCCTTGGTTTATAGGCCTCGTAAAGGCTCTTGAGATACCGCACACCAATATTCGTTTGATGAATAATTCCTGTGAAGGGAATGTTGAAAAACCTTCCAGACCCTCTGATAATGTGAACCGTCACGTACTTCTCACTAGCAGAAAACACTTCGCAGACTGCCAAATCGCCAACCTTTGGCATCAAAACTTTCCTTGAGAGGGGCTTGATGTTCATGATTCGGCTCTTAGGATCGAGGTATGTAAATCCTGCAAAACTCGAAAAAATGGTCCCATCGATCTCGAAGACACCCTGCCCAGGAGAGAACTCTTCCACAACGCCGAGTCTATCTCCAGGAAGGACAAGCCTTTCGCTTTTTTCCTTCATCGAAACCAAAGTTCACGACATCCTTTCATCTAATCTAATAAAAGATCTTTATGAAATATTACAGGGCTCCATTTAAACCATTAACTCCTTCGGGCATAAGGTAACCATTGCTTTTTCCTTTGCCCTTTTTATGGAGCGATTCCTACGAGGGGTTTTTTACATTCTATGCGATAGAGATTCACGTCCACATAGTAGACTCGCCTACTATGGAAGGGAAAGGTCTTGGGTATTCGTATTTTCGTCTTAAAGATTCCTGTGATAAGGGCGCCTTTTCTCGCAACGAATTTACGAACATAGGCATCCGTCGCGCTCTTATGAAGGGAGTACACTATCCTCCCAATTTCCATAGCTTTCTCAAGGAAATGCACATCAGCGCCTCTTTTCTTCGTGCCATAGGGTGGGTTCTGAAGAACTGTATCGCAGAGTCCCTTTAGGGTCTCGATGTCTGCTAAAACCCAATCGACAATCGCCTTAACGCCTAGTCTCTCGGCGTTCGCCTTAGCGGCTTTGATGGCTTCGGGATCCAAGTCCACGCCTACGACATAGGCTGCTCCAAGGATTGCGGCACCTATGGCTAAACGACCACTTCCACACCCAAGATCGACGACGAACTTTCCGGTGATGTCGTTGAATGTATAGGCAGCAAGGCTTAGGATTTTGGCCGCTAATTCTTCCGGTATAGTATACTGCTCCAATTGTACCTTCGGGGATGGTGATGGTGTTAAAGAGCCAAGCAGCCTCTCAAGAACCCTTCTTTTCATGAGCTTCCTTGGCATACTCATCCCAGGTTTTATCTCCCAGAAGGATTAGGGTTTCTTCGGGTGTTAGAATGGGTTTTTCGAAGTAATCTGGAGTCTCAAAGGCAATCCTTGGACATGCTGTGTTTATAAAGGCATCTATTTCCCCGAAGTCCATAAGGACATTGGGGAAAAGGATATTCACGCTTATCCTGAAAACCCTAAAACCCTTTGCCATAAGCCTTCTTCTCAGGTCCTCGGCAACCGTTAGGTTCATCTGCCCTGGCTCTAATCCTATCAATATGCCAAAGCTATTCGCCTTCTTAGCTTGAATTATATGGGCATAACGCTTCATGAGGAGTCTGCGTTTGAGGGAGTCCATACATCTAACTTCCAGACTTGTTGTGTCGGCCGCAATGACGGGCTTAGAGGTCCTGAGGGCTGCCCCTAGGGGATGGAAGGTTCCGCCTCCAATATAGAGGAAGGCGTCCACATGGGCTTCTATGGAATCCACGGTAGAATAGTCGCATCCAAGGACCTGCCCAGGATAAACAAGCCTTCCTTTTGGACATCCGATAAAGACCTTTTTTCCCTCTTTGGAAAAGAAATCTGTCGCCTCTTTGAGCCTATGGATGTGCTGAACGGTAGTTATCAGGCCAATTTTTTCGAAATTCGTCAGAAAGGGGGAAACCTTCTCCAAAAGGGTTGCGATGGAAGCTGAAGACCTTGCCTCGATGTAAAGGACATCCTCATCCCCTATTTCAGGAATCCTAGCGTGGCCAAGGTGAACTATCAGGTCAGCCCCTATCCGAGATCTTTCTGAGAGGGCTATGTTGCAGGCTCCAAAACAAGGGTTGGCAGAAACATAGGTTTCTATGGCGCATTCCTCTTCGACTAGTCTAGCGAGGCGTAAAGCTTGATCCCTCAAGCCTTCTGGGGCTTGGAAAAGGACCTTACGGCAACCCCTCCTCCTAATTTCAGAAAGGATCCTTTCCTCCTCTATGATGAAACTTCCATCCTTTGAGCCATTTACCAAGGAAAAATCCCGGGGCCAGCCTAGTCCTTCTTGAAGCCAGAATTTTTTAACTCCCTCACATCCACCCTTGTAGGCAAAGGAATCTTACTCGCTCCCCTTCTGAAGGCCTCCTTGACGATAGGGATAGCATTTTCGCCCGCTCGAATGATTATGATGTCCTGCCCCGCTTTTACCCTAGCGGCCGTTCCTATAGGCACGCCAAAGGCCCTCTTCATTCCTTGGGATAGCCTATCGGCTCCAGCCTGTGTAGCCACCTTATGCTCCCTTAGGACATGATGGGGGTAAACGGCAACCCTTAAGTAATAGCCCTTTTCCCCCAATGCATCCTGAACAACCTTGTTTGTTGCAACTCGAGCAGCTTCAAGGGCATTATGCCTTATTTGACCATCACCCATGGAAACGAGGGCTAGTTCGTATTCCCAAGGCCCATTGGGATCCCCCATAGTAAACTTACTAACCCTTGGAGGGGGAACTCCATGGATGAACTCAGGACGGGTATATGGATGCTTATCTACCTGACGATAGTTTCTTCCCTTCATATTCTAACCACTTTTTAAAGGAGGGGATGTATAAAAACATCCCGTTTTCCGTTTCTTTCATGGGCTTTCTATCAAGGATTTCATCATTTTTTATAGACTTAGGATTCTCCAGTTTAATTTCTTACCCTTCAACCCACTATGAAGATTCCTTCACCCAACTTCTTAGCCCTATCTGCTTCGTTTTCTGGAAGTGCGACAAATAATAGCTCCCTTATCCTATGCATAGCTTTAAGATCTTCATTAAAGGGCTCTAGCTCCTTAGGAGCATAAACCTTTGCGTCTAGTTTAGAGTTCAATGAAAGGCCCATCTCCTTCTTGAATTTCCATATGGCTGCATTGAAGGCTATGAGGTCAGGAGTTAGCCTTCTGAGATCGCTCTTCCACTCTTCCCTTACTTCCGGTAAAGACTGAAGGTGAATACTTTCTTTTCCATATATCTCAAGCCAGAGGGCATCCGTCACAAAAGGACATATTGGGGCGAGGAGCTTCAAAACAGTCGATAGGCACTCATGGAGCGTATACCAGGCTCCCTTTTGCTGGAGTTCCGAGAAACTCCCTTCCTGATTATAGGCCCTAGACTTAACAGCCTCCAAATATTGATCGGCGAGAAGATCCCATGTAAAGGATTTGATGGCATTAGCTGGTCCGAAGAAGTCCATTTTATCGTAATCTAATCTGCAAGCCTCTATCAGGATATTGAGTTCCGATAGTATAAGCCTATCTAGAGGGAGAAGCTCGAACTCATCCGAGGCTTTAACCATCGGAAAGGCCGATATGAAACGGGCTACGTTCCATAGCTTCGTAATGAAAAGTCTAGCTGTCGATACCTTGGCTTCTGAAAACCTGTAATCTGAGCCGAGTTTTGCCTCCGATGCAGCCCAGAACCGGAAGGCATCAGCCCCATATTTTGCAAGAATAGGTTCTGGATCGACAACATTTCCCTTGGATTTATGCATTGCTTCACCCTTTTCATCGAGGCCCATCCCAGAAATCCAGACGCTTCTGAAAGCCGCCCTTCCTAGAAGCTGGTATGTCCTTAGGATCGAATAATAAAGCCAAGTCCTTACGATATCCTTACCCTGTGTCCGGACGCTGCAGGGAAAGGCCCTTTCAAAGAGCTTCTCGTTTCGCTTATAGCCTAGGATAAAAAGCTGGCTTATGCTAGAATCCATCCAAGTATCGAAGGTCCTTTCCTCTCCAACGAATTCTGTAGATCCACAAGGACAGGAGCCGTTGGGTGGGGGCTCTTTCCAAGGCTGGTAGTAGCGTCCTTCTGGAGGAAGGAAGGGAGAACCGCATTTTTTACAATACCAAACGGGAACCTCAGTACCATAGTAGCGCCTTCTTGTGATGGGCCAATCGGTCGAAATACTGTCGATCCAGTTAATTAGGATCTGCTTATGCTCAGGAGGATAGAATGCCATCGTATCGATCAAACGCCTGAGATCAGGAAGGAACTCTAATTGCTTAAGGTAATACTCACGGACCACGACGAACTCTATAGGGTTCTTTGACCTCCAACAGACGGGAGTTCTATGAAGGATCCTTTCCTCCTTCACTATCAGACCTCGTCTCCTAAGGTCCTCTATGATCTGCCGCCTTGCCTCCTCGATGGTAAGGCCGGCGTAGGGACCGGCAGGCTCTAGCATCCTTCCATCGATCCCTATGGCGACTAAGGGATGGAGGTTCAGTTCCCTGAAGAGTCTAACGTCCGAATAGTCGCCGAAGGAACATATCATGACAAGGCCTGTTCCAAATTCGGGCTTTGCGTAGGGATGGGCGATGATAGGGACCTCTTTTCCATAGATTGGAACTATGGCTGTAAGTCCTTCTAAGGCTTGATAACGTTCATCCTTAGGGTTGAATATTACTACGGCACAAGAGCATAGAAGCTCAGGCCGGGTTGTGGCAATTAGGATTTCCTTGCCCGTTTCCTTTACGGAGAACTTTATGTATACAAGGATAGTTTCAAGCTCCTTGTATTCGATCTCGGCATCAGCTATGGCTGTACCGCAAACAGGACACCAGTTTGTGGGCCTTTGGTCCTCATATACGAGGTTTCTTTTCCAGAGTTCTAGGAAGGATGCTTGGGTAACCCTCCGATACTCTGGGCTATCGGTTTGATAATACCCCTTAAGGTCGCAACTTAGACCCAAAGCCCTTGCAACCCTCAGGAGATCAGCTTCAACCTTGTCGATGAAGGCCCTGCAAAGGGCTAGGAAGGTCTCCCTGGAAGTTTCTTGGATCCTTATCCCATGTTCCCTCTCAACTTGAACCTCGACCGGAAGTCCATTCCTATCTATGCCGAAGGGGAAAAGGACCTCATAGCCCCGCATCCTGAAGGATCTTGCAACCATATCAATCTGGGCGTAATGGGCTGCTTGGGCTACTCCCCACTTGCCAGAAGGATAGGGGGGTGGTGTATCGATGGAGAAGATAGGCTTTTCTGAGGATTCATCGAAGGCATAGATGCAAGTCTTCTCCCATAGATCCAGAAGTCTTTCCTCTTGTTCTCGACTCCAACGGGTTGCCTCAACCTTGGGCTTGAAAGGATTTCTAGACATCTTCTCTGTGGCTCCCTCGGCTATGGGAACTCTTCGTCTTCAAGAAGAAATCCGTAGATAAATAAGGATTTCATTTTTGAAGTACCTATGGAGTTTCAGACTTTTACTTTATAATCCTCAAGGTACAAGTAAATAGAAAAAGCCTCCGGAGCTGAATTTCTTGAGGATGGCAGCTGTGGGAGACATTCATTGCCCAAGATACTTAGAACTCCTTCAAGAATCCTTGAGGAAGGCTCCAGATTTCGAGGTCATGCTCCTAGCTGGGGATCTGGTTCTAAAGAACGACTCCTCACAAATGCCAAGGCTCCTCCAAACCTTAAGGCATTTCCATAATGGTCCTATCATCGCCTGTTTTGGTAATGAGGAATTTGATGAAAGCCTTCAGGCTTATAGGGAGTTTGAAGATGTCCTTTGGCTCCATGATGAGGCCGAAGTCCTGAAGATTGGGAACTCCATCTTAGGAATCGTAGGGTCCAGAGGTGCCTTGGACAGGCCAACCTTTTGGCAGAGGAAGAACGTAAGGGGAATATGGGAAACTTACTCTAAGCGAATGAGACGCATCGATGATCTTTTAGAGGACCTGAAGGCCAAAAAACCTAATGTTATGATCGTTCTTACCCACTATGCACCCACCTACAAGACCCTTGTTGGTGAAAGGGAAAGTGCCTGGCCTGAGATGGGATGCAAGGGCTTTGAAAACCTTATAGCCAAGCATCAACCCGATGTATGGATCCATGCCCACGGTCATGCTAGCATCCAGCATGAAGCCTTTATTGGTCGAACGCTTATTGTGAATGTCTCCCTTCCTGCAAGGCGTCAAATTTCAATCCTAGAATTCCCTAGGCATTACGGAACCTCAAAAGCTTCCCCTGTCGAGGTATAGCTTCCCTCGCTTAATATATATTGCTAGAGAGGGACCGATGATGGCTAAAGGTCCAAAGGTAGGGCTATCGATAACGTGGAAGGGTGGTGTCGTCGTAAAGTATCGAGACCTAAATATTGCCTTCGATCCCATCGTTGAAATCCCCCAATTTACCCATGTTTTCGTTTCCCATGCCCATTTTGACCACTCTAAAGGGCTATGTTTCCAAGGAGTTTCTAGGTTTACAACTCCGGAGACAAAGGACCTTATCATGGCTTCGAGGAGATGGAATATCGAAAAAGTGGAGAACCTTCTAATTGGTGAGAAAATAAGGCTTGATGACCTTGAAGTCCAGGCCTTAAACTCGGGCCATATCCTAGGATCATGCCTCTTTCGACTCTATGCTCCAGAAGGGACCTGCGTCTATACAGGGGACTTGAACTTCTCAAAAACCCTCATCACAGAACCGGCCGAGGTTGCGCCCTGTGACATCCTTGTCATCGAAGCTACCTTTGGCTCTCCCCAATTTTCCTTTCCATCTAGGGATCTGATATATAGAGAGCTTGTGGACTGGGCGATTGGATGCATTCTCAAGGGGAAGGTTCCTGCCCTTCGGGCCGATGCCATAGGCAATTCCCAAGAACTCATATCCATCTTCAATAGATTTACAGAAATCCCTATCGTAACAGAGCCAAGCGTAACAAGGATTAACAGAGTCTATGAGTCTTATGGCTTCCGTCTGAATTATGTGCCTTCGAAGTCCCTTCAAGGAGCCGCCCTATTGGCTTCGAGGAAGTGCATTCTCATAGCTCCGAAGAACATAGATCTTTCTTACAACCCAACCTTGAAACCTGCCCTCGCCTCCGGCCTTTCCATGGTTTTCGGAGGTTCTGGAGAACGCTTTCCACTAAGCGATCATGCAGATTTTCCCCACCTCCTCGAATACGTAGCCTCTGTAAAACCCAAGGTTGTTTACACCCACCATGGTGGAAGGCTTAACGAAACTCTGGCGAGGCTTATTGAGCGAAGGCTTGGAATAGAAGCCAAACCCCTACCCTCGGAGCCTTAGAGGGTTTGAAGGTCCATATTGTATTGGAGACCATTCAATTGAAGACATTTGGGACATTACTAGGGAGTTTTTATCATAGCCATTCGCTCTTTGGTTATCGATAAACTTTGAACTTTTTCAAGATTAATCGTTTTCCCTATCAATTTCTTCCGTAGATCCTTACTTTCGACCAACCTTTATTTACCTCTAGCTCGATAGCTGATTTGCCTCGGTGATAGAGCTGGCTACGTTAATGGAGGCAGCCAATAGGGGAGCCATCCAAGAGGAGATAAAGTTTGTTGCAAAGACTGAAGGGTGCCCTCCAGAAGCCCTCATGAGAAGGGTTGCTAAGGGAACGGTTGTTATCCTCAAGATCCCCCTCGGGGAAGGGGGGGAAGCCCTAGGCATAGGTGAGGGGCTCCGGATCAAGGTAAATACCAATGTCGGGACATGCTCAGACCTCGTGGATGTAGACCTTGAGCTGCAAAAGGCCAAACTCGCTGTTAGCCTTGGCTCTGATACGATCATGGACTTATCTACAGCTGGAGATCTTGATGGCATAAGGAGAACTCTTCTTCATTCTCTAAAAGTTCCCCTAGGAACCGTTCCGATTTATCAAGCAGCCATTGATTCGATCAAGAGGAGGGGCTCCATCGTCGATATGGATGAAGACTATATGCTCGATGTCATAGAAAGGCATGGAAAGGATGGTGTTTCCTTTATGACCCTCCACAGTGGTATAACGAGGGACATTGTAGAACATTTGAAGAGACAACCTAGGGTTACAGGTATCGTCAGTCGAGGAGGGTCTTTCCTCGCGGCCTGGATCCTCCATAATGGGAAGGAGAATCCTCTATACTCTCAGTTCGAATATATCTTGGAACTTGCTAAGAAATACGATTTCTGCCTAAGCCTTGGAGATGCCCTAAGGCCAGGTTGCCTCGCTGATGCCTCTGATCATCTCCAGACCGAGGAGCTTTACACAATCGGAAGGCTTGTTGAAAGAGCTCGAAAAGCTGGCGTTCAGGCTATGGTCGAGGGGCCTGGACATATGCCCCTAAACCAGATCGCTGCCAACGTGATCCTTGAAAAGGCCGTCTGTAAGGGAGCCCCTTATTACCTTCTAGGTCCCCTAGTAACGGATCTCGGCGCTCCATACGACCATATAGTCGCCGCCATAGGTAGCGCCGTTGCGGGGATGGCAGGAGCAGATTTTCTCTGCGTCGTCACTTCAGCGGAGCATCTAGGCTTTCCTACATTGGAGGATGTCAGGCTCGGCGTGATAGCTGCTAAGCTTGCAGCCCATGCCCTAGACATCGTAAGGCTTGGCGAAAACGCCATGGAACTTGACTTAAGGATGGCAAAGGCGAGGGTAAAACTTGACTGGGATGAACAGATAAGGCTTTCTATCGATCCGGAAAGGGCTAAGAAAGTCCATGAGGCTGTTCCGACAAAGACTGGCGCATGTAGCATGTGTGGCCCCTACTGCACATATAAGATCCTCGCACGATACTTGGGAACCGACCATTCCGTTGCGGAAAAATGCCTCTAGCCTTTATGCCTGAAAGGAAATTTTCGCATTTGATCCAGAAGGCTTAAACCTTCGATTCTCTGAAAATATGGGGGGCATAGTCCTATTGCTATAAAAATTCCCAGAGCCCTAAGTATCGCTGGTTCGGACTCTGGAGGGGGGGCAGGCATTCAGGCAGACCTCAAGACCTTCGCAGCCCTCGGAGTCCATGGCCTAACCGCGGTAACAGCCATTACCGTTCAGAATACTGTTGAAGTCAAGGAGACCTTCCCTATCCCACCGGATGTAGTGGGGCATCAGATAGAGGCTGTTGTTGAAGATATAGGGGTGGATGCCGCTAAGACAGGAATGCTCTACGATCCTGAGACCATAAAGGTCGTTTCTCAGGTTGTATCCAAGAAGGGCATTCCCCTAGTCGTTGATCCAATCCTTGCTTCATCTACAGGTCATTCCCTCCAAAAGAATGGATGCCTCGAAGCCCTCAGAGAAATCCTAGTCCCCATTGCCACGGTAGTCACTCCAAACTCTATCGAGGCTTCCTTTTTGTGTGGCTTTAAGATTAAGACCTTGGAGGAAGCCAAAAGGGCAGCCAAGGCAATTGCTTCCCTTGGCGCAAGGGCAGTCGTTGTCAAGGGAGGGCATTTGGAGGAGGCGAAGGCAATCGATGTCCTATACTTCGATGGGGAACTTACCCTTTTCGAAGGTGAAAGGTTTCCTAGTACCACGACCCATGGAAGTGGTTGCGTTTATTCGGCTGCTATAACTGCCGGATTAGCGAAGGGAAAGGGCATAGAGGAAGCCATAAGAATGGCTAAGGACTTTACTACCCTAGCCCTTCGATATGGGCTTCCTTTAGGCGCGGGCTCAGGTCCTGTAAACCCTATGGCCAATCTTTTCAAAGAGGCGGAAAGATGGCAAGTTATAAGGATCTTAAGGGAAGCCTTACGTATCATTGAGGCGAGGCCGGAGGTAGCGTCCCTTATCCCTGAGGTTCAATCAAACCTCGTGATGGCTACGAGCTATGCCCAAGGTCTTGAAGACGTAGCTGGAATCCCTGGAAGGATTGTAAGGCTAAAGGATGGAGTAAGGGCGTCGGGGGATCCGGATTTTGGAGTTTCGAAGCACGTAGCCCGTACTGTTTTGACTGCAAGGCGATACGATCCATCTGTAAAAAGCGGTATGAACATAAGGTTCTCGGAGGACATCCTCAGGGTTTGTAGGGAACTTGGACTTACCGAATCTTCCTATGATAGGAGGTTGGAGCCCGAATCGATAAAAATCAAAGAGGGAGCCACAACCCAGTGGGGTACTGAGGAGGCAATAAAAAAGATAGGAAAAGTTCCGGACATCATATACCATCTTGGGGATTGGGGAAAAGAGCCCCTCATAACTGTCCTTGGTAAGGATGCCAAGCATGTAGCCATGAAGGTCTTACGCATAGCTGAGGGGCTGAGAAGTCAGAGAAGTTCCTAATTCCTATGGGGTTCCTATTTATGCATGAACAAAAGCTATATTTACTCCACAAGGCCCCTATTCGTCAAAGACCTAAAGTCGATGGCGGGCCTGGGCCCGTAAACCAGGGATGGTCGGGAAGCTCAGCAAGGTAGAGCACCGGGCTTTTAAGGTATCTTCACCATAGAAACCCGGTGGTCCCGGGTTCAATTCCCGGCGGGCCCGCCTTTTTAAGGGTTAGATGTAATTAGAAGGAACGGTCCCACATTCGCATCGGTGAATTCCTTGCCCTACAAGGGATTGGAAAGCCTATCTATAGAGAAG
>JAWCLV010000022.1:0-26767 GCA_038850515.1 Bathyarchaeia archaeon
CACGGATGACCCAGCCCTAAGGATAAGGGGTATGGAGCTCGGACGATCTCCTGGCTTCTTCGTGTAGATCTCGGTGGGTGCGGGGGCATTGAAGAGAAGGGGTCCTATTTGATCCAGGCCTTGCCTAGTTAAACAGGAAATGGCTAGAATAGGAAGAGTGTTTTCAAGGGTTCTGCGGAGCTCATCATAGCCCTTCTGAGCCTCAGGAAGGTCCATTTTATTCGCCAAAACCAAGGTTGGCTTGTAGACGACGTTTCCAAAGAGGGCATTCTCCACATCTTCCAAAGTGACAGTTCCTTGAAGACGTACGATGGAAGACTTGATGCCAAAGCCCTTAAGGAGCCTTATTACTTCCTCCGGATTACAGCCTTCAAGCCTTGGGTTTCCGACTAGGCGTATATCTTTCCCATGGCTGACGCGTATAATCTCAACCCTTCCCTTCGGCTTTTCGACTAGGATTCGTGCCTTCTCAAGCTCCTCGATAACGGTCTTATAGGCGTCCAAAGGTTCCTTTGAGGCATCTAATAGAATAATTATTCCATCGGCATTCCTAACAAGACTGAAGATCTGGAAGCCGTATCCCTTTCCATCTGCAGAACCCTCCATGAGGGCAGGAACCTCCACTAGTTGAAGCTGGACATCTTCAAAGGAAAGCATACCCGGAATGGGCTCCTTGGTTGTATAGGGATAAGTTCCAATCGTAGCCTTGGCGTTGGTCAGGGCTGCCAAGAGGCTGCTGCGCCCACTGCCCGTAAGTCCCAAAACTACTACTTGAGCGGCTCCAGCCTTCTCCACGAAGAACCTTGAACGTCCTCCTGATTTAGCTATCCTACGTCTCTCGAGAATCTCATCTTCTAGAACGGCTATCTGATGCTTCACATGGGCTACAAGCCTTGAAGTTCCTTTATGCTTAGGGCATAGGGATAGGAACTCCTTCATGAGGCGTATCTTTTCGCTTGGATTCTTGGCTGCCTCTACTTCTGCCCATTTGAGCTTAGCCTTTATAGGAAGATTTGTGACCATCGCCTTATCTTTATCTTTTTATTTCTTTTTTCTTTTTCTTTGCCTTTTCATTTTTCCTCTTAAGGTCCATAAGATCTCCTAAGAGGTTCCCTTATCAGAAACATTGTTAAGCTGAAGCATCATAATTCCTTCGGAAGCGATAGTAAAAACATCAAGAGTTGAGGGAATTGGTCAGCAGGAAAGAACTTCTTTTTAATCTCATTAGACGTAAACCAGGATCAACCTTCGAGGAGCTTGCCCAAGAGCTAAACCTCCCGATTGGGCGGGTGAAGGCCCTCACGACTATTTTACAAGGTGAGCATCGGGCCGTCGTCAGGGTTTATCCAACAAAGGTTGAGCTCGAAAGCGCTTTTTCCTACCTTAACCAGACATTAGAAAGCCTAAAAGCCATCAAGGAAGAAGCAAAGGAAAGGGAAAGACGCCTCTTTGAAGAGGTTGTTAAGGCAAAGGGCCAAGGATTTGAAGAAAAAGCCAAGGCCTATGCCCTCGAAACAGCCAATGTCCGCCAGTTGATAAAGTTCATAGAAAGAAGCGAACGATACGTTGAGGCTATGATCCAAAGGGTAAAGACCATGATTATCCTAAGGACCGAATAGCTTAACTAGCTATGGGAAGAGAAAAAAGCATACATTCGATGGATGGTGTCTATTTGGGAGGGGAAAAGGAGCTAAGAGTCCAGAAGATTCGGGAAGGAACTGTTATCGACCATATACCCAGTGGTTATGCTCTCGCAGTCCTTCGTATCTTAGGCATAACAGGCAGGGAAGGAAATGTGATAAGCGTCCTCATGAATGTTCCCAGCCAAAAGCTTGGAAGGAAGGATATAGTAAAAATCGAAGAAAGGGAGCTCAGGCAGGATGAGGTCGATAAAATAGCCCTGATCGCTCCGAAGGCTACGATTAACATCATAAAGGATTACGGCGTATATAAAAAGCAACCAGTAAGGCTTCCTTCAACTATCCTAGGCGTTATTCGATGTGCCAATCCTAGGTGCATCTCTAACGGTGGAGAACCCGTTCGTCCTACGTTCTACGTGAAGTCTGAGGATCCCCTAGAACTCCGTTGCCACTATTGCGGCCACTTTATGTCGAGGGATGAGGTGATCCAGCAACTAACGAGTACCTGAACTTTCGATAAAATTAAAAAGTACGAAATGAAAGCCTTAAACCTTGGGATTCCTCGAAGGCAAAAAGCTTGTCTTCGAGGATTTAAGCTTAAGATGCCTTAGGCATTATAACTTCACCTTCATCATCTCTGTCACCTTAAGGATCACTTTGTGTCTCCTTAGGGAACCTGTAAATCCTTGAAGTGAAACCTTCGGGGAATTATCTCTTCTTTGAGGCTATAGCGGCTATGTTCAAGCGATCTGAATGGCCATACAACTAACGATGCCCCTCAATAGACGGCTTCTGAGGCGCGCATTCTGGTCACGAGGAGATTCTAAACCTTCTTCGGAACCATAATCCGTTACGGGACTTACTTCGGAAGACCTGGCATCCCTCCTCAAGATATAAGTCCACGACATCTTCAAACCTTGCTCCAAACCTATTCGCATCTTACCAAGTCATGGCATACTCACTCTTTATGATCCCTGTATGAACGTGCACAATCTAGATTCCAGTATCGATGATCTAAGATTCCTCGAAGCCGGGCATGTATTTCTTAAAAAGAGCGCCCAGCTCAAAGGCCCTATTCTTGGCGACATACTACTTCTGCCTAGTAATATGTTGGTCATTCGTTCCATCGAGGCCTTACATATGATGGCGTTTTAGCAGGATGGCGCCCTTTCCTAAGTCCCTTCGGCGAATCCATCCTGTTGAAACCGATCCCTCCAAAACCCTCAACCTTGCGTTTCAGATCAATATCTTCGTTTTTGACAGCTTTCGTCAAGGCCTTTTGGAAGACATGCATTTCGAGATGGAATAACCTTAGAGGTCTTGAAGCGATTATTGAAGGGACTTGAGTTGTTCAGTACCGTAAAGAACGATTCGATCAAGGTTCATCCTTCTAGACCTGCTCCAGTATCGAAGGGATTGGTACCTGCCATCCTGCCTAGCACATTTGAGAAGGCTTCGCGTTGAGCTACACTTTGGACATTGGGAAAGGAGTCCTGAAAAGGCTTCTCGACAGCTCCAACACCAAGTAATCTTTTTGGAGTATGCAAGGAAGGGAATTCCAAATTTAGAGGCTTTTTCAGATATCCTAAGAAGGTTCTGAGCTTCCGCAATCCCATCGTCTAGTTGAAGGATTGTAATCTGACCTCCCAAGTAGAATCGACTGAAGGATCCTTCAACCTCAAGCCTTTTATCCAATGAAACTTCGGCTTCGAAGGGTACTATGCCAAGGTTTGTATAGTAGATGGCATTCCTATTACCTTGAACCTTCGAAACGACTTGACCGAATTTTTCCTCATCCACCTTTGCGAGCCTCTCTGTAACTTCACTATCGCATATGCATGTTAATTGAAGCCTTTCCCCCGTTTCCTTTTTTCTCTCATCTACGAAATTTGCCATTCTTTCGACGACCTTCTCCGCAAAAAGCCTAGCACTCCGATCTTCTGTAAGGCTTCTTCCAGTATAGGCAAGGGTAGCTTCATAGAGTCCGAGGGCACTTACTGTTAGCCTCATTAGCTCAAAACGGCAGTAAGGTTCTCCGTTTCCTTGGAAGAGGAAGGGAAGGAGGCCCTCCCTTATTCTATCGTATAGGACTTTGTTCCTGACTTCAAGGGCGCCAAAGGCTAACCTGAGGGCATCCTCCAAGCCCTTATCGAAGGCGCTATCATCTCCTCCGGCCTCGAAGGCAATCCTCGGAAGATTGATCGTTACATCACCGATTATGGAGGCTCGAAGGTTTTCTTCCTCCATCCCATGGCCATTGGAAGTCAGGCGGAGGCCATCGGCCCAGTAGGATTCGCTTCGTGATCTTAGGGATTCTTCCCTTAAGAAGGCGAAAAAGGGCGTACCATCCCTTCCTGCTAGTTCGTGAAAAGCCAAGAGAACCTCCGCATTCTTGCGGAAGTCTTCCGGTCTAATTTTGAGGATCAGTTGGGGTACCAAGATCGGGTAGAAGCCTGGCGCTTCTCTGAGGACCCTCAGAATTGCTGAGGCGATTCTTAGGGCTTCATCGGCATAATCTTCGTAAGTGCCCTGTTCCTTAGAAGGTCCTAGGACCTTCACATCCTTTAAATTCCTTGGTACGCCAAGCTCTAAGGCAAGACTAATGGTAGGTCTTTCGCCAACCTCCCTAGGCTTGGCAAGGACCATGAAGAAAGCTTCTATGGCCTTCGTCAATTCGTCGTCGCTCAAACCCTTAGCGTAGGGGGCTAAGAAGAAATTGAAGGAATCTATGCATTGCTCCTTGGCAACCTCCTTCTCAGAGGCTTCAAAGGCTTTAATAAGGCCGTTTAAGAAAGTCTGAATATTTCTTGGGGGCTTCGATAAAGAATAGGGTAGGATGAAGTCCCTAGCTGGCAATCCATCCTTGAGGAGAAACCTAGGATCGTGCTGAAAATAGTCCGGCTTTAGGATCCAAGATCCATCACCCCCTATATGGATAAGGCCTGAAAGATGGGCGTCCGCGATGTCCCTCGGTAAAACGTTAAGAAGAACATACTCTCTTAAGACAGCATCACCAGCCATATGCCTAAGGGATTCCCCATTCAAGCCTAAACGACTAGCCTCAACGATTTTCTGCGTTACGTCATAAACTGGTAAACCAAGGCGGGTAAGCCTATGGCGATATTCCTCAAGACCCTTCTCGATGAGGACCGCGTTGACGATTTCACGGATAAGGGGGGCGGTTAGGTACTTTACTTGGAGGCCAAGGAGGCGTTCCTCGACTTCCCTAGCTATCTTATCAGCTAGATCTGCTGGAGTCTGCGCTTCCTTGATCAGGGAGGCAACGATCCTACTCCTATCGAAGTCTTCAATGGCGAGCCTAGATGTCCTCACGAGGAGCCTTCCTCCTCTCTTGAGGGCATATTCCTCAAGCTCCTGCTGGAAGCTTACAATCCGAGCTCCAAGATCTGTAAGGCAGTATTTCTTCCCGTCCTTGGTTGGCTCGACAAGGTTAGCCCTTTGAACACTCCTTAGATGATATGCGAAGCGTCCAGCATGCTTGCTTGGATCCAGGTTCAGTTTTACCATGATTTCGCTATAGGATAAAGGTCCATAGAAGCTGAGGGCTCTCAAGATTTCCATCCTTATTGGGGATGAGGAGGCGCCAAAAACCCTCGTACTGAATCTTCGCCTTATTACCCTAGACAAGTTCCTCAACCTAGAGGAATAAACATACTTTAGAGATAAAAAATTAGAAAGAAACGCTGAATTAAATTGAATGGCATAAAGTGAAGCGTACCTAGTGAAGTGTAGGAAGGCGTAGATAAGGGATCGCGATGAGCAGTTCTTTGGCTCCTCCAAGGCACTCTTTTAGGCTGGCTATCGCTATTCCCGCCTCCTTGACATCTGATGCTTCTCATCTGAGGGATAAGACGATGAAAATAGGCTTAGTAGGAAGGGCAGCTACGATATTCAGAGTAGATGAGATCCTCATCTATCCGGACCTTTTTGGTTTGAGGGATCAAAGGGAGGATGCGAGGCTTATAGATCTTCTCCTGAGCTATATGGAGATGCCCCAATACCTAAAGAAAAGGGCCTTCGGTATTAGAAAGGAACTCAAGTTTGCTGGAATGCTCCCTCCTTTAAGGGCTCCCCACCATCCTTTGGCATCAAGAATTGAAGACCTCTCTGATGGAGAGCTAAGGGATGGAATCGTCGTAAAGTGTTCCAAGGCTTTCTGCCATGTTGATGTTGGTGTCGAGAGACTTCTAGCGCTACCATTCTCATTGAAAGTCGGGACAAGGATAACGGTGAGGATTAGAAAATCCGGTGGAGAGGTTAATGCGGAATTGGCTACAGAAGAGGCTTTTAAGACTTATAGGGGATATAGGGTAACTGTTTTAAAGAAATCCTTGGGGGAGGTCATACGAAGCAGCGCTTCTGACCTTGTAATAGCGACTTCAAGGCATGGTGAGCCTTTATCTAGGCTCTATATGGAACTGGCTAGAAGGCTCAAGGATTCAAGAAAGGTTCTTATCCTTTTTGGTTCGCCTAAGGAGGGTTTGAGGGAAATAGCTTCAAGGGAAGGCTTGCTTCTCGAGGAGGCTACGGACTTTATCCTTAACACGATATCGAGACAGGGGGCTGATACGGTAAGGACGGAGGAGGCGATTTACGCAACTTTAAGTATTATCAACTTTCTCGAAGAGTTAGCTTTTGGCTCGTAAGGGCTAAGAATCAGAAAAAAGACGTTCCTATGAAAGTATTTTGGAGGCGATCCTTAAGCCGGACTAACGATAAAGTCCCTTAAATAGGGCTTTTTTTGAAGCATAAGTATTACAATGCTTATCGACTTAGGGAAGGGATTGGATGGAGGAATATAAGGTCAAGGATTTAAGCCTAGCAGAGAAGGGAGCCCTCTCCATCGAGTGGGCCAAAAGGCAGATGCCCGTTCTTTCGATGGTTCAGAGACGTTTAGAGGCTGAGAAGCCCCTAGAAAGTCTTAGGATTGCTGCTTGCCTTCATGTAACCAAGGAGACTGCTGTTCTTATCCATGCCCTCGAGGTTGCTGGGGCTGAAGTTTCCCTCTGTGCTTCAAATCCCTTGAGCACCCAAGATGCCGTTGCAGCAGCCTTAGCTAAGGAAGGTATTCATGTCTACGCGTGGCGCGGTCAAAGTACAAAGGATTACTATGAATGCATAAGGGATGCCCTAAACTGGAAGCCACAGATAACAATCGACGATGGGGCCGATCTCGTTACGACGATCCATGTTGAGCAGAGGAATCTCATCCAAGGCATTATCGGAGGTACCGAGGAAACTACAACGGGGGTCATGCGCCTTAGGGCTATGGAACGGGAAGGGGCTTTAAGATATCCCATCATCGCCGTTAACGATGCAAGGAGCAAAAACCTCTTTGACAACCCCATAGGAACGGGGCAATCAACCCTCGATGGTATTATGAGAGCGACAAATGTCCTAATCGCTGGTAAGAATGTTGTGGTGGTTGGCTTTGGCCAAGTAGGATCTGGGATCGCTGAGCGAGCTAGAGGCCTAGGAGCCAAAGTAACAATCGTTGAAGTAGATCCCTTCAGGGCTTTGAGGGCTGCGATGTTGGGCTTCAATGTAGCCTCTATGAACGAGGCTTCGTCTTATGGAGACCTTTTTATAACGGCTACTGGAAACATCAAGGCTATCCGCGGGGACCACTTTCTGAAAATGAAGGATGGGGCCATCCTCGCCAACTCAGGACATTTCGATGTTGAAATCTGCAAAGAAGACCTAGAAGCCCTGAGCATCTCGAAGCGATGGATCAGGGACTGCGTAGATGAATACCTTTTGAGGAATGGCAAGAGGCTGTATCTATTAGCCGAAGGAAGGCTTGTAAACCTTGCTTGTGCTGAGGGCCATCCCTCAGAAGTGATGGATCTATCCTTCTCGATTCAAGCCTTGAGTATAGAGTACATAGCGAAAAACGCCAGAAAGCTTCCTGTGAAAGTTCTTGAAGTTCCGAAGGAAGTGGATGAGGAAGTGGCAAGGTTGAAGCTGAGATCTATGGGATTAAGTCTAGAGGAGCTTACCGAGGAACAGAGGGCCTACATGAAGGGATGGGTTTCGGGAACCTAGCTTAAATTCCTTCATTTTTTCTTTTCAAGAGATCAGAAGTCTCAATAAACTTTGGATCGTTCAGAAACTTAAGGCATTCTGGATGCCTTATAAAGGCATCGTAGATATTCCTGGCTGCGGGAAGCTGGGGAATTTGGATCTCATGAGCCCTTACAATGCGAAGCGATGGGAGGCATTTATACCGAGCATTAGGAATGAATCTCCCTCCTGCAAGTTCAAAGTAGGCTCCTCCCCCCATACGCCGGTAGGGTTCGTAAAGGGATTCGGAGGCGCTTGAAACCCAGTTCGCTAGGACGAGCGTGACTCCTGAGGGATTTATGGTGATATGCCCATAGTTAGGTTTTATGAATATCCTTTCGCCCTCTGATGCCCTCAGAAGTACCGCATCCTTTATTTTAGCGAGACCATAGGGGCTTTGATCTCCTACCCATCTTTGCAGGAGAAAATGAGCCTCGCCTTGAAGCACTTCATAGAGTTCTGGATATGTAATTCCCTTCGCGACTTCAGAATGGCAATGACCTAGGGTTTTCACATACTCTTCTCCGAGCATAAGGGGCGGTATGATGGTGACATCGAATCTGAGACTGTAACGCTTGCAAAGTTCCCTATCCCCGTCGCCATCCTGATCCCTTACGACACCCCTGTACATATAATAAAGGGGCATTTCCTTATTCGCTTCCCTATAAAATTCCTTGTCATAGATGACATCAAAAAGGTCCTTAAGTCTCCTTATCTCAGGAATGAGTTCTAAACCATTTTTAAAAAGCCTGAAATTGGTAGGATCGTATTGAAGCCCCAAAGGCTCCGTTTTCAGCTTGAGACGCGAAGGTTTCAAGAAATCACTAAAGGGAATCTTATGAAGAGTTACATAAAAAGTTCCAATCGAACAGTTCGTCAGAAGGAGATTTTTGTGTAGTTAAAAGATATAATATCACCATCATGGAGGACGTAGGCATCTGCTGATTCCCAGACGATTTCGAAGGTTCCATTCTGGTATAAGTACCAAAGCCAATATTGTCCGGTTGCTTCGGAGTTTCTAACCCCATTTATGGATTCGATCCATACACCATAACTCCCATACTTGAATTCCACAGAGGCAATGGATAGAAGGGCCAAGAAAACTGTCGGCTTCCGGTTCCAAAGGGTAACATTCTCATGGCATTGGACCGTTCCGTTTCCATAGTCTAGCAGGACTGATACAAGGATGATATTATTCCTAAGCCTAGCATACTCGGCTTCAACTCCTTCTTTTAATCTCGTCGATTCTTGAAGCCTCTTACTAAGCTCTTCGACTTCCCTACGATATGATGCTGCTTCGTTATAGTAAAGGGCAGCTTCCATACTTGCAAGCACAGCCCATACGATAAGGATGATTGTAAGGAGCCAAGGCCCCCAGGACTTATGGATATTCTTTACATCCCTTCCCTTCATTAGGAACAACTCCTATCCGCCTTATTGCCTTAATAATAGCGGGAGCACAGGTTGCCATTAGAAAGGCGGTCGTGGCCTCATGTACAGGTCCCATAGGATACGGGATTGGATTGAAAAGCCCTATGAATCCCCCGATGATCGCTGCCTCAAATCCCTTTACGAGGGGGAGGAGAGTTACTATGCTCGTGAGGATATCGTAGAGGAGGGTGAGAAGAAAGCCTCCGACAGCTAACTCTAGTCTTCTAACATCTTGTCTTCGAAACCATAAGATCCCAGCAAGGGCTCCGATGAATCCCATGGAGAAAGAAGTTGCTATGCTCCAATAACCAGCACCGAAGTATAGAAGATCCGTCAGAAGCATTGTAAGGAAGCCCACGATAAAGCCTAAAGAAACTCCAAAAAGAACTCCACTCACGGCTGTTAAGAAAGCAGTGGGCTTGATGTTGAAGAGGGGGGCAAGAAGAAGTCTCGATGCTACATTAGTGGCTGTAAAACATACGATTAGGGCCAAGCGGAGGCTTGTAGAATACCTTATGCCCCCGATCGCTTTGGAATTCATTTCCTTTTCCATAGTAGGAAAATTTACCAAGCATATAAATATTACTCTTCAGGTACGCTTTGCATGAATAAAAGCACTTTAGGCGTTCTGAAAAACCCTCTAAGTAATAGAAAAATTCGATCTGTAAGGAGGGGAATCGCACTTAACCGGGATGTTAAACAAAAAGCTATTACGGCTAGCGGGACCTCTCATTTGAAGGCTTCAGATGTCAGGAGACTGATTTCATCTGAAGATGCGCCTCAAAGTTAAAAGATTCGAGTGTATTTCCAATTCATATACGAAACTTGGTCTAAAAGGATCGGATATCGGAGGCGATAACTATAAGCCTAAAGTTCGGATCCATCGAGGCTTTTTGTACAGCCATAGAGATGGATCTAAGCCTAGCTAATAAACTCAGGAAGATGGGCTTTGATACCCCCGAGGCTCTAGCAACAGCTACCGTTGAAGAACTTATGTCCATAGGCTTAGATGCCGATACTTCCATGAGGATCTTAAGGAAGATTCGAAATGCCCTACCCTTCCAAATATTAAGTGGAGAAGATCTCCTCATGGAAGGACTTAAGGTTCAACGCATCACGACCGGTAGTAAAGCCCTCGACGACATATTAGGCGGAGGCGTTGAAACTAGGAATATCACTGAGTTTTTCGGAGAATCTGGAGCAGGAAAGTCTCAGATATGCCACCAGTTATGCGTAAATGTAGGACTTCCTGAGGAGATGGGAGGAATTCATAGTGGGGCATTATATATAGACGCTGACAATACTTTTCGCCCAGAACGGATCTGTCAGATGGCGAAGCGCTTCAAACTCGATCCTATGGAGGTTCTTAAGGGTATACATTGTGTGAGGGTAATAAATTCCGACCATCAAATCTTAGTGGTGGATAAATGCGAGGAAATCCTTAAGAAACATAGGGTTAGCCTCATCATAGTCGATTCCTTGACAAGCCATTTCCGTGGCGATTATCCTGGCAAAGAACTCCTTCCAAGAAGGCAATCAAGTCTGATAAGGCACATAAACAGGCTAAAAGAACTTAGCAAAGCCTTCGATCTCGCTGTCGTTGTAACGAACCAGGTAATTTCATCGCCTGAGGAACCCTTTGGAGAGGGGTTAAAGGCTGCTGGAGGCTTCACGATTAGTTATTATGTTAGGACAAGGCTTTACTTGAGGAAGTCTATTTCGCCAAACCTCAGGATAGCAAGACTCGTCTCGAGTCCCTATCTTTCGGAGAGAGAGGTAATCTTCAGAATCACCGAAGAGGGCATAGAGGATGTTGGGGAAGGCGAGGTCTGATGGTAGGCAAAGAAGGTCGGGGGGAGGACTTAAGCGTAGGGCCAGGATTAGCGTCAGCGACACGGTCAGCGTCATTGCCCGAGTCGGCGTCAGGACAGGGATCTGAGAAAGTGGCAAAAGGGGGAGGAAGGACGCCGAAGATGGCTTTAAAGTACTTCTCACTATTGTTGAGTCGAAACTTTAGCGATGCTGACGAAATCCTAAGAAGGATAAAAGAAAAGACCACATCGGATTGGGAAAAGGGTTATGTGAATGCCATGGAGGGTCTTATGGTATCCTTTAAATCCGAGGTAGATGAGCTTCTGTATCTTAATAGGATTATGGGGAATACATTCTCCATAAAGAAAGCGAGGGTGAGGTTCCTGAAGATGGGAAAAGGACCAACAATTATTACGACATCCTTTGAAGAAGGTTTTGCAAAGTGCTGGCTCGACTTTCTGAAGGTCTTAGGAAACCATTCAAAGGAAAAATAACATTTAAGTCATTAAAATTGTATATGCCATGATCCAAGTAACAAACCATGAGAGGAAGTAAGCTCCTATGCCTTCTAGGAGAAGTTTTCTAGGTCCTCCAAGTCTTTCAGAGTCTATACCTAAGCCTAGTTTAAGGATGTAATAGAGGATCGCGTATACGAGGATGGAGAAAAGAACTGCGGCAAGCCCCTTTATATTTAGGAGGGCGCATATAAGACCAATGGCTATACCTAAAAATAGCCGACCCCAGTATATTTTATCCATAGAGCTCAGCTTCAATTTCTTTCCCTCGGGAAACGACCATGCCAAGCCTAAAGGAAGCTATGGGTAGCTTCGAAATAGCAGCCGCCGTAGCGGAGCTTAGGAACCTTATTCTTGATGCCTTTATCGATAACATATACGATCTTTCAGATCAAGCTTTCCTTTTAAGGGTTCGCAAGGCTGGAAAAACGCTAGAGATTATCCTCGAGGCTGGAAGGAGAGTTCATATAACGAACTACTTCCTTCCAAGGCCTCTGAAACCCTCTGGATTTTGTTCTCTCCTCAGAAGATGTCTGCGGGGTGGAATGATAAAAAGCCTTGAGCAAAGAGGCTTCGATAGAATTGTTATTCTCGAAGTTTTGAGGAAAGAAGGCTCCTATAAGCTCATTCTGGAACTCTTTGATAGGGGGAACCTCATCCTTGTAAACCCTCAGAACCTCATAGAGGGGGCCCTCTTTTATAGGCGCATGCGGGACAGGGATGTTCATCCCAAGGCTTTGTTCTCATATCCACCTATGGCGGGTATGGATCCAAGAGAGGTTGATATAAGGGATTTGGAAAAGATAACCCCTTCTGAAGGGGGCGAGGTAATAAGGTTCCTAGTCAGAGGCCTTGGACTCAGGAGCCCGTACTCCGATGAAATCCTCCTCGAGGCAGGTATCGATGGAAAAAAGCCCATGAAGCTTCTCGAAATGGAAGAAATGAAAAGGCTTTATGAGGCCCTTAAAGCCTTAACAAGAAGACTCGAATCCCCCCCTTATGATGCATCGATCGTTTATGATGCCGCGGGAGGGATGCTCGACGTTATACCTTTTCCTTTAAAGGTTTACGAAGGACTTCCTATGAAAAGCTTTCAAAGCTTTAACGAAGCCCTTGACGAGTTTTTTACGTATATTTTCACTCGTGGAATTCTCTCGAAGGAGTTGGATAGCGCAAAAAAACGCCTGGATTCCCTTAGAAGAATCCTAACCGAGCAGAGAAAAAGGGCCCAGGAGCTTAAGGACGAGATAGAGATAAATAAAAAGGTCGGAGACATCATTATGCAGAATCTCCCTATCCTGAAGGAACTCTACGAAGGACTCGTGGAGGAAAGAAGGGTTGGAAAATCCTGGGATGATGTCCTTCGGCACTTCGAAGAATTGAAAGCGTCTGGAAAGGTTGCCTTTCAGATAGCCTTAGAAGTCTTTCCGGAGAGGCACAGGGCATGCATAAGGCTTCAAGATACAACCTTCGAACTAGACCTTCTAAAAAGCCCCCAGGAGAATGCGGAAGTTTATTATAGCCGAAGCAAGGAGGCTCGTCGGAAGCTTGAGGGGCTTATGAAGGCTACGACTGAAACAGAGGCGGCGATAGAGAGGCTTGAAACCACTACGGAAGCCTCGCAAGCCCTCGTTCTTCCGAAGAAAAAAAGGAAAAGGGCGTGGTATGAGCCTTTTCACCACTTCCTATCCTCAGATGGTTTCATGGTTCTGGCTGGGAAGGATGCATCTTCCAACGAGGCTCTCCTTAGGAGGTTCATGGAGCCCCAGGACCTCGTCCTACATGCAGACTTTTCCGGAGGATCCTTCGTCCTTATAAAGGCGCAGGGAAAGGAAATCCCCCAGAGGACGGTAAGGGAGGCAGCCGTCTTCGCGGCCTGCCACTCAAAGGCTTGGAGCCTTGGCTTAGCCAGCGCGACCGTATTCTATGTGAGGCCCGAACAGGTTAGCAAATCCCCGCCTTCAGGACAGTTCCTTCGGAAGGGAGCCTTCATGATAAGAGGACCAAAGCACTTTATACGAGACGTTCCCCTTAGGCTTGCCATAGGTATAAAGATCGATGAAGATGGAGAAGAACCTTACATCCTAGCAGGTCCTAAGGATGCCATAGCAACCCATACTGAGACCTATCTGGAGATCGTTCCTGGTAGCAAAGGACCAAGGGAGTTGGCAGATGAGCTAAGGTCAAGACTTCTAGAAAACGTCAGGAAAAAAGGGTTAAAAGTGAGGGAGACGAACATATCAATCGAGGATTTTCAAAGGTCCTTGCCCGCGGGGAGAGGAGAACTTGCAAGCTAGGAGAAGATCCTTGAGAATGATGGATGAGGAGGATAGGCTCAGCCTACCTGTTAAGTATGTAATGACAAGCCCTGTCATTTCTGTAAGGGTTGACGATCCCATCACAAAGGTTGCAGAGCTTATGGATAAAGCTGATGTTGGCAGCGTCGTCGTTGTTGACGAAAAGGACCGGCCTGTAGGCATGATAACAGAGAGGGACATCGTCAAAAGGGTTGTCGCAAAGCGGCTGAATGCTGAAAAAGTGACGAGCCGGGAGGTTATGAGCCAACCCCTCATAACAGTAGATCCAGAGACGGATTTAAGGGAGGCCGCAAGACTCATGAACAGGGCCAATGTCAAAAGGCTTGCTGTAATTTATAAAGGAAAACTTACAGGCATCGTATCCTCCAAGGACATTCTCGATGTCACGCCTGAACTTCTCGAGACCATCGTAGAAAGGGCGAAGATCACCGAGCGAAGGTTTGTTCCCCAAGCTGGAGAGGTAGTCGTAGGATACTGTGAAATCTGTGGTCAATGGTCCGATACCCTTATGGAAGCCGATGGGAAATTCCTTTGTGAGGATTGTCGTGAGGAAGACTAGGTTATAGCTCTATCGATCATGAATGTCTTATAGCCTTTAAGTTGAATAAGGTTTAATTATTATATGAAAAAATATTCTCATCTCCCTCAAAAATCGAAACGTAACAGTATCGATAAGAGGAGCCCATCATTTTTTATAAAGATGATCTTTGGATTAAAGGACTAATGGGGATCTTATGAAATATTAAAGCCTCAAAATCATGGAGCTTAGGCGACATAAAAGGGAGATACTGTACTGTAGTGTGAGGTATCTTGACGGCAGATCTTAGAATAAAAAACGCTAGGATTTATACCCATAATGGAATTTTTGAGGGTGCCATCAGCATAAAAGATGGAACTATAGAAAAAATTGGAAAGGAAGGATTCCTAGAACCTGCCGTAGAGGATTTAGATGCTAAAGGACTTCTAGTTCTTCCTGGGCCCATCGATGTCCATGTCCATCTAAGGGATCAGGGGCTGTCCTATAAGGAAGAATTCGATTCTGGAACTGCGGCTGCTGCCTGTGGGGGAATCACTACGGTCCTCGACATGCCGAACAATGATCCGTTGACTTCGAATCCGGATGCCTTAAGAAAACGTATGGATGTGGCTTCCGGAAGGATCTTTGTGAACGTCGGTTTTTATTCAGCCTTTCCCAAGGTTTCAGGCTACTCCGAAGCCTTTAAGATCGTAAGGGCCATCGTGGAGGAAGGGGCTTTAGCCTTTAAGCTATTCCTCTCGCAAGAGGTAGGTGGGATAAACATCGACGATGACAATGGGCTAATACTAGCCTTCGAAGCAGCTGCAAATGCTGGAGTACCTGTGGCCATCCATGCCGAAGATCGAGGAGAGCTTATCAGAGCCGAAAATGTAGCAAGATCCTTGGGTGCCTTCAGCCCACACCTTCAGCGCATCTTCAAGAAAGCCGAGATCAGTGCCATAGAGCGAGTCATAAGGTTGGCAACAAAGACTATGGCCCATCTTCACATATGCCATGTGAGCACCGAAGGAGGCCTTCAAAGAATTCTTAAAGCCAAAAAGGAAGGTCTGAAAATTACATGCGAAGTTACTCCACACCATATGTTCATATCGACTATTACAGCTCGAAAGCTCGAAAGCCTTTCGAAGGTATCCCCTCCCCTTAGACCCTATAGGGATGTGAAATTCCTTCGTAAGGCAGTTTGCGAAGGGTTGGTAGATATCATCGCTTCTGATCATGCACCCCATGCCTTATCGGAAAAGTTATGCGAATCCATGGAAGATGCCAAACCTGGCTTTCCAGGTCTAGAAATCCTTCTGCCCATACTCCTCACCGAGGTTGCAAAGGGACGCCTTACCATATCCCGTCTCGTCGATCTTACTTCTAAGCGGCCGGCCTCCATATTTAACCTCGACCAAGAACCCCATCGCCTCGGTAGCCTAGAGGATGGAAGCCCTGCAAACCTTGTGATAGTAGACCTGAAGCGGGAGGAAAGGATTGATCCATCACATTTCAAATCAAAAGCCCAATATTCCCCCTTTCAAGGGCGCAGAACAGTAGGCAAGCCCATTGTAACGATTGTAAACGGTACCATCGTTATGGAGAATGGGGAAATCGTATCTGGTCCCGGTGCTGGTAAGATATTGCGTAAGCGAAGGTGGAAGCCCCCGAATTGCGAGTGGAGGGTATAACATGTCCCCAGGGGAAAAGGATGCTAAGGCGGAGTTTCCTAGAAGGTTCCTCGCGAACTCCATGCTCGGACAAACGGCCAAGTGGTTGCGCCTTCTCGGCTACGATACAGAGTATGTGGCCAACTTGAGGGATGAGGATATAATCAGAAGGGCCAAGGAGGAGAGAAGGATCCTCCTGACTAGCGACGGGGATCTTCAGGAAAAGGCATCCAAAATGGGTTGTGAAGCCATTCTTATCGAGGGAAGGAACGAGCCTGAGAGGCTTTTCTTCATCGCAAAAAAGTATAAAATAACCTTAGAGTTTGACTCTGAAAGGGCTCGATGCTCCCTCTGTAACGGAGAACTTCATGAAATTCCTAAAGCCTCCATCGAGGGCTTAGTCCCAGAAAAGGTCTTCCAAAGACAGGATAGGTTCTGGCGATGTGATGGATGTGGTAAAATCTACTGGAGAGGGACCCATGTGGAAGGCATAAAGAATGCCCTTGAGGAAATAAAAACACATCGGTGCAAAGACAGAAGTTCATAGATATAAAGAAAAGTAAACTAAAGCATCTAACAATTAATCCTAGAGCTTTAGTATCCGTCTTATCAAAATTTATGGGCTTCAATTCCCCAAAACCTTATGGGTGGAGACGCCTTAAAAATAGGACAAGAAAGGCACCGATTATGGCGAGGGTTGCAGCCAAATAGATCGATGGTACATAGGAGTTGAAGAAGGTCCTGAAGTAACCAGCCATGATTGGCCCTAGGATTGCTCCGGCACCATAGGCTAGAAAGATGATGCCGTAATTTGATCCAAGGTTCTTCGTACCGTAGTAATCAGATGTCATGGCAGGATAAAGGGCCAGAAAGCCTCCAAAGCTTAACCCTGTAAAAACAACGCCGAGGAGGAAAAGCGGCACGAAGCCATAAAGGGAGGCTGCGAGAAAAAGACCGCCAAAGCAAAGGGCGAAGACCAATACCAGAACCTTCTCCCTCCCCATACGATCGCCTAGATAGCCCCAAAGGATTCTTCCAAAGGAGTTGAACATGCCAAGCATCGAAACTGTCAAGGAGGCTTCTAGGTCGTTCAGCCCCGTAAGCTCCATGGTAATTTGTTTCGCATGACCTATGAGCATCAATCCTGCCGATGTTCCGAACCAATAACTTATCCAGATGGCATAGAAGGAAGCCCTTTTCAGCATCTCGGAAGGATGAAAATCCTTTGCAACTCGGAGTTGCGAGGAGGGTTTAGAGACTGCGGTCTTAAAGTCTTCAGGGGGGTTTCTCAGGACCTGTGCTGATGGAAATAGGAGGCCTGTGAAGAGAAGACCTGTAATAAGAAACGTATTCCTCCAGCCCATGGCTTCAATAAGAATGGTCCAGAAGGGTGCAAAGACGATGGACCCTGCTCCGAAGCCAAAAACCGCGAGCCCGGTTATGAGGCCCTTCTTTTCAGGAAACCACTTTACACATGTGGTTATGGGAGTAACATAAGTTAGTCCTATGCCCAAGCCTCCGACAATTCCATAGCTCATGTATAGCCAAGGTAGCGAGTTGGTAAAACTTGATAGGACCATTCCTAGGCCTAGGATTATTCCCCCTATTGTGGCAACAAGCCTCGGTCCTTTTCGGTCTTGGAACCTTCCAGCAGGTATCATAGAAAGAGAAAATACGAGAAGGGCTATGGTAAAGGCCGGGGAAGTCTCAATTCTTTTCCAGCCGAATTCAGCCTCCAATGGAGGGACAAGGATGCTAAAGGCGTAGACTGCACCAAGGCATAGTTGGATTATGACGGCTGAGGCGACGATAAGCCAACGAAAGCTTCCTCCAACCTCTCCAGTTGGCTTTCCATAGTCCACAGAGGACGAATTAGGTAGCGAAGGCCTAGGGCTTTGTTCCGAATCCTTGGAAGACCTTTCCATGATAATCCTTCCTTCTACCTTCGATAGTTCATACGAAAAGCTGAGGCGCAATATAAGTCTGATGGGGGTATCGGTGTGGCGTGAATTTAGGTATTACTTTTCTATAATAACTCATTGGCCTTGAAGGCTTAAGTTCACACCACCGTAATAGGTATCGATAAGCTGAGCCAAAAAAATAAAATAAACCGTACAATAATAGGACTTGAAAGAAAGAAGGGGGCTTGGCTTTCGGTCTACATTCGCTTTTATAGTAAGATTAAGTTAGACTTCGCCGATATTCTATATATTTTTCTCAACTTATAAGCTGAGCTTTTCAACAGAGGAGAATAATATTATTATGGATAGTTTTGAGGTGAGGTTCTATGAGGATCGGCTACTGGGTTGAAGTTCCCGTCATAGGGGCCGATGGAAAGCTCTATACAGCAGAAGGCTTTAGGGAAGAGCTTTCCTTTGCCTCCGAGAATGGCTTCGATTGCGTTCGGTTGAGTTATGATTCCAAGTCGGCTCCAAATTTCAATTCATCTAAACTTCAGTCTCTTGAGGAGATAGGGACCGGAGAGATCAAGGCTCTCGTCCGAGAACGGGGATTCCTGATCGAGAACATAACAAGTGGAGGGAATCATCTTGATCCAGATCCAGAGACTAGGAAACGCTGGAATGTCGTCCTTAAGGAAACAGTTGATCTTTGTCGCATTTTAGATGTTCAAATCGTGGCTACGGATGTAGGATCTCCTGCGGGCATATATATCTACGGGCTCCCCGGGCTTTTCGGAAGCCGTTACGAAGGGGGGGTGAGGCGGAGTAGAGTCGAGGAAGCGATAAAAATGTACGCCGAAGTAATGGCACCCATGGCTGACTATGCGGAAAGCCAAGGTGTAAAGATCGCCTTCGAGAACAATTTTAGGGCGATGGCTGGAAACATAGCCCAAGGACCATATGTATGGGACCGAATGTTCAAGGCTGTTCCATCTAGGGCCCTTGGACTGCGTATCGATCCGAGCCATTTCATATGCCTCATGATTAGTCCCGTCGAAGCCATAATAAGGAAATATGGAGATCGCATCTACGCTGTCGATGGAAAAGATTGTGAAATCATACCTGAAATGCTACAGGCTCAAGGGATCTACGGAAACCTATGGTGGCGCTACCGAATTCCTGGCTATGGTGACCTAAACTGGCCCAAGGTAATTTCAGCCCTTATGGATGTTGGTTACATGGGGGGAATAATCCTTGAGAACGAAGATCCTCTATTTCCAGGTAAGAAAGGGGTACTTATGGGTGCTAAATACTTGAGAGATTTGATACCAAAGAAAGACATCCTTGACAAGAGCTAAGGGGCTTTCTTCGCTACTGAATGAAAAAAAGGTTTTTCGAGCCCTTCATAGGCTTCTTTGTGTCCGTGATGATCTCAAATACAAATTAATGATTTCTAAGTCTTTAATGATCCTTGATCCAAAAAATTACTTTAAGTAATATTTTTTAAGAAAGTATTAAATAGCTGAATATAATCAGCACTTCGAGGTGAAAATGGTAGAGGTTCAAAGGGGCCAAGAAAGCCTTAGGACCTATGAGGAGATTAACCAACGAATCGCCAAGGGCGAGGTAGCCGTCTTAACGGCAGAGGAATTCATCAAAGTCGTTGAAGCTTCGGGCATTGAAAAGGCGGCGAAAGAAGTCGATGTTGTAACTACGGGAACCTTTGGCGCCATGTGTAGCAGTGGAGCCTTTCTGAACTTCGGGCATTCCGATCCTCCCATAAAGATGTGGCATTGTTGGCTTAATGATGTACCGGCCTACAGAGGTTTGGCAGCTGTTGATGTCTACATCGGAGCTACAGCCATGAGTGAAACCAAGGGCTTCGATTATGGAGGGGGACATGTCATCGAGGATCTTGTGAGTGGAAAGGAAATCGAAGTGAAGGCAGATGCCTATGGGACAGACTGCTATCCGAGAAAATACCTAGAGACTACTATCACCATCGATGACCTGAATCAGGCGATTCTTCTAAATCCGAGGAATGCCTACCAGCGCTACAGTGCAGCAACCAATAGCACCGATAGGACCCTATATACATACATGGGCACACTACTTCCAAATTTCGGAAATGTAACCTTTAGCGGCTCTGGACAGTTAAGTCCCCTCCAAAAAGATGCAGGATTTGAGACCATAGGCATAGGAACCCGTATCTTCTTAGGAGGAGGAATTGCCTATGTCATCGGTGAAGGTACCCAGCACAACCCCCAGAATCATTTTGGAACGATCATGGTAAGGGGAGACCTTAAAAAGATGAAGGCAAGATATCTAAGGGGTGCATCCTTCTATCGATACGGTACGACTCTGTATGTAGGTATCGGAATCCCCATACCTATAATAAACATGAATGTAGCCAAAACGGCCTCCAAAAGGGATGAGGAAATTTACACGGAGCTTATAGACTACGGAGTCCCCAGCAGGACGAGACCAGTCCTTAGGAAGGTCTCTTATGCGGAACTTCGTTCGGGCAGGGTTACGATCAACGATCGTGAAGTTCCTTCCAGCTCCCTTTCGAGCTATCAGATGGCCAAGGAGATTGCTACAACCTTGAAGCGTTGGATTGAGGATGGATCTTTCTTCTTATCGCGGCCTGTTGAGCTTCTGCCCGAATACAGGGAGTTTAAGCCCATGAGGATGAGGGGCTATGAGCCTAGGGTTAGAGACATAATGACCCGAGAAGTTGTAACGGCTCAGCCTGAGGAGACTATGGAGGCCGTGGCTACGAAACTCGTAAATAAAGGAATCGATCATCTCCCTATCGTCGATTCAAGGGGCATCCTTGTGGGCATAGTAACATCTTGGGACATCGCTAGGGCATTAGCCTTAAACAAGCGGGCATTGGCAGATGTTATGACAAGGACCGTCATTACGGCTAGTCCAGAGGAGCCTGTGGATGTAGTCGTCCATCGTATGGCAAACCATAATATATCCGGCGTTCCTGTGATAGACCAAGAGAAGCGGGTGATTGGAATCCTCACAACGGATGATGTTTCCAGGAAGCTCATTGGGAGGCGATTCTAGTGAGACTAAAGCTGATATATTCCCGTGCTGAGGTGGAAAAGCCTATATTAGCTGAAGCCATCCTACGCTTTAAACTTCCAATAAACATCCTAGAGGCAAATGTGAACGCTACGAAAGGAGAGCTCATTGTTTCAGTTGAGGCTTCGGAAGAAACGGTCGAGGAGCTCATCTTTTATCTTATTGGAAGAGGGCTCAAAGTCGAGAGACTTACGAGGAGGCTTAGGGTCGATGAGGGGCGTTGTATGAACTGCGGAGCTTGCATCTCCCCCTGCCCAGTAAAGGCTATAAGCTTCAGACCAGATTGGACCGTAAGATTTGAGGAAGAGAAATGCGTTGGCTGTGGAGCATGCGTGAAGGCTTGTCCTGTAGCAGCCATAGAGCTTCTACGATGAAGATTCCATAAAAATTGGCTTGTTTGGAACGCGCTTCCTAAGTTTCCTGAAGCTTTACTAAGCGAGGAAGGCTTCCTGCCATCCCTATTTGCCCATTCCATATGATAAAAGCCCCTCTAACCCCTTTTTTAGAAAGGGCAAAAGAAAGGATACTTTGAAGGAATTCATCTGAGAATCGACCTCTAACCTCATTGCATAAAGCTGTGGCGACTGCATCTGCTAGGGTTGCATCCTCAGCAAATATTGTAACTAGGTCTGCCTCTCCAAAGGTAAAGCCTCCACCAAGGCTTGCTGAGCTTGTTCCGATACCTAAGGGTGTTTGCCATGGCTGGAGAAGGAAGCCTAACCTTCGAGAAATTGGAGGGGGCGCCAATATGCCTACGGTTACGGGTTGCCTCGCCAGAACGGATATCTCCCCACCGTTTTCAACAACAGCTATAGAAGTCCTATATGGAGCCATTGCTTCGAGGGCAAGATCTGCTATGGCACCCGCAACAGCCGCCATGGGACCAACTCCAGCCCTTAGGGCCGCCGCTGCCATTCTTTTCACAACTTCCGGCGCATCTATGCCAACCTCTATTGGCTCTAGAGCCCATCGGAATACCTGATGCTTCTCGATATAATTTTCTAATCTAAGTTGGTTTAGGATGGCCGAATTGAAAGCTGCCTCTAAGGCATCATGGGAGTCCGTTTCCACAAGAATTCTCGATCGCCCTATCCATTTTTCGACCTTGATGACTTTATTAATCATCCCTTCAGATCTTAGAGGCGAATTCGAACTTAAAATCCTTATGGCTTCGAGAAGCTTCTAAAGGTTTAACTTAAAATAAATAAAAAACCTTTGGTTGTGGAAATGACCCTGAAATGTCCCATCTCGAAGAAGTATGCCTTCAAATCCTAAAAAGACTGAACTCCCTGCCTAACCCCACAAGGAAGGAACTAGAGAGGATAAGGCTAGAGGTCTGTCGGGAACTCGGTTCCGATAAGATCCCTGGAAACGCTGAGCTCATAAAGTTCTTAAGCCCAAGTCAAGAAGGGCTCCTGCGCCTACTCGTTCGCCGAAGAGTTCGCACTTCAAGCGGCATCTGCGTAGTAGCCGTTATGACGAAGCCTTTCCCCTGTCCTCTTTCGGAACCATGTATCTACTGTCCCGGAGGGCCGAAAAAAGGAGTCCCCCAGAGTTATACGGGGCATGAGCCGGCTTCCATGAGGGGTGTTCAGAATCGATTCAGTCCCTACCGTCAAGTGAAGAGTCGACTGAAGCAGTTGGCAGCCATAGGGCATAGGGTCGATAAGGTCGAGCTCATCATATTGGGCGGAACCTTTACGGCAATGCCTCCTTGGTACCAAAGATGGTTCATCAAGCGATGCCTCGATGCCCTTTCTGGTGAAGACTCGAGAAGCCTAAAAGAGGCCAAGATGAAGGCTTCAAAAGCTTCCATCAAGAATAGCGGCATTACCATCGAAACAAGGCCTGATTGGTGCCGGCGCCGCCATGTGGATAGGCTCCTCTACCTAGGCGTGACGAGAGTTGAGCTTGGGGTCCAAACGATTTACGACGATATATATGAGTTCGTGGGACGGGGGCATAAGGTCAAAGAGGTGATCCAAGCCACTAGAACGGCTAGGGATGCAGGCTTAAGCCTATGCTACCATCTTATGCCCAACCTTCCAGGCTCAAACCCAGAAAGGGATTTTGAGATGTTCATTAAGGTCTTTGAAGACCCGGCCTTCAGGCCCGATGCCATAAAGGTCTATCCATGCCTTATCTTGGCCGACACGAAACTCTACGATTTATGGCTTAAGGGTAGCTATAAGCCCTACGATTTTGAGACCCTCTTAGACCTTCTTTCGAAGGCTTTTAGCCTCGTTCCACCCTATGTGAGGATTCAAAGGGTCCAAAGGGATATCCCGAGGCCCCTTATAAAGGCTGGCTGCATAAAAGGGAACCTTAGGGAGCTCGTAGAAAAACGGATGTTTAAGCAGGGATTGAGGTGCCGTTGTATAAGATGCCGCGAGGTTGGATTATTAGGACTCAAGGATTCTATTAGCTTGAGGGAAGAGGATCTAAGGCTCTTGAGGCAAGAATATGAGGCTTCAGATGGCCTTGAATTCTTCCTTTCTTTCGAGGAACCAGCGAAGGACATCCTCGTAGCATATCTAAGGCTAAGAAAACCCTCAGAAAAGGTCTGGAGACGAGAACTGTCCAATGCGGCGGTGGTAAGGGAGCTCCATGTCTGCGGACCCATGGTTCCAGTAGGGCATAAGTCTGAAGATGGTTGGCAACATAAGGGTTATGGAAAACGGCTTCTAAAGGAGGCAGAAGCCATAGCGTCAAATGAATTGGGATGTCGAAGAATCGCCGTCTTGAGTGCCTTGGGAGTTAGGGAATATTATAGAAGGCAGGGATACAGGTTGGAAGGCGCATATATGGTCAAGGATCTATGCTAGGATAAACGGATCCCTTTCCGAAGGCTTTAATTTAACTTTTAAAGGGGTTCCAAAGCGATTGCCCTAATCCAGCTGGAATCTATGTCCTTGATCTTCAATGGAAGACCTATGAAAAAGATCCTCTCATGGCTTAGCTTGTCGAGATTTACAAGACCCTCGATAATTGGAATGTCATTCAGGAGAAGGCTGTCATGGGTGTCCGTGGATCCTTCAGCTTCAACTCCTATACCTTGGATGCCAAGCATCTTTATTCGCTTCTTAACCAAAGTCTTGGCAGCCTCGGGTGAAATGAAGGGCATCTCCCTACCGCTGTACGGACTTCGCATGAGGACGATGTCGCCTTCCTTAACCTTCTCTAAAGCATTAGCCTCTATAGGTTGCCCTAGGCCCCCTTGAGGCTTAAGATACGAAAAATCGAGGACAAGGGCTTCACCCATGAATTTTTCTAAGGGAAGGTCTGCTAGGCATCGAGTCCCTTTGGGATGATGGGAGGGCCCTTCAACATGGGTTCCTATGTGGGTCTCCGTTTCGACCCAGTGCATAAGCATCCTATCTGGCGCATAGATAAATTGCCTTATTTCAAGTCTTCTAGGCTGGCCAGCATGGATGTACTCACCATTCACCTTAAGAAGCCCAGGACGAAGCTCGGCCGAAAGGTCCACGATTTTATAATTCTTCAAATCGATCATTCCAACCCCCCATTAGTTGTAGATTGTCAATAGTATTAAACTTTGATTTTTATCGTTTCATAAGCTTCTGGACGAACTCAAGAAGGACCAAATATCCCTTTCCTTCGATATTTGCTTCAAGATTTCTGAAGCCTTCTTGGCCTCCATGGAAAGGAAGATCCTTCCTAGATGCTTACAAAAATTCTTGTTCAAAATTCTCCTAGACCAATCAGGACAGTCATGAAAAATCGTTCTTTTGGAAGTATCTACAACGATGCGGTATTGCCTGATTGTGGCTTCGAATCCTTTCGAATCGATCCTTTTGAAGATAATCTCTTCATCGCTTATCTCATGACAACGATCGATTAGGTATGGCTCCATAAAGGCCCTTAGAAGATTCTTGACAGAGGCCTTCTCACCCGTTGAAGGATGAGCTAGGGGAGGGAAGGGAGTGAAAGAATGAAAATGAGATTGAGGTTGGCTTTGGGATAGAGATAGATAATCCGTAAGCGTTCTTGTTCCATTTTTTGCAACTACTTTAGTCGAAGGCCTCATATCCTCAACTTCGATGGTAACAGTCTCGCCTTCCCTCTGACGATAAACCTCGACTTCTCTTTTTGCCCTTGTTTGGGCATCATTTGCTTTTCCGAGCATATGGAGAAGCTGCAAGGAATTTTCTACAGCATAGCCCTTGAAGTGATTGTTGAAAAGCCCATAAAGGACTTTGACCCTTTTCGAAATATCCTTAACCTTAGATGCCCAAGGCTCCAGCTCCTTTTCCTCATAGCGATAAAAATACCATGGCCTTTGACCTCTACCATGCCAGCGAATGTAGGCAATGTCCGTCGTCACATGGACTTCTGGGGGAAGGAGGGGTTCATCGACAATTGTATAGGCGATGTTGTAATTTTCGAGAAGCTCAAAGGTTTCAGGACGAAGCCAAGAGGCATCCCTGAACTCAACAGCAAACCTAAAGTCCCTTGGAAGGATTTTTAAGAAGGATTCAAGCCTTTCAAGGTCGAAGCTGAACTTTGGAGGGAACTGGGCGAGAAGGCATCCTAGGCGTCCCTCGATCTGGATAGGCCTTATGAGGTCAAGGAAGGCCTTCAGATTTTCCTCGACATTATGGAGACTAAAGAGCTTCTCATGGGTGATGACCTTTGGAAGTTTTGCCGTAAAGGTAAGGTCCCTCTTGCTGTTCCTGAGCCAACCTAATACTGTTCCCTTTGATGGATATTCGTAGAAGGTTGAATTCACTTCAACAACATCAAAGACTTGTGAATATTGGAAGAGCCTTCGCTCCTTAGATTTATAGAGAGGCCCAATCCAATCATCATAGCTCCAACCTGAACATCCGATCTTAATCTCGCCCATCTATAGCCGCCGTTTTCTCTCATTATTAATGCTTTCTCTTATGTGTTAATATTATATAGCTGTGGAGCCAATAAATTTAGGGGCTCAACCTAAAGGATGTTTCAAAGATTCTTCATCAATAATATCTCTCTCATCCCTCACAGTTTGGATAAGCGCTTATCCTTAATCTGATGCGAAAAACTCTATCTTATTCATAAATCCTTTGCAAAATGTATCGCTTAAGGATCGACTATGGTGCCTTTTTAGATGATATACGTGATATATTTTCTACGCTTGGCTTCAAGAAGGGCTTCCTCAAAGATTTTTCTGCCTTCAGGAGAGAGCTCTACGTATTCGTTAACATTAATTAATTCGATGTCCACTAATTCTTCCAAAACGCTCAGCATAGGCTTTCAGCCTTTATTAATTATTCCGCAATCGCATAAAAATTTAAGCTCTCGAGGAGCGCTACATCCTGCAAAGCATAGGATGAACGAAAGGGATGTGGTGACAAGCTTATCTCCTTTTACGGTAATTGGCAGGAGGGAAAAAATTTGGTAAAGGTTTCCTTGCCCTTTGGAGCATGGTATGGAGATAGGAAGATCGAACTCGATTTTCCGGAAGCCTGGAAGTTCTCCCTTCACCAGTTAAGGAAGGTACCAGACGTAGGGGACATAGAGATATCGCAGGTCCTATGCAATCCTATAGGCTCTAAGTCCTTAACTAAGCTTGCTAAGGGTAGAAAAAGTGCCGTTATTCTTGTCGATGATCTTACCCGTCCAACCCCTGCTCATAGGATTCTCCCTTACATAATAAAGGAGCTTGGGAATGGGGGAATTGGGGATAACCATATAAAGATAGTAATGGCAATAGCGGCTCATAGACCACTTGTTCCTATGGATCTAGAGAAGAAGCTTGGGAAGGAGATCATAAATTC
>JAWCLV010000023.1:0-25268 GCA_038850515.1 Bathyarchaeia archaeon
TTATTCGAGTATATTTTGTTCTTTTTTCAAGAATTCCCGATTCATTTTTGGTTTTTATCCATTTCTTTTGTTGAAAGGAAGGAAACCCTAAGGATTAAGGGGGCTAAGATCCTACAAATCCAAATCCGAGGGAAAAACGATGGTAAAGATGAAGGAAAAGCGAATCGCGATAGGTATTAAGAGGCTTGGGAAGTGGAGCCGAAGATCTTTTCCAAAAAGCTCCTCGTACTGGGTTGGCACTCGTTCTTAATAGCTAGAAGGTCTCGGATGTCATCGATCGTGTCGACATCGAAGGATAAGCCTTCCGAGAGGGCTATGGAAATGGGAATGCCTAGAGACCTTGCCTTGAGAAGATGAGCCTCAAAACTTTCTTTTCCAAAAAAAGTTGGCATTATGTCTGGAGGATATCGTAGGAGGGCATTTGTACCATCTCTTCGCCTACAAGGCGCCAATACCACACCCCTTTCTCCCTCCATGTAGGAAAAGAGCCTTTTCACATCTTCTCCTTTGATAAGGGGAAGGTCTCCAGGAAGGATGAGGAGGACCCTGGCACCGTGGCTTTTGCACCAATCCGTAGCATACTTTAGGGTCTCGTTTAGATTTCCTGAAGGCTTTTCCATCAAGCCTCTGAAACCCTTAGCGTAAGCAACCTTCAAAACCCTATCATCCGGACTTATGACGAGGCAATCATCAACGACTCCAGATTTCCCGATGGCATCGAGAACGTCCGAAAGCATCGAAAGGACGAGGCCCTCCCTATCCTCGGAATGAAGATAAGGGCTCAATCTGGTCTTGGCAAGGCTAAGAGCTTTCAATGGAACTACTGCGTAAGACGTGGACTTACCCCCTTATGGAGTGAAGGGCCGCCTCTGCCAGCCTTTTTTTGACTTCGAGACTCGTCATGAGGGTGTCAGTAGCCATCACCTTTACGCCAAGCTCACTTTCTATCCTTTTTGCAAGCATGGAATCTCTAAAATCGATGATAAAAATATCGAGAATATCCGCGTATAGAGAAGCCGCTCCATAGGCTGAAATTTCGATGCCTAAGCCCCTCATTAGTTTATCTGCAGGACCCTTCACAGGAGCACCCATAATGATGGGACTTATTCCTACAACTGTAGCCCTTGTCCTCCGAAGAGCCCTCCTAATCCCATCGATGGAAAGTATTGGACCTATGCTCACAATTGGATTGCTAGGACATAAAATGACTCCTTCCGCTTCTTGAATGGCTTCAAGAATTCCTGGGCTAGGCTTGGCTTTCTCAACTCCGAGGAATTCCACAGCCAAAACGTCATCCTTTGCACCCCTTTTGACGAGGTATTCTTGGAAGTGCATGGTCCCGGCCTCCGTCCTTATCATCGTCCTTACAGGATCGTCAGTCATAGGTAGAAGCCTAGCCTCGACTCCGAGGCTTTTGCATATGTCGGCCGTCGCTTCGCTTAGCCTTAGGCCCTTCCGTAGAAGCATCGTTCTATGCAGATGCGTTGCCAGATCCCTGTCGCCTATTTTAAACCAGGTTTCATAACCATATCTAGTGAGCATATCCAAGAAGTTGAAGGTATCGTCCTTTATACCCCATCCTTTCGCTTCGTCTACCAATCCCGCCAATGTGTAGGTGATTATATCCAAGTCTGGGGAGACGTAAAGGCCATAGATCTCTATATCGTCCCCTGTGTTTCCGATGATGATGAGATTTTCCGGAGGAAAGATCGCCACAAGCCCCTGGAGAAACCTCGCCGCACCAACGCCTCCTGCCAGGGCGACTAACAATGGCATCACTTCCCTTGGATATTAGAAAATAAAAAATAAAATATCTTTAAAGCCAAATTTCTAGCTTCTCGGGGCGTTCTATCGCCTTAGTATACGAGGATCTCCTCAACATCGGCATTTACGACTATACGTTGCATATTCTTGAATTCAAAGGGTTCAGGCCTATCCACCATGGGGATGCATGCGATGATGGCGCCAACGGCCACTATAGGCTCGGCTTCATGGCATATTATGGCGGCGGGAGCCCTTCTATTCTTAGCGAGCCCATAGAGAATGTACGAGCCGACAGTGGAGCCCCTTCCATAGGGAAAAACGAGGACCCGTCCAGAAAGGCTTTGCCCGAAAAGATCGTGAGACTTATCGATAATAATGCCAGTCTTTGGATCGACCATACCAAAGAAGCTGATGGGCTGACTTGATACGAGGGCCAATCCCTCCGCCATGCCCTTAGAAATCCTTCTGCACTTCAACCTTATGACGATTGTTATCCACTCCTATTCTTCGATCGTCCAATATGCTTTATGCTTTCCTCTTTCCTTAACTTCCCTTCAATTCTTTTGTCTACCATAACCTTCTTACTCCTTTTGCTATCTTTTCGTAGCCATAGATATGCATTCTTCTGTAGACGCAAGGATAACCTTTGGCTTATTCAAAGCTGATAGATATACAGCCGCTTTTGCAGAATTGACAGCTATAGCTTCGAAGCCCATCTTCTCGAGAGGAGCTACAACCATGCATGTATCGGCATAGATCCGACCACCTGCAGCCTCTATGGCAGGGATGTATCCACATCTTTCGGCAATCCTTCTGATGCCTAGGGATGTGAAGATCCAAAGTCTTACCCTCCTTTTCAGACTTTTGCCACGGAGGAGCCCAGCGATAAGCCTAAGCTCCTCTAAGGAGGCGTGGGGGCATCCAAAGGCTACAAGGTCCACCTCATCCTCCGAGGCTGTTGAAAGCTTCTCGCGGGCCCTTTCAAGATCCTCCCTTTCGATACTAAGCCTTTCGACTTCCTTTATCCAAAGCCTTAGGCTTTTTTTAGCCATGGAAGCCTCAGGGGTAACCCCTTCCATATGGAAGAGCGCAACAGAGCCCGATGCGGCTAGGGATGCGGAAAGGGCCTTAAGCTCATCCCTAGAAATGATATAGCCATAACGCCCCATACTTTCTATGAAGGGGACACGGTTTTTAGCTTCAAGGCCGATCACATAGCCAAGGAGGCTAAAGTCGAAGCCATCCTTAAGGCTGATGGGAACATCAATACTTAAAGCTGGCCTTCGATTCTCAGGAAGGTGATATCCAAACCGTGGGGTCTTGCCTACTAAGGCTGAAGCGATGGCTGAGGGGCCGCCCTCCCTATTCGTCCTAGCTCCAAGAACGGAATTGGCGAAGCATACGGCCGAGGATTCAGACCATGCCAAATGCTCTCCAAATCGAGGGAGGTTTCCGAGGAGGTATGGCGTGCAGGTACATAGGGGCTGGATTCCCATGCTTTGAAAGGCTGCTATTATCCTTAATTGTCGATCGGCAAAGCCCTTGGGAACGCCCATCTCCTCCCATCGCTCGAGATCCATTCCTGCCGGATTCAAGGTAGCCTCTACTACGGCCTTCCCTCCCTGCAGGGATTCTAGCCATTCCAGACCCTCGTCTCCAATGGTCTTGTAGCTCACGCCCGAGACTTGGACCGAGCCTACAGGAATGAGCCTATCTGCTCCAAAAATATCGCCCAAGGCTACTAGGATCTCCATGGCCTTCTGGGCAGCGAAGCCCTTCTCGCCACCTAGAATCCTTTCTTCTTCCCTTGTGAGCCACATAAGCATCAGGTTTCCGATCCTTGGGGTTCTAGTTCCTGGACCTTCATGAAGTCTTCCTTCTTACGATCCATGGGCATTGTAGCGTCTATGATCCATTTCCCTGTTAAGCCCATTTTTCCTGAAGATGGGTCGATCGTCGAGCCATGGGTATCAGGTATTATAACCACGCCCTTAGAGGGCTGAAGCCTAGTGGCTATAGCCCATTCCACGCTCGTAGGATCATAGATATCGATATCCTCATCCACTACGATGACGAGCTTTAGACTAGGATGGGCTGCTAGGGCTGCCAAACCTACGTTCTTTCCTTCACCTTCAACCCGTTTCCTTATCGAGACTATGGCATGGAGCCAGTTACAGCCTCCGGGGGTAAGGACGACCCTCCGAACCTCAGGCGTGATGTTCTGGACAGCCCTATAAATCCTTGGCTCCTGGGGAAGTCCCATGAGGAGTCTATGCTCTTCCCCGCCCGGAAGGATGACCTGCCATATAGGGTCCCTACGCATGTATAGCTCCTCGACCTCTAGGACAGGTTCTTGGCGTATTGCATCCCAAGTTCCAGTGAGGTCGACAAAGGGTCCCTCTTCCACCCTAACATCCTTCAATATCCTTCCCACCATAACGACTTCTGAATTTGTAGGAACGTCTATGCCTGCAAGGCTTACGCAGGAGAAATCGTGAAATGCCCTGGCTAGCTGGAGCTCATTAAGGTTTGGATAGGATGTGGCAGCAGCTAGGCAAATGGATGGATGGGAGCCGCATACGACGGCTACGGGCGTATCGCACCCCGCCTCTGCATTCTTACGATAGAAGCTGTAGAGGTCCCTTGGAACAAGCCTTATGGCGAACCTATTGCCTCCCACGTACATCATTCTATGGAAGGAAGCGTTCTGCCTTCCGGTTTCTGGATCCCTAGCCAAGACGATCGTAGCGGATGTGTAGAAGCGTTCCATGCGCCTATAGTACATAAGGAGGGGTAGGCATTCCAGAAGCTCAGGGTTCCTTTTGAAGTTCTCTAGGAAGGGCGCCCTTTCTTTGTCTACGATCTCATAGCATCGGGGCTTTTCTAAGGCGGATGCTATGGCAGATGTGAGTTCATTCTCCGGGACTCCTAAACCTTTAGCGATAAGCCTCCTCGAAGCACAGAGGTTACCCACAATCCTGAAGCTAGGATAGCCTTCCACATCATCGAAAAGGATAGGATTCGCATACCTTCGTAAATATTCGGATATTTCAAGTTTGGTAGAAACCCTTTTAGAAACCCTCTGGACCTCTATAGATTCCAAGAATTCTCTCATAAGCTATCAGCCTAGGCTTCTTATGGCATATAAAGGGCTTTGCAACCTTAAAGGTTCTCCAAATCGGTTGGTAGAATTCTCCTACAAAGGGTCGAAGGTTTCTAGTTCATATTCCCCTTAAAAGGAAAAATTTCCCTGTTTTTGGCTTTAAATAACTATACGCTAAAAGCTAAAGCCTGAGGTTTACCGTCAAGTTCCAAAGCTATAACCGTATCGTAAGGATCCGGGGGCCTTGGAGGCATATCTCGGAAAATTATCCTGCCATCCTTCTTGGAGAACTTCACCGGCTCGCCTGTAGCCAGCATATACGCGTCTTTTACATCGTTACCTACTCCGGCTATGCATATTTCTCTACCAGGCCATCTAAATACATGGACGTAAGCTTTGTTTCCTTTTGCCGTGAAGGTTCCTACGGATGTGCTGAAGGGGCATCTTTCGGATCCATAAACAGATTCCCCGTTGATCTTCATCCAAGATCCTATATCCCTAAGTCTCTTTAAAGCCCCGGATGGGAAAGTTCCGTCAGCCTTAGGGCCAACATTTAGTAAGAGGTTTCCCTCACCACTCGCGCATTTCACGAGGGTTTGGATAAGTTCCCTCGTAGACCTCCAAGGATCTCCCCTACAATATCCCCAGAAGTGTTCTGTAGTGGTCATGCAGGATTCCCAGAGTCTCCCGGGCGGTGAAGCTCTTACATACTGTTCAGGAGTATCAAAGTCTTCAGGAAGGCCGGAACGATTGTTTATCAGTATTTCAGGTTGTAGTTTACGGACCTTTGCGTTAAGCTCAGCCGATTTCCAGTCTTCAGGCGTATATGGCCATGCTCCATCGTACCAAAGAATATCAAGTCTACCGTAGTTACTGCATATCTCTTCAACCTGTGTATGGACATACTCTAAAAACTTGGACCAGCCCTCGGGATCCTTTTTAGGACCCTTCCAATAGGCTGGCCATCTCCAATCGAGAAGGCTGTAGTAGAGACCTACTCGCATGCCTGCCTTGTGGCATGCCTTTATGAACTCTTCCACAAGATCCATGCTAGCGGCTGTTTTTGGAGCTGTGTAATCAGAAACATTGCTTTTGAAGAGACTGAAACCATCGTGGTGCCTGCTTGTTAAAACCATGTAACGCATTCCAGCTTCCTTGGCATAGGAAACCCATTCCTCTGCGTGGAATTTTGTCGGATTAAATTTCTCAGACAGCTTCGCGTACTCGCTAGTGGGTATTTGTTCTAGATACATGACCCACTCCCCGCGGCCTAGTATGGAGTAGAGGCCCCAGTGGATGAACATTCCGAAGCGAGCCTCTTTAAACCACATTCCTTTTTCACGAATCATATAGATCAAGCTTAATTAATTCTTGAACAAGTATTTAACTCTAGAGATGAAAATCCATTTCATAGATTTTTATATGTTTGACAATGCAGGAGGAGAGAGAAATTCCATTCAAGAAACGAGAGAAAAGCTTATGGGCGAATAAATCCTTCGCGAAGAGATAAAGGAATATTTCCTCTAATAGTATCTTGCAATACAAAAGGAACGCTCTTCGCGAAGAAATTGCTTAGTGTCAGAAAGGCACTAAGGTTTTTCTCCATAGTCAAGACATTCCCTGATTAATAGAAAATATCAATATGGATATTCTATTATTATTCTTATAATATGAAGTATTTAAACAAGGGTCTTTCTTTTTAAATATGGATAAATCTTATCGAAGACTATAGATGCTGGAACTAAAGTGAAGAAACTATGAAGGAAGTTATATAAAGCCGTAAAACTCAGTATGATTGATATTCCTAAAGCATATCCCATGGTGCTTGTATACCAATCAACTATTTGGTTGGCGAAAGGAAGCCTTGGCAAAATATAAGTCAAAAACAGTATGTTGGGAGGTGTCATTGCCAAAGCCCTTATGAAACCTGAAAGGGCTAAAATAACTGGGGATATTTTTTGCTTCTTCGTATATTTTAAAAACGCGTGCAAGCCTAGTATGGTTGAAACTATGGCTAAACCCTTCATAAAAGGACCAAAGAATGGTATGCCTGTGTGGGTCAAGATTAGAAGGCTAAAATAGTCTATATTTATGGAGAGTCCAAGAACGAGTATGAAGGTTGTGAAGATCGAAGCCTTCAATCCCATGGACAGGTATGCCAGTGCTACGAAGATCTCAGCCGGGTCGAAGAGAAGGTATGTTAATATCGGAAAGGGTAGGAAGTGACTCAAACCTGAGATTTCTAGGGCATAGGTTAAAGCTCCAAAAATGGCTGAACCCGCTACGAACCTGGAGACGCCGCTAACCTTTGCTTTACTACCGACAACCCCCATTCCCATGAGTATCATCATTCCAGAATTAAATGTGTATCATAAAAAGGTATCTACTCTATTTTTGGTAAATCGTAGATGAAGGTATCACTGGCTTTTTCTCCCTGCATGGAAGGCTTTTGGACGGAAGCCGTCCTTCGCTTAAGCTTAAATCTCTTCGAAGGCAAAAGGAAAGGCAAAATAGAATCGGAGGAGTAGAATCATTTGAAGGCTTCTGAAGCCTTAGCAAAGATCCTCAAGCTAGAAGGAACGAATTTTTTCGCAACTTTTCCTGGAGGGGGAGCAGATTCCATCATTAACGATGCTCATGAAGCGGGCATTAGGACTATTCTGGTAAGGCAAGAAAGGGTTGCTATAAACATGGCAGATGGCTATACAAGGGTAAGTGGCCAGCCAGGCGTTGCAGTGGTTGCCAGCGGAGTAGGAGTGGAAAATGCCTTCTCTGGAATCTCCCAGGCCTTCGCAGACCTTGTTCCCATCCTCGTTCTCGCCGGTCAGCTTCCGAGGCGAAGCATAGGCCTCCGTCGCATCCAAGATTTGGATGCCCCCTTCATTCTTCATAAGGTCACGAAATGGTGTGAGACAATAAACTTTGCCGAGAGGGTTCCAGAAGCCATAAGGCGTGCCTTCACCTATCTAAGGACTGGGAGGCCTTCTCCAGTTTTCTTGGAGCTTCCAGAGGATGTGGCTGGAGAGGAAATAGAGGATGCGAAGGTTGAATCCTATGTTCCCGTGAGGGGCTGGAAAACTGCAGGGGATCCTTGGGACATAAAGGTCGCTGCTAGGGCTCTTTTAAAGGCCGGGAACCCCCTCATCTACGCAGGGGAAGGTATTCTCAGGGCAGGGGCATGGAAGGAGCTCATGGAGCTTGCAGAGCTTCTTAAGGCTCCTGTTATGACAACAATGAAGGGCAAAGGGGCCTTCCCTGAGAATCATCCACTCTCTGTTGGCTGTGGCGGCAGAACGGGAGGAAAGCCCGCCGCCCATTTCCTTGGTAAGGCAGATATGGTCTTCGCCATAGGGGCTAGCCTGACAAAAACTGAAGGTCTTCTAATCGGAGCACCCATTCCAAAGGGGAAGCTAATCATCCAATCCGTCATCGATGAGCGGGACCTAAACAAAGACTATCGGGTTGACCATGCCATCATCGGGGATGCGAAACTTGTCCTAAGGCAGGTCGTAGAGGAAGTAAAGACGCAATCTGAAGGTAGAGGAAGAAAAGAAGACCCAAGCATCATCGAGGAAATCCGATCTATAAAAAAGGAGTGGCTAGAAGAATGGATGCCCCTTCTGACTTCCTCAGAAGTACCGATAAATCCCTTGAGGGTAGTATGGGAACTAAATCAAAATCTGGATAAAGAGAAGAGCATCGTAACCCATGATGCTGGATGTCCCCGGGATCACCTTGTCCCCTTCTATGAGACCATCGTCCCATGGGGATACATCGGCTGGGGACATCATAGCACCCTTGGGTTTTCCCTTGGAGCAGCCATGGGGGCTAAACTTGCCAAGCCCGAGAAAAGGGTTGTTAATTTAATGGGAGACGGAGCCTTTGGAATGGTCGGAATGGACTTTGAAACGGCTGTAAGGGAAAAGATTCCAATATTGACGATTGTCCTAAACAACTCAGGAATGGGAACCTACTTCAAAGAGACACCTAGTACCTCAGCCCTCTCAGGAAACTACGCGGATATAGCCGAAGCTTTAGGAGGCTACGGGGAAACAGTTGAGGAGCCGGATGAGATCGCTCCAGCCCTTAGAAGGGCAGAGAGTTCCTTAGAATCCGGGAGGGCGGCTCTATTAGAGATCATAACGAAGGTCGAAACCTCTTTCCAAACGCGCTATTGGAGCATTCAATAATGGTTGGATGCTGACCCCTAAGGAAAACCATTGCCCCTTGTTTTCTAATCGCGATTAGATCCCTTGGGCTTATGGTCCTTCTCCAAGAACTTTCTGGAGAATTCTCGCGTCCTACTCCAAATCCTTAACCACGTAATACGTACAGATATTTAATGGGTGTAGGGAATTTTGAGGTATAGGACATGAGAAATCCATATCTTCCAAGGGCTAAGAGGAAAGGGTGATTTGAGGAAGAATTACGAATAATAAAACTGCATCCCCTTCCATCAGCAAAAATTAGGCTTATGCACCTTTTGTCTCTTTGTCTCCTTGTCTCCAGCCTCATCTTTTTTCCTAGATGAAAGATCCCCTTCCCAAAGCCTTCGAAGAAGGCTCTCGCCCATATTTTTTCGCTCATTTACTCCAAAGTTATCAAGAGAATAAGGATAAACAATTTGCCTTTCTTTGAGTATTAATCTTAGAAAATTTATAGTCAATCTAGGAACATTTTACCTAATGAGATTTTGCATTTCTGTTAGATTTGATGGAATTACCTTCAATGATTAGGTAAAATGTTGGCAGATTGACTATAAGTAGCCCTAGAAGTATTTTTTTATAAGTCCCAATATCTCCTCGGAAAAGCCTTATTTTTTATGCTAAAAGGCCTCTCGCCTCGAGTTCTTGGGCCACATCCTTCAAACCTAGCTCTTCGAGTTTCTCCCTTCTCGGTATTCCAGTTTTTGGATCCCAGCCCCTAATCCTGTAATATTCATCCATCAAGCGAAGGTACTTTTCTCTGTCAAGGACGATTCCCTTATCATCCGGCGCCTCATAGTAAGGAATCATCCTTTCGTCCTCGGTCCTTGTACGACCATACCTGACTTCAATAGCCCTCTCGAGGTTGAAGATACGCTCCCCTATCCTATCGAGCTCTGTCATCGATATGTCCTTCCCTATCGCGGCAGAAAGAAGCTTGCTTTCGAGGGCCAAGTCTCCGCAATAATCATCAGTTTTCTCACTCATTAGTTGAGGATAGAACTGTTCACATAGAACAAGGCTCGAAACAGCGCAGGCACGGTTCGTATGCCAAAAGGCAGGAAGGACCTTCGCTACTGGGGGTTCGTACGAGACTTCCGGATCTAGGGCCCCCTCATGACCGTATATCCGCTTTCCGAGTTCTCTCAAATCAGCCTTTGTTAGGATGCCACCCCGCTCCATGGGCCAGCTCGAGACACGGTTTGTAAAGGCGTGGAGAGTGTCGCTACCAGGATCCCTTGTATCGAAAGTCCATATAAGGACTGATACAAGCCAGTGGGGGAAGGGGGGAGCCCCTGCCCAAGAACCATGGCCATCCCAATGTCCAACCTGACCTAGGGGAGCCTCAGGAGCCCCGGGATAGATCTCCTTTAAAAAAGGCCTTCCTTTTCCATCGAAGAGCCTTTCGGCTGCCCTTGGTGTTCCTTCAGCAAGGACATCCCCTATATCCTCCCTGTAAGTGATCTTACGCATGAGAGTGAGCCAGAATCGACTGGGTGTCTTGGAGTCTATGGAAGAAGGTACGGGCTCTCCATCGATTTCCTTGATGAGGCCAGCCTTTCGGCACATGGAAAGCCAGCGGGCAATGCCATAGGGTACTTCGAAACCGTTCAGCCCGTAGTTACTCAGGGCGACCCGGACTTCGAACTCCTCTTCCTTGGAGGGGGCTCCAAAACCGAAACAGTGGCACTGTCCACTGTTAAGACTAGGATAAACCTTACCAGGAACATTCTTACGGAATACGGTAACGCAATAGCCACGACAGGCAAGGCTACAAGCATGAACTCGCTCCCAGGGACTGGCTGTTGCTTTTGGAGGGCTAGCCCTCGGGGGCAGAAGCCCCCTCCGGTCTGCAGAGAGACAGAGCCTTAAGAAGACTTCCGGATCCGCTACCCTTACGCCGCCACTTCCCCGTAGGACTATAGCCTTCAATCTCTTGGAGCCCATGACCGCTCCGAAGCCTCCCTGGCCGGCGGCGCTTTCAGAGTCGTTCTGGATGACAGCGATTCTAACAAGCCTTTCCCCCGCTGGACCTATACAAGCTACCCGAACATCATCTCCATGGATGTTCATTAGGGATCTTATGGTTGCATAGATTCCTAAACCCCATAGATTGCTAGCGTCCCTTATCTCCACATGCCCATCCCAGATCCATAGATACACTGGGAATTCCGCCCTTCCTTGGATAATGATGCCATCATAACCAGCATACTTCAGCTCCGAAGGCCATCGTCCTCCCATTCCAGAACGCGAGTAACGAGGTACAGGATACCTTTGGGGTGCTACGGAACCAACTGTGAGCCTACCAGAGCTTGGAGCCAGGGTCCCCGTTAGGGGACCTGTCATGAAGATCAGGCGGTTCTCCGGATCGAAGGCATCGATGCCTGGCTTAAGCTCCTCCCAGGCTATCCTGGCGGCTATGCCTCGACCCCCTATGAAGCCTTGGGCGTAGGGCATAGTATCCTCTTCCTGGGTCTTTAGTTCCGTCAGATCGACCCTAAGGATCCTACCCATCCAACCGAAGGTCCTCTCCATTTAAGGCATCACCACCAAGGTTAGGGCGCCCCAAGGACAAACTTCCACGCATAAGGGGCCTTTCTCCCGCTTCCTGCAGAGGTCGCATTTTATGTATATCCGCTTTCTTGGATGGGGACGTATGATCGTTCCCCTTTCGTTTAGGGGACATGCCTTTGCACATCTTCCACAGCCTACGCATTTTTCTTCATCGATAATCCTTGCGCCGGTGGCCTCATCCACTTGAAAGGCGCCAGGAATTGGGCATGCATATAGACATGATGGAGCTAGGCATTGCTTACATAATTCGATTAGGTTATCCGAACCAGCCAAGGGATCGTGGAAGATATGGAGCCTTGCTAGGGATAGGTTACACTCACCTTCATGAAAAAGGGAACAGGCAAGCTGACAGGAAAGGCAGGTGGAGCAGAGGGAGGGATTCGATCGAATCAAAAGTCTTGCTTGCGAAGGCCTAAGATTGCTCGGTACAGGGGAACTGAAAGGCGTTGAGGGAGCCTCACGTCTTAAAAGAGTCATGAAACGAAAATCTGGAGGAGGAATATAAACATGATTTGTAGCCTCAACCGGAAAGGATCTTCGCGCAAATTGCTTCTTTTCAATTGAGGATAGCTTCAATTCTATCGGGGAATGGCCCACTCATGACATAGCCCTCCATAACCGATTCGATTAGAAGCTTTGGAATGAACCTTTTGATGCCAGTCCTTCCAAAAAGCCTAAGGAAGTCAGTTGCCTATATGGTGGCTATGAGGCTAACCCCAAGATGGACCTTTGGATTCGCCTCTTGAATGCCGTCCAAATCCGTTATGAGTATGAGCCTCCTAGCCTTTAGAAGCCTTGCTATGGAAGCGGCAGTGGAATCCGAGGTTACGTCCTCAGAAGGCTTCAAAGGATTTGGCCTTAGCAATGCCTTGGAAGGCAAGAGGATCGGAATCCTTCCTTGCCTCGCAATCCTTCTTGTCTCCAAAGGGCTCTTGGTTACTCGGGAGACTATAGCCAGGTCGAGGAGCAAAAGCCTTAGATGTCCATGGCTAGGATAGCCATTCTATGGCTCGATTCCTTCCTTGGTCCATGGATTCTAAGAGCCTTTCTAATCTCATCGGCTTCCGGTATTCGATGGAGGTCAAAGAATTCTTTTTTAGCGACTGTCCCCGTCTTCTGCCTAACAGATTTCAGATTTCTAAGGAAGGATTTTTAATGTAGCATATTTTCAGATCAAAACATCCTTTGAAGTTCCGATGACCTCTTCCTTTTCTAAGGCACCTGCTGTCGCTGCCTCGATCACAAGGTCTTTAAGATAGAATCTCCCTTCGATTATTTGGCCAAAGTCCCTCTAAGGACAACCCAAAAAATGGGAAGGTAAAGGAAGATGGAAAAGGAAAGGTTAGAGGATTTCTTGTGGCTATTCTCATTAGATTAGCTAAACAGGTCTCATGATGAACTTTGGGGCTTATCATGAATGTTACTTTTAATTTCTATCCCAGCCTTTTTTACCCCTTCATCTGTTAGTATGTAGAAGGGGTGCATTCTAGGAACCCTAATCCTCGCTATGAAGCCATCTTTCAGGAGGCTTGTAAGCGCAACCCCACGCCTTACTCCCCTTTCCTTCTTCAGTTCTTTAAGGATCTCCCGAAGCTATGAACTAGATACCCTTCCTCCCTTCTCCATGATTTTCTTCGCTAGTGGCCTCTTGAATTCGTTAACAATGGTTATATCGATTTTTCGTTCAGTTCAAATTTTCTCGGACAAATTTGCCTTCGGATCCCCCAATTACACTTAATTCAATTCAACCTTATTGGTGTACCTTATCGGCCCATAAGCCTCAATCTCACCATGCTTCCCTTGCCCTTCCAGCTACTTCGATAGCTTCCATATGTTGCCTTCTAAATTCTTCCAATGTCGGCCTCCAAGAAGTTTGAAGGAATCCTAGGAGACGCTGAGGGGCTATGTGGCTTTTACAGTACTCGACAGTTTTCAGAAAATTTTCCGGAGCACTCCAGTTACTGCCGGTAGGGATCTGGTCATAGCCATGGGCTTCAAGATCCGAATATGCCTTTACGGCCTTAATCTCCTCCTTAAAATCTACCCCATAGTACCAATTGCTCTGGAGTACGGATTTAGGCATATTCTGAAAGAACTCCTCTGGATGGTGCCAAAGATAATCTGACCATATCCATGGGCGGGCGCCAGCTTTCTCCACTTGCTTTACCAAAAATAGGAGGTCGTTCCACCATAAATCGTACTGGCGAACGACCACATAGCGATAATACCTCTGGTGCTGAGCCGTTTCCTCATCCATTCCAAGATGGAAAAGACGTGGACCTTCAAAGATTTCCACAACTTCAGCGATAAGATCCTGGCAAACCTCGTAGTAAACATCCGTGGAAACGCATCTTGAATACTTTCCCAACCATACATCGTGGGTAGTAGAGAAATTAAGCTTTGGAATAGGCTCAAGACCCATACTCCTTATCCTTCCAAGCTCTTCCTTAAGTCGGCTAACAGTCCACGCATTTTCTACGGCTATCTCTGGATGACTTTCGTACTTTACGCCATCTCCAAGATCTAAGACGATCGCATTCATACCAGTTTCAACGAGCTTTTGAAGAATGTCCATCCAGAGGCCCGTATCAAAACGAAGGTAGGGTTTAGCCCCAATATGGGGATTCTGGATCTCTGGCACTTCCCTGTCGGACCACATATTATAGCTAAGATGGACTAAGTAGGCCCAGAGCATTGTTTTGCCCTTCATATTCTTTTTCCTCTTTATTTTCGTAAATTAATCATAGTTTTTTGGGCTTTAAAATAAGTTTAATTCTTCCAAGTTTTTTCCAAAAGATTGTTAATCGAGGGGGACCACATGTTAAAGGCGTTCCATATCATCGCAAATTCGAAAAATCTTCTGAAGCCTTCTTATCACCAATCCTGGACACTTCCGTCCTCTCTCCTCCAGTGGGGCGGCTCCGAGGGAGTATAGGGATAGGCTAAGGCTTTATCCTCATCCAAGTCGATGCCTAGTCCAGGTATTTCCGGACGGAGCAAATAGCCCCCTTCCGTCTTGAGCGAGTTGGGAATAACCTCATTCATCCAATCCGATGGTGGCGCATACTCTTGTACAGCACAGTTTGGAACGGATAGGTTTAGGTGAAGCATGGCTGCCGTGCTTACAGGGCTGGCCGTATAGTGCAAAGCAAGCTCTTGATAGTGGACCTCTCCCATGGCGGCAATCTTTTTGCCCTCCGTGATACCTCCACAATGGCAAATGTCGACCCGAAGATAATCGACAAGCTCCCTTTCAATGAGTTCCCTAAAGGCCCACTTACTCGTCAATTGTTCACCCGTAGCCAATGGAACATTCGTATGGTTCCTCAGGAGGGCAAAGGATGCGGGATTCTCAGATCTTATGGGATCCTCTACGAAGAAAGGATGGTATTCCTCGATGGCGTTACAGAGCTCTATCGCCCTGGTCGGCGTAAGCCTAGTATGGACTTCGAAGATTACCTCAGGCTCTTCCCCAATAGCATCCCTCAGAGCTTTAAAGTGCTCGATCCCCTTCCTTACGGCTTCCTTGGGAGAAAAACGGTTCCCGTTGACGGCATCGATGGGGGAAATCCTAAGGACCTTCCAGCCCTCGGAGAGAAGGCGTTTAGCGTTTTCTATAAGGCTTTCAGGAGTCGCGCCTCCTACATGGCGATAGAGGAGGACCTTTTCCCTAGTAGCCCCTCCAAGAAGGCGATAAACGGGAACTCCAAGGGATTTTCCCTGTAAGTCCCAGAGAGCTATGTCTATGCCAGCCAAGGCTGATTGAAGGACGGGGCCTCCACGCCAGAAGGTCCCCCTGAAGATGTCCTGCCATAGATGTTCTATCCTCGTAGCATCCTGACCAATTAAAAGGGGCTTGATGTGCCGGAGAGCCTCAACGACTGCCATGGATCTTCCGCTCAAAGAGGCCTCTCCTATGCCATAGATATCCTCATCTGTAACTATTTTAACGAAGACAAACTGCCTTACGGGGAAGACCTTTAAGTCGACGATCTTCATAATTTCGCCTCCTAAGATTACATCAAGTTATCTAAGCATTTTTCCCCTTTTCAATTTTTATTTTTAAATCTTCTTTCCAAGGTGCCTTATGCTAGTCAAGTATGAGATGAGCTATTTTTAATGACCAATTACCTTCATAACATAACTTTTCTTTCTCTCCCTTTTAAGGGACTGGAAGGAGGTCTATGATTCGGTTCAACAATGTACCGCTAGACAATATGAGAAGTAGGTCCACTTCACGATCTATTCTTGCAACAATTACTCAATCTCTAATGGTCTTCCCCTTGAAGCCCCATCTCCATCCAATCTTATTTGTGAACGTCTATAATGATGTTCATGCCTTCACTTTTTCAGAAGGAAGGATCAATTGCTCATGGTTTGGATTTTTGATTTGAATCGATTCGAATCGCATCGCCTCGAATCGAATTTGCCTTCATCATTACCCCGCGTCAAGCATAAATTTGTATATAAGCTACGAATTTCTTCGAGGCATAGACGGATCTGAGGGCGTTGATTCGTGCCAATCGTTGTCCGAGAGATGAAACCCGATGAAAAGGAGGGAGTCGAGGAACTCTTCAGAAGAAGCCTATGTATTACGGATAGGTTAATTTTTCAACTATCCTTTGAGGATTCCCTAAAGAGCGCAAGGAGAAGTTGTGGAGGCACCCTAGTGGCAGAATGGGAGGATAAGATCGTCGGAGCTCTTTCTATGCGAATACAGAGCATAAAGGGTGAAAAGATAGGCTACATCGATGCCCTAGTTTCTGACAAAGAATTTAGGGGAAGGCGCATAGGTCGTTCCCTTGTTGATGAAGCCCTATCTTGGCTTATGGATAGAGGCTGTGAGGTCATCTATGCTACCGCTGATAGATACAATTCCCCATCATGGAACCTCTTCATCCACAGAGGCTTTTATCCCTATGAGGCTCCCCAGCATCTTAGAGACTATGGGTTCGAATTCCTGAGGCTTTGGCTTGGAGAATATTACTTCATAGCCTTCGGAGCCTTCTTCCTTAGGAAAGATATAGGAAAAGAAAAGAAGGCATTAGGCGAAACGAAGGAGAGGTGGCATTGGCTTGCTGCCCTTCTTGGTGTTTCCGGGGTCTGGTGGACGCAGCTGTTTCGAAGTCAAGGTTCCTTGATGCTTTTTCCAGCTTTTTTGGTGGCTACGGCCATCAGCCTTTTAATCCATGAGCTCCCACAAAGCTTTGCAGCCAAAAGGCTTGGGCTGGAAACAACATTCAAGGCTTGGAGCTCAGGTTTAATCTTCAGCACTTTTCTAGGTTTTCTAGGGCTCTTCTTTCCAGCCTACGGTTCGACCTATATAAAAAGGCTCGACTGGTGGTATGATCCTAAAAAGGATGGGACTGGAATCGTCTTTGCCCTAGGCCCTATTTCGAGCCTTATGCTTAGTTTCCTACTCCTGACCATCTCCTCGATGACCAAGGAAAAGCTCCTTGTGGCATCGGCTACAGTAGGATATGTCACAAGCCTTTCCATAGCCATTCTTAACCTTATCCCAATAAAGGCGGCTGGTGGATTCGTTTGGGATGGAAAGAAAATCCTTGATTGGAACAAAGGGCTCTGGGGGATCCTAGTTACAGCAGCCATTGCTTTAGTATTAATCGATGTCTTTTTGTAGGAAAGATTTGGGATTAAAAGGATAAGAGATTTCGAAGACAGTGGCCCGTATCATGATATAAGAACGCCCTTATCGCGAAATCCTTTATCCTTATCCATTTTCTTAAAAGAATGCGAAGGAAGGCCTTAGCTTAGCTTAGCCTAGGATAGGATAGGATAGGATAGGCTCCTGCGCATACGAAGCCCGTAGAGAATCCAGACGCTTTTCATGGATATATGATAGCATCCTTGGAGACTGAAAAGGAGGGGGCGCCATAAGAATTTGGAAGGATGGCGGGTAAAGGAGGGGATGCTTCAATGATAAAGCTTCCTAAGGTAGTAAACCCACCATAACCTTTCAGAAAGCCGCATTCTCTCCATTGTCGGATATTGCCGATAGCGAAAGCGTTATTTTAAAAGACTAAAGAGGCGCGAAAACCCCAACGGAATTCAATACGGGTATTCGGCATACTTCTTTTCTCATGTCCTAGGGGCATAGTAAGATCGTAACTAATAGCGAAGGATTAGACTTATTTAGAACGTAAACACAAATCACCCAATCGGTGTATAGATATGAGGGTCATCATCATCGGCTGCGAATACGCTGGGAAAAGCACCCTTGCTAAGAATCTACTAGAATGGGGAAGAAGGCATGACATAAGGTTCCACTTAGACGATCACTTCACAATACCCGACGCCTCTCTTTCAAAGGAAGATAGAGAAGTCATGCTTACCCTGAGCCCGGCCTTCAAGGAGCGCTTCCAGCGCTTTCAAGATGTCTATCATGTAAGGATCCTACGGAATTTCCGTGATGCCATTGAAGTCGGTTTCTATAGCGAGAATACGATCTATGGTCCCCTTTATTATGGATATAAGCCAGAATTTTTAGCAATTCGCCACGGTAGGGAACTCGAGAAGGAGCTTCCTAACGACACGATTTTAGTCCTTCTTACAGCATCTCCAGAAGTCATCGTTAGACGCATGGAAAGAGATCCCCATGAGTATCAAGTAATAAGGAAGGAGGATGTACCAATACTCCTCCAGAAGTTCGAGGAGGAGTTCAGAGCTTCCACAATTCATGCAAAGATAAGAATCGACACGTCAAACCGAACGCCCGAAGAAACCCTCGAAGAATTCCTAGCTCAGGCAAGACCTTATCTGACTTCGGAAGACCTCATCCGGATCATGATGAACGAAGGGAAGGGAAGCTAAGAAACCTTTTTGGTTCTTCTTATTCTTTACTTATTCATCCCTATTTTCTTCTATTCAGCCCAAAGCAAGGGATGTTTTCTATTCTTTCGCTAGCTTTTCAGCGAATCGAAGACCTGCCTTAATAGGAGACGATCTGAGAAAGGCTAGGCTTTCCAAGGATTTCCTCCGATGCTTTTCCAACTTTTTCCCTGTAAGGCTCCTTCGTATAAACTCTTACGATGTTCATGAAAGATCTTAGGACCTCCCCTATCTTCGAAAGCTCTGCGAGACGTTGGGGAACGATGTTCCCATCCTTCGTCTTCTTGAAGATAGGTATTTCCATGGGCTCTAAGCCCAGAACAGTGTGATAAGGAACGGACGGTAGGCTTGGAACATCTATGAAGACTTCCTCTGGCGGGATCCCAACCCTCTCAGCGATCTCGGCCTCGACCCTTTGCCTTACTCGCTCATTCAGGAGGAGACTTACGAGGACTGTATCCTCTGCGAAAAAGGTTCTGTCGTAGGCGGCTTTCAAAAGTTTCCTTTCTTCCAAGGCCTTCATAATGGGCTTTGAAGCCTCGCAACGAACGAGCATCCCCCAAAGGCTGTAGTCATCTAAGGCTAAATAGCCATCAAGGTCGTCAAATTCAAGGATTCCCAAAGCCGTTTCGGCTTTTTGTAAGGCATCAAGGATCATTATTTGGGCAGCCCGGGCTGCCCGATGATAATATATCGTCCTGAAGGATTCTAGGCGAGCTAGGAGGAAGGACTCGAGGGTTGAGAGGGCTGTTGCATCAACGGCTAGTTTTCCGTCCATGAAGTCCATGGTGTATATGAGGCGGAATATGTCTACGAAACCATATCCTGCCCCCGTATGGTATGAGTCCCTTACGATGAAGTCGAGCTTATCGACATCTATCGTGCCATGGACGATCTGACCAAGGATAGGATTTTCCAAGTCCTTAAGCCTTCCCACGGCTATGGCTCCAATCTCCTTAGGGTCGTATCCCTGCCTTCTCAAAAGGTCGGCAAGATCCGTTTCAGTTATGATTCTAAAGGTCATGTCCTCATGGTTCAATCCCTTTCGTCTCATGAGAAGATTCTCGAAAAGGTGGCTAAAAGGTCCGTGGCCCACATCGTGTAGAAGCGCCGCGATTCGTAGCTTTTCCATTTCCGATGCTAGCTCCTCTAGGTTTTCTGCCAGGACTCCGGCTAAATACATGACTCCAAGGCTATGTTCGAAGCGCGTATGGTTCGCTGCAGGGTAAACGTATTCGACGCCACATAATTGCTTTATCCTCCTTAATCGCTGGATAGGCCTCGTGTCTATAAGATCCCTTTCCTGTTCCGTTATGTGGATATAGCCGTAGATTGGATCCTTGATAAAGCTCCAATATCTTCTTCCAAAAGCTTTTGACATCCATTTATTATATCAAAGTTACATTAAAATAGTTTTATCGAGGATGAACTATCCTTCTATGGAAAAAGTCTAGGCGTTATAGAGGAGAGTTCCATATTGAAGGTTTTGGCAGAAAGCCTCGAGGAACTTCTTTCGACCATAGAAAAAGTGGTCTCTGGGCATCTGGATACTTCGGCCCTCGAAGATCTCAGAGCCTCCAAAAGGGATATTCCCGATCGGATCTTTGAAGAGGCCTTTATGGCCATTGACGGGCTTCTCGATTCGATTCCTAAAAGGCGCTTAGGAATTTTCATCGTCATAGCAGGACTCGATAAGTCTGGGAAGGAAACCCAGGCTTATAACCCCTCAGGCCTTCCCGGCGTCAAGTCCATTATGAGCTATCTTGAGGAAAAATCCTTCAAGGTCCTTCCAATAAGCCTCCCTTCCTACGAAACAATTCTCGGCGCCTTGGTGGGGGCTTACCTCATGGATAAAAGCCATAGAAGCTCTATAAAACGACCTTCTGTTAAGATAGTTGGAAAACTTTCTCCAGAATATGCATGGATTCTCTGGAGTCTAGATAGGGCAAGACAAAACCTAAAGGTGAAAGAATGGCTTGGTATGGGAAAGGAATTTCTCGTCCTCTCGAAGCGATGGACCGAAAGTCATCTAGCCTATCAAAGAGCTGTTGGCATCGAGGAAAATAGGATTCTAAAATTTGAGCGGAACATCGTTCAGCCAGATTTTACCTTCGTCTTAGACATACCGCCAGAAGAAGTGGTAAGAAGAACAAAGAAGGCTTCCATACATGCGGATATGTACGAGAACCTGGGCTTTTTGAATAAGGTAAGGGAGGGCTATTTGGATCTATATAAACGCCAGTTTCCTGGGAAGATTATCCTTATTGATGGTGCAAAGAGCCCTGATGAGGTTAATAGGGAAATTCTAGAGAAGTTAAAGGATCTCGGCATTTGATTTCCGAAATTTTCTTACTATTCATCTCAATAATTATTCAATTTCTTAAGCGCTAAAAAGATTCCTGATGAAAGACTTTTACCCCTTATTTATTTTATACATAGGAAAATCTTTAGGTGCTATGAAGAATTTTTACATCAAGGGCTGGAAGGCTTTCTGCCTCTAGTTTTTCATTTATCTCCCCGATAATAATATGAAGAAGAGTTTCGAAGGGAACTCTTCTCGGACCCCTATCGTGATATAGACTCAGCTTTAAAATTCCGCTTTCAAACTCGAATCGAAGGAAGTGATAATCGAATCGAAGGGGAATCTTCTTCCCCTCCCTAGTGCGATAATAGCATGTTACCAATAGGAGGTCGAGAATTTGAAGCTCTCGTAACTTCATAAGGCTTAAGAGCTCTTCCAGCTCTACCTCGTCGAAATAATTGAATGTGTAACCTTCTGCAACGCCAATCTCCATGATTAGTTCGCCCGTTGGAAGCTCGAAAAGTCCTTCCGAGGATGATGGTGTGGAAAAGCTCTTTGCATTTAAAGAATATAGGGCTTTGATGAGACACTCTTGGAGTCTTATCAATGGACAAGCATAGGATAGAAGGGCTTTGGCGTGGCTCCTCGAGGGAAACCCCTCATAGCATCCCTTCGTTATTCTCCCCCCAAAAGATCGCTTTTGTAAGAACCAATTATGGTTTAGTAATCCTTAAATAAAGCCGTATTGCCCTACTACCTTTCGTGGAAATGTGAAGGCCCCAAAGGTTATCAATACCTATTGTCCAAAATGTAATAAGAAGACTGAGCATGCTGTTTCCCTCTACAAAGCAGGAAAGCAGAGGGCCCTTAGCCATGGTGCCATACACCATGAGAAGGATACCCATGGCTATGGGGGGCAAAAGTTTCCAGAACTAAAGAGGTCTGCAAAAACTTCCAAGAAGGAAGTTCTCCGCCTTCGATGCAGAGTTTGTGGTTATACCCTTCAGAGAAAGGGTACGCGCCTTAAGAAGATTGAACTAGCGGATTGAAGGCTATTCCTTATAAAGATAGATTATTAAGCGTTTGTATCTTCAGGATCCAGAATTCTCGATTATTTCATACAGCATAAGAATCTTTATGGACAAGCCTAAACCTTAAAATACCACTTAAAGCCCTTCCCTATTCGGCGCCGCTATAAGCTGCCGCCGTACATTACCATAAAACTGGGCGAAAGCTCAGCTGGTGGAGCAGCGGACCAGTTGGCGAAGCACCAACCGGGCTGATGCTGTTAACCCGTTGGTCATCGGTTCGAATCCGATCGGCGGCGCCATAACTAAATAAGCGGCATTTTTCCATTTCCATTCTTCACTTTACTTGCGCTTCCTGAAGAGTTTGAAACCATTGGCATTGTAGACGTAGCCGAAGCCACTCTCTATAAGCTCCTTTGCTTCATTTATGTTCCTTGCTACCTTGCATATAAACTCGGCATCCTTGAAGTCCACAAGTTATGTAGGTCAAAGTATTTTGGAGCCTTTTATGGGAAGATATATTTTTGGAGTATCAGAATTGATTTGACTAGATCAGGGGTGAGGTAGGATTTTGCCTCTTTTTCTAAGCTCTGAAGCAGAGGTCGTAGTTTCTGGAGGAGGTCCTGCAGGATTTGTAGCAGCCCTTTCATCAGCCAGAAACGGAGCGAGGACTGTCTTGGTTGAACGCTATGGCTTTCTTGGAGGTATGGCAACAGCGGCAGGTGTTGGTCCCTTTATGCCCTTTTTTGACAGAAAGGGAAAGAAGGTCGTTGGAGGTATAGCGGACGAGGTTGTCGAAAGACTTGTGGAAGCAGGGGGAGCAGTTGGTCACAGTCCCATTTTTACTCCCTTCGACCCAGAAGTGCTCAAGTATGTAGCCTTAGAAATGCTTCTAGAGGCAAATGTTGAGCTACGCCTCCATTCCTATGTTACGGATGTTATCATGAAAAATAACAAGGTCTTGGGGATCGTAACAGAGGGCAAATCCGGGAAGGAAGTCTTAATGGCAAGAATTTTTGTGGATGCTACTGGGGACGCCGATGTGGCTGCCCGGGCAGGCGCCCCTTACCAAGTAGGAAGACCTCAGGATGGTTTAACCCAACCTCCCTCCCTCTTCCTCCGCGTGGGCAAGGTCGACACTGAGAGGCTTATAGAATATGCCGAAGCGCACCCCGAGGACATGGGATGGGATGGAAAGCTACATTTTGCTGAAATTGATAGGCCGATTCCCCAAGGAAAGGGATTTACAAAATGTCATTTCATGGGTGCCTTTTACGCGAAAACGATTCCGAAGGCAAAGGAGGCTGGAGAGGTCCTTCTTGGAAAGGACTGGGTAACCACTTTCACTGATCTCAGGGAGGGTGAAGTCATCTTGAATGCCACAAGGGCAACAGGGGGAGTCAATTGCCTTGATGTTAGGGCCTTGACTTGGGCCGAGATAGACTGCAGAAGGCAAGCAATGTCCCTTTTCAGCTTCCTAAAAAGACGATGCCAAGGCTACGAGAATTCGTACTTGCTTTCGACGGGTGCTCAGGTCGGAGTTCGCGAGTCAAGGCGTATAATTGGAGATTACATGATAACGGTTGAGGATGTGGTTGAAGAGAGGGATTTTCCTGATGCCATAGCCAGATGCGCTTATGGAATAGATGTTCACGACCCTTTGGGAGGGGGTGCTCTTTCGTCGCCTGAGGGAGGCATTGGCCCCAAGCATGGCGGATCTTACGGCATACCATACAGAAGCCTACTTCCAAAAAGGATCGAAAACTTATTGGTCGCTGGGCGCCCAATCTCCACGGATTTTTGGGCCCATGGATCGATACGCGTTATGCCATATTGCATGGCTATTGGACAAGCGGCAGGTGCAGCGGCCGCCCTATCCATGAGACATGGAGTCCTTCCTAGAAGCCTCGATTCCGAAGAGCTTAGGAAACTCCTCAAAAGACAAGGAGCGATTCTTTAGAAACTCCTTTCTTTTCTTCTTTACGTTAAATTTATGACGTTATTTTACCCTTTCCTCCATCAATCTTCTTTGAATTCTATGCTTCATGTTTACCTCTGCCTTCGACCACATTCGGGACAATAGATGGCACCGGGGGGAAGCCTCGCACCGCATAGAAAACAAAAGGATGGCTCAGAGGGCATTGGATAGTAAGGTATGGAAGGCTTAACCACAGCCTTCCTAAGCCTTAAATACCAATAGACACAGACGACGCCTAGCGTAGCCCCCAGAAGGGTTAGAAGGGAGACTTGGAAGGCGTAGGTTACGAAGAAAAGTGCATATTCGACTTGCTTTATGGCGAAGTTATAATCCCCACTTTTAAGGGCTGCTTCAGCCCTTCTCAGCAATAGATCGGCCAAAGCCTTGCTTGGCTGAAGGAAGACGCTCAGTCCAAAAGCCCTTTCCCTAGCCTCCTTCAGAATCTTCTGAAGGCTCGTAACATCGACAACCTTTTGAAAGCCCCAGCCTTGAAACTTCTCAAAGATGGCGGCTACATCCCCTGCTGCTAGTCCTAAGGCCGTTACTATGGCGGAGTCCTCCAAATCTTTCCCAAAGGACTTTAGCTCCATGAAAAAACGCTTATAGTATTCGAGGCCACCATATGCATCTCCAAGGGTTTTAAAAATCTTCCAAGAGGCTGCATAGTACTCAGTATTGCCGGATGTGCGATACGTTCCCCAGTCCTGGACGAAGCCTAGGGCGTTTCCCAAACGTTTCGAAACTGCCAGGAGGGAATCCTCATGCTCTTGGGCACCCTCCTTAAACCCCAGGAGTCTCGCCAATTCGATGCTGAAGTACTCGGCCATACCTTCATGAACCCATAGCTTTCTGGGCGAAAAGCCCACTGCCCATACGAAATGATGGATGAGTTCATGGAGGGCTATGATCTCGATGAATCCTGAGACCTTTCGGAAATAAAACATGTTCAAATTTACAAAGCCGGGTCCAGAGGTTTCGGAGAAGGGAACAAAGCCTCCCAAACCCGAAAGGAATTGATCCATGGTAGGTATGAAGAGAGTAACGTTTACTTTATTGAGGGAAACTCCAAAGATGTCGGCTAGGATAGGGTAACTTTCGTTGTAAAGCTTCAGAAATTTCCAAGCTTTATCCTCATAGCGGGAAGCCGTTTGAACGGAGAATCTTCCAAGGGTATATATGCGTATTTCAGCCTCCTTGCCGGGTTCAGTGAAATAGATGGCTAGGCGGCTAGAGTATGTCGTCGCGCACTGGACTTCGATCCTACCATCACGGCTCGAAATCCTAAGGGATGATGGTGAAAGGATGATTCCAGAGGAATAGTCTATCAGGCGAACGCCGGAACTGCTTACCCTAGCCCCTTGAGACAGGAGGACGATCGTCGATCCCTGGGCTGAAGGGCTATAGCCTATTTGGGAGGAAAGAAAGAAGCCATTGGGCTCGATGATGTAGGCATACTGTTCGATCA
>JAWCLV010000024.1:0-23777 GCA_038850515.1 Bathyarchaeia archaeon
TCATCCCCTTCCTCCCAACTTGAAAGTAGAGGGAATCCTAGGTGCGACAGTTCTCCACGACGTTGAGGCAAGCGCATCGGAACTGGTTTATAAGGCTTTCAGGGATCGATTAGGTCCTGAGGTAGTCTTCCTCGCCCTCTATGGTGCCATCGCCGACTACGCTGACAACACGCCCTTCGTAATCTCTGAGCTAGGCCGGTGGGATAAAAGGATAATTTATATGGAAGCCGCTATTCTCGTGGAAGCCCTTACGCAAATCCGAGATCCTGAATATAAGCTCATCATCCTAGAGGAGCTCGCCCAAGGCAAAAAACCCAGTGAGGTCCCAAACCTTTCCTTCACGGCTTTGGAGGGACTAAGGAAGGAATATGAGGTCTACGAGTACGTTCGTAAGTATGTGACGGTGAAGGGCGATTTAGCCATCGTAAGCCAATTGCCCTTCCCTGGCTACAGTGGAAAGGCTGCGACCTATGCAGCAGCCATAACGGGAGCAAAGGTTGGTATAGTTGTGAATCTAAGGAACGATATGGCGGACTTAAGCTTACGGACCAGAAGCGTCTCTATCGACCTGAACGGCCTTCTCAGGAGGCTCACGAGGAGCCTAGGAGGCCATGGAGGGGGACACCATCAAGCCGCCAGCGCGCGGATACCTTCCGATAGCCTTGAAAGCTTCTTGGGCCTCTTAAACACCCTTATCAAGGAATAGGCATCTACTATCTACTTTATTATCCTTCCTTGGTTTTGTGGAGCGGATATTAGCCTAAATCACTCGATAAGGACCAATGCGAAGTACGTTGGGCGCTCATCCCTGCTTTGGATTACTTCAAGTCGAAATCCCGCTCGCCTAGCAGTGGCGTAAACATCTATACCACAGGCTTCCATGGAGGGTCTCGCCTTTTGGGGATGTAAACAATTCTCGAGATTACATTTTTCGCAGAAAGGGCATGGGCCGCTTCCAAGACCAAAGGCTTTATAGTAGCCAGCTAAGAAGGCTTCAGCCTCTAACTTTGCTACAATCTCATTGATATTGGCTTTATTACCTTCAAAGGAGAGAAGAATTCCCCAGCTATATTCCCTTAGGATATTCCTCATTTGGCTTGGAGTTGGACTGTAGGGAGGGCAAGTGAGGCGTTTCCCATATCCATTGCAACCATATTGGCACTTGAGTCGAACCCATTCACTGACCATTATCGCGTCAGAGCTTACTATCTTTGCGGCTGATGCCCCTATTTCGAGGCTCCTTTTCAAAAGTTTTTCTGGATCCATCGGAGGGGCTCCCCTTAATAGATACTCCTAAAGGATAGTAAAAACTCTTCGAGAATATAGACGATTAGATAGAAACGAAAGGCTTCCTTTATCATCAGAGACCTTTAACGTTAAATAGGAAGCGAAATATATGAGAGTTTGGTGATCGTATGGATTTCATGGAAGTCGTAAGACAAAGACGAAGCATCAGAAGGTATAAAACGGATCCTGTTCCTGAGGAGATCCTCAATCAGATCCTTGAGGCTGCAAGGTTGGCTCCTTCTGGGGGAAATCGGCAGCCATGGCACTTTATCGTCGTAAAGGATCCGGGAAAGAAGGCAAGACTTGGTATACCAGGATGGGCGCAGGAGGCGCCTATAGTCATCGTCGGATGCACTGAAGCCGCCAATCAAACCGATATAGCCATAGCCTTTGAGCATCTTGTCCTAGCGGCAGCGAACTTCGGCCTAGGAACATGCTGGATAGGTCGATGGGGTATGGACGAGACGATACGAGAAGTCCTCGGGATTCCGGAAGGCTTAAGGATTCTTGCCGTTACACCCTTGGGCTATCCCGCTGAATCGCCTCCCCCCAGGCCTCGGAAACCTCTATCCCAAATAGTCCATTATGACAAATTCTAATGGGTAAAAACTTGCGTAATTTAACTAACTTCTTTTTTTAGGCAGATCATTGGGCTGTCATTAAAAAAATATGCTCATCTTATAGCGGGTAAAAATTCCATATCTACCAAATCCAAAAAATTGTGAAAATTTAGTCTCTTTAGAAATAATAATCTAATCAAAAGTAATTTATATCTAAAAGAAGAATTAAGTCAATGAAGTCTTTAGAAAGAAAGATAAAAAGTATATGCCTTTCACGAGAGCTGAGATTATTGATTATTATTCTCTTTTCATTTACAATACTTCCATCCCTTTGAAAACAAAACTTTTTAAGAAGGATTGCCGTTCATCCAAGGAAGGCTTAAAGAGGATTCTGAGTGAAATGTCTACTTCAGCCTACAAGAAAATCGGTGAAGCTTGGAGGCATCCGGAAGATTCCCATATCAAATCCTTGATGATGGCGAGGCTTCCGGTATGGAGAAGGCAGCCTAGCATCTTAAGGATAAGTAAGCCCACAAAGCTTCATAGGGCAAGGGCCTTAGGATATAAGGCGAAGCAGGGCTATGTGGTTGTTCGGGTTAGGGTTCGAAGGGGCTCCGGAGAAAAGACCCGTCCCAGATCTGGAAGAAGACAAAAGGCCCTTGGTGTTGAGAAAATTAAGAGAGGAAAGAGTAAAAAGCTTATTGCCGAAGAGAGGGTAGCCAAGCGTTTCCCAAACTTGAAGGTTCTGAATAGCTATCTAGTTTGGGAGGACGGAATCTATAAATGGTATGAGGTCATTTTAGTGGATCCAAACCTTCAAACCGTAAAAATGGAAGGATAGGCTAGAGGTCCCATCCTCCCTTTCCTTTTCCCTCAGATTTCTTTAGAAAAACTCAACAGAATAGCTTTGTGGTTTGATTTTTATTGTCTGAGCCTCTTCTCTGATTTTATGGTTTTCTTTTTACCTCTTGCCTGACTCAAAAGAATCAAATCAAATCAAATCGATTCCTTGGTTCTGACATAAAAAAGCCTTAAAAGTCTAGGGATGGCTCTATCTAAAGAGGTGATATAATTTGAAAAGGGAAAAAACGACGATTTCTATCATAAAGGCAGATGTTGGCTCGATAGCTGGACATTATACAGTCCATTCAGAGCAGATCGAAATGGCAAACAAGCTCCTCGAAAAGGCAAAATCCGACGGCCTTATTCTCGACTACCATGTCTTCAACGCCGGAGATGACTTAGAGCTTCTACTAACCCATAGAAAAGGCGAAAACAATCCCGATATCCACGGTTTAGCATGGAAGACCTTCCTAGAAGTGACGGAAAAGGTCTCCAGGCCTCTGAAGCTCTACGGCGCCGGCCAGGATCTTCTCTCCGAAACCTTCTCAGGTAATGTGAGGGGAATGGGTCCTGGAGTTGCGGAGATGGAGATTGAAGAGAGGGCTAGTGAGCCCTTTATCGTCTTCGCCGCCGATAAGACGGAAAGGTTCTCTCGAAATCCGAGGAACCCCGGAACCTGGGGCTTGGAACTATATGCTCTATAAAATCTTTGCCGATCCTTGGAACACTGCTGGGCTCATTATCGATCCAGAGCTTCATCATGGTTTTAGGTTTCGAGTCCTTGATGTAAAGGAAAACAAGTTCATAGACCTCTCTTGTCCGGCTGAGACTTACAACCTTTTAGCCCTAATAGGAACGACAGGCCGCTATGTTATAGAGAAGGTTTTCAGGAACAGGGATGGAATAATCGCGGCTTCTGCCAGTACCACGAGGCTTTCCCTCATAGCCGGAAGGTACATAGGAAAGGACGATCCAGTCTGTATTGTGAGGTGCCAAAGGGGCTTCCCGGCTTTACAGGCTTGTATCTAAACTTGACCTGGGCTTAAGGCGAAGCCTTGGCACCTTTCTTCACGCCCTACATCGTAGCTGGATGGATGAGGGGTTCCCATAACGGACCCCTTATGCCGGTGGGTCTAAAGGATAGCCGCTGTAGCTTCTTCGATGGACCACCCAGGGTTATTGCCCTAGGTTTTCAGCTCGCAAATGGGCGTCTTGTTGGACCTGTAGATCTCTTCGAAGATGTCGCCTTCGATCATGCCAGAAGGATAGCCTTGCAGATGGCAGAATATATACGGCGGAATGGTCCTATAGCTCCTGCCATTCTAGGACCAGAAGAGCTCGAATACACAGGAATTACAGAAACATTAAAGGCTTTAGAGTCTCGCTTCAGGGCAGCTGAATAACGTCGTAAAGAAGCCCAATTTCAAAACATCTCTAATATCTTCTTTCTTTTTTTCTTTCGAAAGAAAGGATGGCGCCTTTCGAACTTCAACCCTGCCGATATAGACTCAACTTTGCTTTATTTTTGAAAGCTTATTTTCCTAAATCCCTCTATCCTTCGGGTTAAAGGCTCATAGGCTTAGTATATCGATGTTTCTAAATTAGAAAGCCCTGAAAGGAAGGATATTTGATATTCAAAAAAGCGGAAAAATCCTAAACCTTTAAAGGATGCCCCAACCCTTTTGACCTAGGTGAGCCCCATGAGAAGACTTATAATCCCCATCCTTTTCGCCATCCTAGTGGTTGCTGCCTTCCTATGGGGCTATATATGGCGAGTGGGTCCCGAGAACATCCTTCCTAGATGGGGACTCGAAATTTGGTCAGCCTTCGGAGCATCCCTCTTCTCCATAGGAGCCTATCTCTTCTATAAGCTCTCTTCAAGGGCTATCGAAAGGGCCTTGCGAATCGCGGGGGGAACCGAGGGGGACGTGAAGATGATCCTCGGCCTCTGGAAGTTCATAGTAATCTTTGTAGCTATCCTCATTATCCTTAGCCTCTTCTTCGAGTTCGGAGCAATAACGGCCGTTATAGGCGCCTTCGGAGGTATGTTCCTCGGATGGTCCCTTCAGGCGCCAGTTTCGGGCTTCGCAGCATGGCTTCTTGTCACCATCAAGCGTCCCTTCAGGGTTGGCGACAGGGTCCTTCTACCAACCTATGGTCTTGTTGGCGATGTACTGGACGTAGGACCAATGTATACGGTCCTCAATCAGGTAGGTGGAGCCGTAGGAAGCGAAGAGCCGGTCGGACGCCACATTCTTATTCCAAACGCTATGCTCTTCTCAAACCTAATCATCAACTATACGCCTCGCTGGGAGGGGGGCCTTCCTCCGCCTATCAGTCCTACGAAGCATGAAGATAAGACCTCGGCCTATATTCTCGATGAAATCGTTGTTAGGATAACCTTTAACTCCGATTGGGATACAGCCGAAAAGATCCTCCTAGACGCCGCGAGGGAAGTTACGGCGGACATCATAAAGGCTACGGGGCAGGAGCCCTATATTCGATCCGATCTTCCGGATTACTATGGTATTTGGATGAGGCTTCGGTACATGACCCTAGCAACCGATCGGCCCAGGATAACACATGAGATTGTGAAGAGAATAGTAAAAGAGTTCGCGAAGAACGATAACGTTGACTTCGCCATCCCAGTCATGACAGCCTACTCGTATAAGCGTCCTCCAGCCCAGCCCTTCATCGTAAGGCTAGAAAATCCCTCGATTAGGGAAAAATGTCCCCAATGTGGTGCCGAAAACCTTCAAGGATCTCTATATTGCCGTGTTTGCGGAGTAAGAATGACAAATCTTAAGGCAAGCGACTGAGAAAGGTATTTACAAAGGCTTTAAGAGATAAGAGAAGACAAAAAATTTGTCCATCAAGATTACTGAAACCTGAATTACGGTTTTTCCTTTCAAGACTTGTTTATGAGTTGTTATCTATAGTTGTTATCGAATGCGATGCTAGATTAGTATTCTGTTTGGCAAAGAGCGTTTTTATTCATTTATCCTCATTTCAGGTAGTTTTGGCCTTTTGATAAAATTTTCAACGCTCTGTTAGAATAAAAATCGCATAGGAACCTTTGCTAGATTTTTTTATCTCACATAGCTCGATCGTAGTTCTAGAAATCGAAGATGCCCTTTCAAGTTTACTTTCAGAAATTGTGGAAAAAGCCTTAAGACCTGTTTATGGGGAGCCTTCCTTTGGAAGAACCTCTTCTAAGGACTTATCGATTTCCTTTAGAAAATCCTCGAAGCTTTCTTTCGGAACCCTAGCCCCTGCAGCCAGCCGATGTCCACCACCACTTCCCCCAAACTTTGGGGCTATTCTCCGAAGGAGAAGGTTAAGGTCCACATAAGGACTCCTCGTCCTAAAGCTTGCATCCACGCATTCTTTCCATTTCTCTCCAGCAACACCTATTATGGCATCTGTCAACCCCATGGCGTATAAGGCTGTCTTTCCAATGGAAAAGGGGAAGTCAAGCGTATAGGCGATCCTTCCGATTCTAAGGATACTCTTCCCCAGCTCCTTAAAGACTTCATTTTCCCTCTTGGCCTGATGGAGGGCGAGGTTTACAAGCTCCCTATTTGAACTCGGAGGTAGGTTTCTAGCAAGCTCTTGAACAATCCTTCTCTTAAATTCATAATCCCTTCTAATTCCCTCGATACCTTGAACTAGGATGCCAGCTTCGAAATAGAGAGCTCTCCTATCAAACTTGGACATGAGTTCTTGAATTCCCGGGGTCCCTTCGAGGTAATCTCCTATGGCTCCAATGATGGCGGTCCTTGCTTGGTCTATGGATGGATGAAAGTGGAAATAGGCGAGTTCGGACGATGATGCGTTGAGATTATGGATAACGAGGCCTGGTATTTCATCTTTTTTGAGGCCTTCTGGATACGGATGATGGTCTACATAGATGAAGCTTCCCTTCTCAGCCAAGGATAAGAAAAGCCTTAGGAGTTCTATAAGGCTATAATCAGCTAAAGCCACATCGCAAAGTATGAGACTATCGCCTTCCTTTACGGCCTTTAGATCCTCCAAAAGCCCATAAGGATGGGTGATGAAAATATTGGCATCGGGATGAACGGATAAAGCTATTGCTCCAGCACAAAGCCCATCAGAATCTCCATGCGTAAAGATCCAAGTCTTCATGGGATGATCCCCTCCCTCAAATTCCTTATTTTTCCAAACATCCCTAATACTGATATTCATTCTTCTATGATAATCTTGAATGCTAAGGTTCCTTGAAAAACCCTTTAATCGAGCCTACGATGGAAATCCCATCTTATTGCGATAATACAAAAAGATTAATGCAAGATCTCTCGATCGGAAGATATTTTCACACTAGAAAAGTTAAATTTCAAATGTATCTCCAACCTTCGGTGCTAAGGCCTCGAAGCCATTTTCCGATGCCCACCTTGCTAGGCTTTGACAACTCTTCTTCTCCCCATGGACTGTGAAGACCTTGATTTGCTCTGAAGCGCCCTTTAAACCCTTCAAAAGCCTTCTTAGCCCAGAGCTTCCGATATGGGAGGAAAAATCGAACCTTTCCACCAAGGCTTCGACCTTCTTCGCCTTCCCGTTTATGATGAATCGCTTGTGTTCAAGGAGTTCGCTACCTGGCGTTCCTGGAATCTGGTAGCTGACTAGGAATATGGCATTTTGTTTTACCTTCGCGAGCCTTTCAGCATAATAGACCGCAAGCCCACCCCTAAGCATACCTGCAGGTGCCACGATAACTCCCGCTTTCTTCAGAACCCTCTTCCGCTCCTTCCATCCAGAGACCCAGTCCGCCATGCCCAAGGATCGTTTGAAAAGATCTGGATCCCTAAGCATTGATGGATGCCTCATGAGGATCTCATTGGCACTGACAGCCATACCATCAACAGTTACAGGAAACTCAAAGTTATACTTCGCAAGGATGCAGAGGATCTCTTGGGACCTTCCAACACCAAAGGCTGGTACAAGGACCGTTCCTCCATTCCCAACAATCTTGTAAACGCCCTCCATGAAGCTTGCTTCAAGCTTTCTTCGCTCGGGATGCTCTTCCTCGGCATAGGTACTCTCTATAACGATGGCATCGATGGGATCTAAAATTGGCTCCGCTGCCTTTAAAAGAGCAGTATCCGTATCATTGATATCGCTCGTGTACAGGAGGCTACGCTTTCCATCGGAGATGAGGACTTGGGTACTACCAGGAATATGGCCCGATGAGATAAAACGCATCGTAGCATCCTTGATTTTAATTTCCTCTCCATATGAAACTGGACGGGAAAGGGATAAGGTCGTCTTCAGGTCTAAGTATTCATAGGGAAGATAGTAGCCAGAAAGCCTCAGAAAGTCCTTAACGAGAAGTTCTAGGAGTTCGAAGGTTACGGGAAGTCCATAGACCGGAATGTGGCTGGATACATGGAGAAGGGGGATGGCGCCACTGTGATCGAGATGGGCATGGGTCACGACCACAGCATCCACATCCTTGGGGGCTACATGCATGGGAAAACTGGGGATGTGATTAATCGCGACTCCATAATCGAGGAGGATGGAAGCTCCTCCAGCCCTCACTAAGACTCCCGATTTTCCGACGGTCTCCGTTCCTCCAAGGAACCTAATCTCCAATAAAACTTAACACCACCTATTCGAAGCAAAGGCTGCCTTTGTTTCCTTCCTCGAAACTCAAGGCCTCTCGAAACATTTTTTGCTTTTATAGAATTAGGTTCCTTAAAACATTTTCTTGGAACTTTTGCAACAAAGCTCACCCTGGAAAAAGGCAAAGAAAGAGTCCAGCCTCTTATAGACCTTAAGACCATCTACGACCGTTTGGCAGGTACATTTGGGAGCCAAGGCTATTGGCCAGACGAATCCAACTTTGAGATTCTCCTTGGAGCTTTTCTCACCCAAAGAATAAACTGGAAGAAGGCTTAGAAAGTGAGTATAATATAACACAATTCGCTAAAATAGTCCTTAATTAAAATTTGTTGATATCTTTGAAACGGCTGGCTGTTTTCGACCTCGCCAACATCTTCTGATTAAGAGTCCCTAGAATTATCCTTAAATTGAAGCAAAGGAAGCAGAAGGTTCAAAAGGGATATTTCAAGATAGAAAATTTTATTGTAGCTTAAAAATTGTCATCATAGAACCTTATAAATTTGATAGATAGCATTTTAAGACCTCATTATTAATCTTTTCGTAAGTTCAACCTAGCCCTTGGATTTTCTATAAAAATCCGCAAAGGCTCTCAAAGCCCTACCTCTATGGGAAAGGGCACATTTTTCCTCCATCCCCATCTCGGCGAAGGTTCGCCCATCCCCTTCCAGAGGTTGAAAGATGGGATCGAAACCCCAATTTTTTCCCCTAGCCTCCTTTACAAGAATCCCCCTCACTTCGCCTATGAAAACGAATGCCTCGCCAACCTCATTGCAGTAGGCGACAGCTGATCGAAAGAGGGCATCCCGGCGATCGAAGCCTTCCATGAGTTTCAGAACACCTTGAATACCTAAGGTTTTAAAGACAAAGGAGGAGTAGGGCCCAGGAAAACCACCAAGGGCTTCGATAAAAAGCCCAGCGTCTTCCACGAGGATCGGAATCTTGAGGCGATGAAAGAGATCCTTGGCACCGAAGAGGGCTATGACTTCAAGGGAATCTGACTGGATCTCAACTCTCTCGACCGATAAAGGGCGGATCTTTATGCCATATTTTGAAAGGACGAATTCAACTTCCCTGAATTTTTCTAGATTTTTCGTAGCGAAGGAAAGGATATCAGTGCTAAGCTTCTTCTCTACATCCTTCGTATGAAGGCCTCCTCCCCATGTTATTTCCTTCATACCATGGACTCATCTGAGATGTAAAACTTCCTTTTACCTTATATGCATCTAGCCTTCGTCCGAAGGCATCGTTCTGACATCTAAGGCAACTTGATACCAGTTAGGTCCCACATTTCTTACTATCCTTCCAAAAATTATTCGGTATTTTACCTTTAAACTTTGAAGCCTTGAAGAAGCCCGTTCCATAACTTTCTTTATAGGATCCTCGTTCTTCGATGCATGGGCGAAGTCGTAGAGATGAAGGAAGCCTCCTGAAGGCTTTAGGGCTTTTATCGCCGTATCCAAGTATTCGTAGACAAGCTCTGGAAGGGGCATGAGAACCCTATCTGCGACTCCTACAAGGCTATGGGCCACAACATCCTTGGCATCCCCAAGGATCGGTAGTACCCTTGCCTCGAGTTTGTTCAACTTCACGTTCTCCTCCATAAGTTTCACGGCATCTGGGTTTAGATCTATGGAAAAAGCATATCGAAGAAGGCTATGCTTGGCGGCTACTATGGAGAAGCATCCAACCCCCGAGAAAAGGTTTACAAGGTTTTCAAGGGGTTTGATAAGGCGGGCAATCCGAAGACGCTCATACTGAAGCCTAGGCGAGAAGTAAGCCTTCGCCAAGTCTACCTTGAAGAGACAACCATGCTCCTTATGGATGGTCTCAGTCCTTCGTTCACCAAGAATCCATTTAAGGTTTCTTAGTCTGAAGTTTCCTGAAATGCCTCCTTTTTGAAGAAGGACCGTGGCAATTCTTCTATTAGCCTTTAGAAGGGCTTCCCCCAAGACGGGGCTCAGGTACTCAAGCCCGCTTGGAAGCCTTAAGACTGCTATATCGCCTATCAGATCAAAGGAAGCGTATTTTTGCTTAGCGGTCTCTGTTCCTAGGGCTTCTTCCAAGACTTTCCTTAAGACCTTCTTCGTCAAGGATGCATCTATAGAAGCTTTACCATCTTTCATAAAAAATAAGATTCATATAGAGGTTCCGAAAGGCAAAAAAAGTCGTGGGAAGCATAGGCTATCAAAGCTCTACGGCTTCCTTCGAGGCCTTTAAGAAAAAAAGGCCTTCGCTACCCTTCGTACCATCGCCTCCAGAAGTCGTAAGGAAGATGCTCGAGCTTGCCCTTCCTGCCAAGGAAGAGATTCTTATGGACCTAGGTTGTGGAGATGGAAGGATTCTTTTATCGGCTGCGAGGGACTACGGCTGCAATGCCTTTGGAATCGAAAAGAATCGAGCCCTTGTTGAGCTGGCTAGGCGAAGGGCATCCTTGGCAAAGCCAGGTTCCGTAAAGGTTTTATGGGGAGACCTTTTCGAGGCCGATCTTTCGAAGGCCCAAGTCCTCACCCTCTACCTAACTCCTGAAAGCCTTCGCCTTCTCAAGCCTAGGCTAGAGCGAAACCTTTCTTTTGGTGCTAGGGTCGTATCCCATGACTACAGGATTCGGGGATGGAATCCTCTAAGGGTGGAAGAGGTTTTCTCCTACACGGATGGAAGGATACATAGGATCTACCTTTATCGACATCCAGCCTTTAGGCGCTTCGGATCGGAAAAATGAACCCTTAAATAATAGTCCTGAAAATGCTTCATGTTCAGATGTCTAAGGAAGGAAGGGAAAACGCTTGGTAGAGAAGCGGAAAGCCCTCGTCTTATGGTTCAATGAGATAGGCATGGAGGATGTCCCTTTAGTCGGAGGTAAATCCGCTAGTCTAGGAGAGATGGTAAGGCGTGTGGGGGTTCCCGTTCCCCAAGGCTTTGCCACAACGGCCGAAGCCTACAGGCTCTTCATAAGGGAGAACGGATTAGATCAAAAGATCTCGGAGATCCTATCGGAGCTTAAGGATCCCAACGATACAGCAACCCTTCAGAGCGTTGGGGCTCGCATAAGAAGCCTCATCCTAAACGCCAAGATGCCAAAAGAGCTCGAGGATTTGATCGTTGAGTATTATTCAAAGCTTCCAGATTATGCAGGGATTGAGGAAAGGGAGCCCTTCGTAGCCATACGAAGCAGTGCTACGGCTGAGGATCTTCCAGACGCGAGCTTCGCCGGACAGCAGGAAACTTACCTTAACGTTAAAGGAGCCAAGGAGGTCGTAGAGAAAATCAAGGAATGCTATTCTAGCCTCTTCACGAACAGGGCGATCTTTTATCGGACCCAGAAGGGCTTCGACCATATGGCTATAGCCCTGAGTGCGGCCGTCCAGCTCATGGTATACAGCAAGGCCAGCGGTGTCGCCTTCAACCTAGATGTTAGCAATGGGGATCGATCCGTAAACCTTATTGAGGCGGGCTATGGTCTAGGGGAGTTCGTAGTCCAGGGTAAGATTACACCCGACGAATATATCGTCCGTAAGGGCGATGGAACTATTGTAAGGAAGAACATATCGAAGAAGCTGATCCAGCTCGTTAGAAAGCCAGAGGGAGGGACCGAGGAGGTTCCGGTTCCTGAGGAGCTTCAAGATGCCCAAGTCCTTACCGACGAACAGATTAGGGAGTTAAGTGGCTACGCGGATAAAATTGAAGCCCACTACAAGAGACCTATGGATATCGAGTGGGCCCTAGACGAAAGAAATGAAAAGCTATACATTCTCCAAGCCCGCCCAGAGACCGTCTGGTCCTTGAAGGAAGCCCCACCAAAGCCCAAAGCTGAGTTCGAAGTCGTAAAGGAACGAAGGGTTCTAGCCCAGGGGCTTCCAGCCTCGCCCGGAATAGCCTTTGGAAGGGCCCATATCATACCCACGGTAGATAGGATAAACGAGTTCGAGAAGGGTGAGATCCTCATAACCGAGATGACGGCCCCGGACTGGGTTCCAGCCATGAGAAAGGCTGCCGCCATCGTTACGAATTCGGGAGGCATGACTTGCCATGCAGCCATCGTATCTAGGGAGCTGGGAATACCTTGCATCGTAGCAACGGCTAGTAAGGGAAAGCCTGCCACGGATGCCATACCCAATGGATCCATGATCACTGTTGATGCAAAGCTTGGAGTCGTCTACGAGGGCGTCCTTGAAGAGTTTGCAAAGAAGCCCGAAGTCGAAGTAAGTCCTGCAGCCCTTCCGACGGTTACGGTGGCTGAAAGCTATCCTATCACAGGTACCAAGATCTACGTGAACGTAGGGGAGCCTGAAATCGCCGAAAGGACGGCAGCCCTTCCAGCCGATGGCGTTGGGCTTCTTAGGCAGGAGTTTGTTTGGGCTTCCGAGATCGGGGAGCATCCATTATGGCTTATCGAGCAGGGTAGGCCTGAGAAGGTTGTGGATGCCTTGGCGGAAGCCTTTAGGAAGGTCTGCGCGGCCTTCTATCCAAGGCCAGTCGTAATGCGATTCAGCGACTTCAAGAGTTCCGAATATCGGGCCCTAAAGGGAGGCGAAAAATACGAGCCCCTTGAGCCCTCAGCCCTCATGGGATGGAGGGGTGCCAGCCGATACTACGATCCGAAGTATGTTGAAGCCTTCAGGCTAGAGGTAAGGGCCGTCAAGAAGGTTAGGGACGTATATGGATTAAAAAACCTCTGGGTCATGGTTCCCTTCTGCAGGCGAGTCGAGGAGATGGAGAAAATCAATCGAATCTTCGAGGAAGAAGGGCTTCAGAGGGGACCTGATTTCAAGGTATGGCTCATGGCAGAGATCCCAAGCAACTGTATCCTTGCCGATAAGTTTAACAAGTATGTCGACGGATACTCCATCGGTAGCAACGACTTGACTATGACCATTCTTGGATGCGACAGGGATAACGAAACCGTCGCGTCCCTCTTCGATGAAAGGGATTTGGCCGTTAAAAGGGCGATAAGGCTTCTCATTCAGCTCGCCCATAGGGATGGAAGGACCGTATCCATATGTGGTCAGGCTCCAAGCGTCTATCCTGATTTCGTAGAGTTCCTTGTTCGAAGCGGCATCGACAGCATATCCGTTAATCCAGATGCGGTAGTATCGGTGCGGAAGCTCGTAGCAAGTATTGAGCAACGCATAACGGTCGAGAAGCTTACTGGTCGTGGCATCGCCGAGGATCCGGATCTAGACATTCCATGCACATGTGGGAAGGAGAAAGGGTAGATTAGATAAAGGAACCAAAGTTTCTTTTCTAATCCATTTTTCCATACATTTTTCTTATCAAATCGTTTTTCGAATCTTTAGCTAAGCGGATTAAATCAGACTAAACTAGTGTCATGAAAGTTTCATGGGAATATTCTTACTTTTCGAATTAATAAAGGCATTAACTTCTGAGTATTGGAATCTCTTATTTTATACTTTATTAATTCTCATCTAAAATTGAAATCTATAATATGAACTCATTGAAAAATAATTTTTAGATGAGTTCTTAGTTTCATCAAATCTAATAACCTAATCTATCCTCTTTCCTATCAGGCATCGGCCCGTTGCTCCGATCACCTTGACCACAATCGATTTTCCCAGAAGATCCGCACCAGTAATATCGTCAATAACGATTGGTCTATAAGCCACATTTCTACCAATCCATTGGTTTGCCCTGAGACCTGGTTCTTCGATGAGGCAGGCTCCTTCCCAGCCTATCCAGCCTTCATTTCTTTCTAGGGAAACCTTCCTAGATAGCTCTGTTAGGAGCTTGCTCCTTTTTGCCACGACCTCTGAAGGAAGCCTCGGAAGCCTTGCTGCATCGGTTCCTGGTCTTGCGGAAAACCTCGAAATATTCACGACCTCCGGCTTTACCTTTGCTATGAATTCTAAGGTCTCTTCGAATTCGTCCTCCGTCTCCGTCGGAAAGCCCACGATCACATCCGTTGCCAAGGTCCCTTCAGGGAATGCCCTTCGGAAGGCGTTTATAATTTCCATCGCATCGTCGGGACCATAATTTCTCCTCATGAGGTGAAGAATGCGGGGACAGAAGGATTGGATCGGTATATGAAGGAACTTAAAGATCTTCTCGTTCTTATAGGCGTCTAAGAGCTCCTCCAGAAATAGCTTTACATAGGTTGGGTTAGCCATGCCAACCCTAACCTTGAAGTCCCCCTCGATCCTAACTACGGATCTTATAAGTTCCGGGAGCGAGCTTCCTATATCGAGGCCGTAGCAGCCGTTATCTTGGGATGTGAGCCAAAGCTCCCTGCATCCTTCCTTTATAGCCCTTGCAGCCTCTGAAACTATCGCCTCGGGGGAATAGCTGAAAAGGCGGCCCCTCGCCAACCGGACTTGGCAGAAGCTGCATACTCCGAGGCAACCAGAGGCTATGGGAACGATCCCCACAACCGGGTTTCTCCTTAGCCTTGGAAGCCCTAGTTTTTCCTCAGGCTTTCCTCGTATGGCTACGAACCTTTTCCCAGATAGGGCCGAGGCTGCAGCCTGGGCAACCATTCCTATGGAGTTCGGTCCAAGGAGTGATGCCTTAGGACTCAAGGATTCGAGGAGCTTTTCTTCAACTTCTGGCATACATCCGGCAACGATGAGGGGCTTTCCAATGGCTGATAAAGCCTTAACCCTATAGCGCATTCTATTTTCCGTAGGGCCCTTCACGATGCATGTGACAAGGATGTTCAGATCCGATTCTGAAGGCTCCCGACAAAGCTCGTAGCCGGCCGAGTAGAGGATTCCGGCCATGGCTTCCGAGTCTGAGAGACTAAGGCTACAGCCATGGGTTTCGATATAGACCTTCGCCCTCATAGACGGCTTAGCCCTCCTTTTCAGCCCTCAAAGCCCCTTGGCTCTATCTATGAAGCCCATTGAAATGAGGGCTTCTACGATGATCTTCGAACCTTCCTCCGGCGTTTTCTTGTCCGTTTCCACGACAACCTCTGGATTTTCTGGTTCCTCATAGGGAACTTGGATACCGGGCACAGTTGAAGCCTTTCCTCCTATGGCAGCCCTGTAGATTCCCTTAGAATCCCTGGCTATGCATACGCTCAAGGGGCATTTGGCATAGACTTCCATGAATTTTCCAATCCTTCGCCTTCCTAGGTCCCTGTAGCGCCTTTTGTTGGCCGTGGCATCGAAGATGACGTTAACGCCGTTTTCCACTAATAGATGCCCTATGTAAACAAGGACTTCGTAGAAGTGGTCCCGCTCCTCCTCCGAATAGCTTGCCTTTGGCGTAAGAACCCTTCTAAGCTCGTCGGATTCGAGGATCTGAGCCCTAACGCCAAGCTCGGAAAGCCTTCTATGGACCGCCCTTGCCAAGGTTGACTTTCCGCTGGATGGAAGCCCTGTAATCCAGAGGGCCCAACCCTTTTCGGGCATATCCGATCTATCTCCCCATCCTAGGCTTCAAGTGATTCCTTGATTTCTTCGGAATCAGATAGGAAAGGATTTGATACGCCCCTTCGATCTACGTAAGCCTAAGGAAGGATGCGTTTCCTCAAGGCTCCCTCAAGTTCTCTAGGTAATTCTCCACCTTATCAAGGTTAAAGGAATCGTCCTCCAAAACATTTCTCACGAAACTCAGGACTTTCCTCCGCCTTGCCGAATCCATCTGAGGATAGTAAAGCGGATGGACGATGACGAGGCCCCTGAAGGCGAAGAAGGGAGGAAGGACCTTGAGGACTTCCTCATCCCCAGTCCGTTGGAGATATCTTTCGAAGAAGATGTCTATAAGTTCCCGGAAGGGTTTGGTAAGGGCTCCATAGTGCCAGAGGCTAAGGAAGATATAGTTGATTGCCAAGGCGGCCAGATCGTCCGCCGGCTCACCATACTCAAACCTCGATGGATCGAGGACTATGATGGAATCGTCCTCTCGGAATCTTATGTTGCCGAAGGGATGGAAGTCCCCATGAATCCTACGAAGCCTATGGCTTAAATGCTTTATTCTATTTCTCCATTTTACAGCCGCAACTTCGATCTCCTCGATCTCTCGCCTCGAAGTCCATGGAAGCGATGATGGATCCGGATAGGTATCGATGACTCCCATGAGCATCTCCCCATGCCCAATAAGGTCCCGGATATGCCTCTTATATAGAATCGGGCTTTCCCCTCGATTTGAATGGAGGGAAACTAGGTAATCAGCTGCGATCTGGCAGCGCTTGCGGTCCCTTTCTGTAAGGCTTCCCCGCACCCCTATGGCATGGAGGTCTTGTACATAGGGTGCGCCTTGCGATTCCGTCACTTCCTCGACAAGCTGGAAAAATTCGATAGAATTCCCGAGGCTCAGGAGGCTTCCATCGGCCTTAAGGCAGAGGACGTCTAACGACTGGACGCAGGTTTTAGGGGGAGCCCTGTTGAAAAGCCTATGCTGAAGGAGCAGGACGGCCGCCCTATCGCTTGGATAATCGTGTCCCCAGCCGGTATCCCCCCTCAGAACCCTTAGGACAAGGTTCCGCCTTTTCCCATCGATATCGAGGCTTAAGAGGAAGCCGGCTGCATGAAAGCCCTCCCCTAGTTTCCTGACTTCCAAAACCTTCAAGGGAACCCCGAAAAGACGCCTGAGATAGCCCTCCAAAACTTCATCTTCAATCTTTAACGAAAGGGGACCTACATCGAGTTTCACGAAGGACACCAAGGTTCCTCTAAGATTTCAAATGCTTTAAACTTGATGAAAGATACGCTTAAAGAGACGCTCTAATTTCATTTTTCCTTTAAATAGGTCCGAAGGATTGTACGGATGGCATGCCTTTTATAGGAAGGGTGAAGCCTCTCTAATTTAATCTCTATTAATCCCAATCCTAGGAGGCTCTTCCTTGGATCTTCTCATCAAGGGTGGAACCCTCGTGACCATGAGTAATAGGGGCATTATAAGAGATGGAGCCATCGTCATCGAAGGCGACAGTATTCTCGATCTAGGGAAGACTGAAGAAATTACGAAGCGTTATAAGGGTTATGAGCGTCTCGATGCTCGAGGGAAGCTCATCATTCCAGGCCTCGTGAACGCCCACCAACATGCAGCCATGAGCCTATTAAGGGGTTATGCCGACGACCTTCCCTTGAAGGAATGGCTTGAGAAGAAAATATGGCCGCTTGAAGCCCATCTTAGGGGCTACGAGATCTATGTAGGCGCCCTTCTCACGGCCATCGAATCCCTCCTTGGAGGATGTACAACCATAAACACCATGTATCATTTTACGCCTGAGTACAACGAGGCAAGGGCCTTCGCGGAGGCGGGCATAAGGGGAGCCATTGGCCATGTCTGCTTCACTTGGCGAAAAGAAGAGGATCGAAGGGCCCTTCGAAGGCTCGCGGAAGAATGGCATGGAAAAGCCGACGGTCGAATCAGGATTACGGTCGACCCCCATGCTCCCTACACCGTCGATCCGGAGTGGCTCTTGGAGCTTATGGAGATTCGCGAAGATCTAGATAGAAGGTTTGGAAGCCCTGAACTTCCTATATTTCAGCATACGCACCTAGCGGAAACTCCCGATGAGGCTAGAAAGATTGAGTTAGCCTTCGGTAAAAGGCTTGAGGGAGGTGTTGTGGATTATCTCGAGGCCCTCGGCGTCCTGAATTCCATGGTCACTGCAGCCCATTGCGTGCACTTGTCTCCACGGGAGATCCATATCCTCGCCAAAAGGGGCTTAAGGGTCGTCCATTGTCCTACTTCGAACCTCAAGCTAGGCTCCGGAATCAGCCCCGTTCCAAGGCTCCTAAAGGCCAATGTTCTCGTAGCCTTGGGAACCGATGGAAGTTGCTCCAATAACAGCTCAGATATGTTCGAGACCATGAAACTTGCCGCCCTCCTCCATAAAGGCGCTAGCCTCGACCCGACAGTTATGCCCGCCGAGGCGGTCCTTAGAATGGCTACGATAGATGGCGCTAGAGCCCTTCATTGGGATGGCTCCATCGGCTCCTTGGAGCCGGGTAAGAAGGCCGATATAGCTATCCTAGACATGAAGAAGCCCCATCTTACTCCCCTCTATAGCGAGGTAAGCCACTTAGTTTACGCATGCAAAGCCTCTGATGTTGAGACCGTTCTTGTAAACGGCGAGATCGTCGTCGAGGAACGACGAATCAAAACTGTAGATACTTTCAGGGTTATAGAGATGGCAGAGAAGGCCAAGGAGGATATTCTCGCGAGGATGACTTCAATCCAGTGATTGATATGCAAAAAGCTCGTCACCTCGCTTAAAGGCCTGATAAGGATTAGGAACGAAGATCCAAGAATCGAATCCCGTTCCTTTACTTTAATAATTCATCGTATGCTATAAGGGGCTCCTTCAAGGTTTGGAACCTGCTGATAGGGTCCATCGCATAGCTTCCCCATATTTTTCCAAGGAAACAATCTCCTCCAGACGCTTTCTTGGCCTGACTGCATGTAGAAGCCTAGCCCCAAGGTCTATCTTCTCCCTAGGAAAGCCTAGGGATACGAGGGCTACGACCCTTAGGTTCTTCGGTAATGCAAGAAGGGAAGAAAGCTCCTCTTCATCGAAGCTTCCAATCCAGCAGGTTCCAAGGCCTAAGCCCGTTGCCGCTATAACGAGGTTTTCAAGGGCTATACTCGTATCGATGGCATACCATCTAGGAGAGGCTTTTGCATCGCCGCAACCGACTATGACGATGGGCGACTCGGTAAGGAATTTACCGAAGCTACAAATCTTTGCGATCTTAGCCCTCGTTTCCCTTTCCCTTACGATGATGAAATGCCACGGCTGGATGTTGGCAGCGGAAGGAGCCAATCTTGCCGCCTCTAGAACCTCGTAGAGGAGTTCCTCCGGCACTGGGGTTTCCAAATAACTCCTCACTGACCTTCGTTTCCTAATGGCTTCAAGGACCTCCAAATCGATCCGCCCCTTGCTTTTTTGGAATCCCTTTTAGCAACCTTCAAAGTAAGCCTTAGCCCTTCCTAAAAAATGAGTATGGCTCGAAAATTAAAGGAAAAGGGAAAGGCAAAGGGAAATCCATTGAGAAGAGCCAAATTTGCCCGAAGGCGATCCTCCTTTATCGGTTTAGGGCGGCCAGTAGAGCCTTTATATACCCAACCGAATAGGCCCAATCGATCTTCCAGTTCGGTCCATCTTCTGGGTACATAGTTGGATGGTCAGGGTTCAGGGCACCGTCGTATCCTATGTCTCGGAGCGCCCTAAGGACCTTAAACATGTCCATCTCTCCTTGGTCCAAGGAGACTTCTTCGTAGCTACCTGTTCTTGGTAGGCTTCCACGGACATTCCGGAAGTGTACATGGAAGATCTTTCCACGTCTACCAAAGTATCGAATATCTTCATAGACATCCATCCCAGCTTCATACCTTGTTCCTACGCAGTAGAGAAGGCCGAAATTCACGCTGGGTACGGCATCAAGGATTCCTTGCCATCGCATGGGGGAGAAGGGTCCTTCTGGTACCGGAGGATCCGTGGGGTGTAGGGCTAGCTTTACTCCCCAATCTTCCGCCACTGGTACGATTGCCCTACAAAGCTCCACAGCCCTTGACCAGTGCTCCTCAGGGCTTAATCCTGAAGTCTTCGGCATATGAACCGGAGTAGCTAAGATAGGAATTGAAGCCCGTCCGAGGGCTTCGATACTTCTAAAAAGTTTTTGTAACTCTTCCTCACCTCCAGGCGCATTCTTTAAGAACCGAGAGGGCGTAGGTAGGGATACCCGGAAGATGCAAAGCCCCTCAGATCGTAGCCGATTCTTTATCTTCAAAAGTCCGTTAAGATCAACTGAGCCCTGATCGGCTATACCTGGAAGGTTGTGGCTTGAGTGAATATCTATACCATCGGCTCCGATTTTCCTAACGAAACGAAGGTAGTCATCAGAAAGGTCTCCTTCCCTCAAGACAACTTTCATAACCATGGCTCTTTCACCTATTTCTCCATGAATTCAACTAGGATTTCCGATATAAAACTAACCGAAGGAAGGCTAAGCGATGAATTGAGAACCCTTAGAAGGCTTTAATACGTCTCACTAGATCGAATAGTTCTTTTTAGTACCGTTTCTTATTATGAAGGCGAGAAGTAACCTAATAATTTCATCGAAGGTTTTCTTGGAATTAGACCTAGAACTAAATCCTGATTCGGATATTTAATGCTCCGACAATACTTGCCTCTCAGATCTGTTATGTTTCATCCCATATATAAAGCGGAAATTCCTAGCACATGTAAGAAAAGAGACAACAACATCGAAGTCTAGCATAGGTTTCCTTTGGATTCTAATGCCTTTCTAAGGCTTATCTTCCTTATGAATCATTATCGTTACTCACTCCACGAATGAAACTCTTTATATGAGATGAGAGTAGAGACGAAATTACACAATTCCAGCATTTCTTTTATAAAGAATCGGCGAATACCAAGTAGCGGTTGAAACAGGATGGGAAGGGGTAGAGGAGAAATTTACAGAAGGATCATGGAAATAGCGGAACATTTTCGGCAGAAGGGCGCCACTAGTCCTGAGAAGGCCATGACTCTCCAGGAGCTAGAGTTGCCCCTGTGGTTTGAGCAGGCTATGCACCGGAGACTTGGCCAACTAGGAATCTTTAATCAAGTAAATGGCAAATACTATCTTAATGAGGAAAGGCTCAGAGAATTAGAAGCGAGGTACTTCAAAGCTGGAGCTGGAGGCAAGAAGTATAATCGATCTCATTATGTTGGGATTCTATTGATGCTTCCAATTGGGCTCATCGTCTCGACCGCAATCTTCTATGCCTTAGTCTTCAGTAGAGTCAGCTTTTTTCCAGGGGAATTCCTGATCATCCTAACAATCGTCATGCTTATCGTGGCAGTCTTCAGAATTCTTTACTGGAGATCTAGAAGGAGATACTGGCGTTAGCGATGTTGAAGAATACCCTAGGGAATAAATAGCCATGATAAACCCATAACTTAATGATTACCTTTTTCTCGCTTCAGTCTTGGAAAAATTGGATATAGAGGGGCTTTACGAATTCCTCCGGCAGTCTTTAAGATCACTAATGATCTCACCATAAGCCATCCTAAAGCCCCATAAATCGTATGAGATTCCCTTCTTCCTCGCTTTTATAAGTGATAAGATTAATATTCCCAACGAGGGATTTCCATGAAAATTGAGGACATTAGGAGCTTCAGGCTAAGGGGTCCATGGCCCTATGGAGAAGATTTCTGGAAGGAACGCCTCGTAATGCCTTTGGACATCTACCCGAAGTTCAGGAGCTATGAGGGAAGGAGAGTTCCAAGACCCCCCTATCTTGAGCAAACATTTCTAGAAATCACTACGGATGAGGGAATTTCAGGCATCTACGGACCCGTTGGAGGTTCCCAAGTTTCCTTCATCCAGAACGCTTTCCGAAGCATCCTCATAGGCGAAGATCCCTTCAGGATTGAAATGCTATGGGATCAAATGTACCGCTCCCAGGTCCATGGAAGAAAGGGTGAAACGATGATGGCCATCAGCGCTGTGGATTGTGCCCTCTGGGACTTAATTGGTAAGGCGAAGGGAGAACCCGTGGTTAGGCTCCTTGGTGGTCCTTTGAAGGAGGAAATGCCAGCCTACGCCAGCACTTTGGGCTGCAGTCTTGACCCTCCGGAGGTCACGAAAGTAAGCCAGGCATACGTAGAAGAGGGTTTCAGGGCGCTGAAGTGGTTCTTCAGGTATGGTCCTGGGGATGGGGAGAAGGGCATTGAAAGAAACCTTCAATTGGTCAAGACTGTTAGGGATGCCGTAGGATATGATGTCGAACTTATGCTGGACTGCTGGATGAGCTGGACCCTTCCCTATACGCTTAAGATGGCTAAAAAGCTTGAGCGGTACGAGCCTGCATGGCTGGAGGAGCCCCTCATGCCTGACGACATCGATGGTTATGCCCAAATAGCTAAGGCTTTGGAAATCCCCATTGCAGGAGGCGAACACGAGTATACGCGATGGGGTGCCAAGGAACTCCTTACCCGCCAAGCGGTAGACATATTACAGATGGATGTTACATGGGCTGGAGGTATAACGGAAATGCGGAAGGTCTGTGCCTTGGCTTCGGCTTTTGGCATACCCCTCATTCCCCATGCCAGCTGGACAGAACCCTCCCAGCACCTCGTTTTTGCTGAGAACATCACGGTTTGTCCTATGATCGAATACCTAGTTAAGCATTCTGTAGATCAACAGGCTTTCAATAAGGAGAAGCTTAAGCCAGAGAAGGGAGTCTTTAAAGCACCCGTAAGGAAGCCAGGATTAGGCTTCGAGCCGGATATGGAAAAGCTCGTGGGGGAGAAAAAAGGCTGATCGCTTAAGATGTAAAGTTAATGGCTTTTCCTCTAATTCTCTACTTTTTACTATTTATAAATATTTTTTCTTATAAAAAGCGATCGAATGTAAGAATAAATAATAAAAGATGATTAAGGTAATTTCCGTATCGCGAAGTCCTGAAGAACCTATCAAACCCAAAAAAGCAAAGAGGAATCGAATTCTTCCTTGGATTACGCAATAAAATTGAAAATGTAATTAAAAAATAAATAGAAAACTTGCTTTTTTCTTAACATGAATTTTTTGAAAGGGAATACCTTTAATGATGAATCCCAAACCTGATTAATTTGGTCATCATGAGATCGAGAGACAAATACGAGTATAAAGCTTGATGGGGAGCTTTCATTCTTGATAGAGTAATCCATTCTTCCGCCTACTTTCTTATGAATAACGGATTCATCTCCAAACTTTATACGATGATGGGGATAGATATCAATCCTTAGATGCCATATGCCTTAGTTATGAGCACTTGGAGGTTTAATATGTTGCGAAGGCAAGGACGATAGGGACTCTTATCCTTAAAGACTAAGAGGAGAGGATGCAAAAATTGTGGCAGCATCCTTGGGTGATCTGATGTTAGATGGATCGGCTCTAAGGCTCATAAAAAATGAGACTTAAAAAGCCTTTACGCGTAATGAAAAAGCGGCGTTGCTTAACTCAAAGGCAAGAAACTTAACTCCTATTCGCATGACATAGGCATCCAGCATAGCCATAGTAGACCTCTCTATGCGCACAACATCGCTCTATGACCTGAAGTCTAGGATCCTAAGGAAAGAGGCTACCGTAAGTGTATAGTTTATATGGCCTCATGGCTCCGGGCAAGCTTTGACTAAGAAATTATTCATACGCTTAAAAGCATATTTATTATCTCCTTTTGTAATGAAAAAGGCGGGTAAAGGCGGGGGTAGCCAAGCCTGGTCCAAGGCGCGGGGCTTAGGAGCCTCCTAGAATTAGAGGCTTGGAAACCCCGTGGCGTAGGCCTTCGTGGGTTCAAATCCCACCCCCCGCATCGCTATGTTGAAATTTGAGGAAGCTCACTCCGAAGGATTAATCCTCATAAGCTACTGGAACTTTGTGTCAGGAAAGATTTTTCCGTCCCCGTTGTATTTACATGAAATGTATTTCCATGCTCGCTCGGTTAAGGCATAAACCTTCTTCGCATTGTGGGCCTCTGTTATTACGGATTCCATTC
>JAWCLV010000025.1:0-20341 GCA_038850515.1 Bathyarchaeia archaeon
CCCCCAAGAGAGGACCCTCCTCAGCTCCTCGATGGTGGGAGTCCTGTCGTCGGGGTCATCAATCCTCGGCATAGCAACCTTCACCTTAAAGATGAACTTATTCAAAATTATGTCATTGTAGGCGAAGTACTGTCTGCCCCTGCTGAGGTAGCCACTTATCGAGCGGGACTCAGTTCCTTGCTATCGAGCCCGGCTGAGAACCTATCCAGGAGGGGGTAGGAATCAACCTTACCAGCCTTCACTTTCAAAACGTATCACTCATCGAGCTCACAGAAGGCCTCATCGAAGGCCCTTAAAGCAAGGGCCTTAAAGTCATCTCCGCAGCCTTTCTGCTGTTCTCTGGGTGGCTACGGCTATAAACCCTGTCAAGCCAAGTAGCCCTATCCCAAACAAACCCAAAGTATAGATGCCCAAGATCCATTTAACACTATAAATAACCCGCGGAAAAAGTGCGGGATGCGGGATTTGAACCCGCGACCGCCAGCTTGGGGGGCTGGCATCCTACCAGACTAGACCAATCCCGCGCGGCGTGTTCTAATCTACTTCTCCCACGTTTGGATCTTGGAGATAGCAACGATGGAAAGATCTTATAAAAAAGATATAAAGCGCTTAAAGTTAAGCTTTACTCTTCACCTTGCGGTGCTATACCTTAAGCTTTTAGGAGTTCTATATCCCTTGATGTCCTATGCAACCCTTCGAGAGGGATATGGTATGGAATGGATGGCCTTAGAACCCCGATCCAGGAGGTTCTTAGCCTTAGAGCTTAGATGGACTAGGAGAGGAGCAACCTTACGGTATACCTATTCCTAAGAAAGCTTAAGGAAAATTATGGCGTAAGGATCATAGTAGCCGATAGAACCCCTTGGTATAGCGTAAAGTAAAGTGGCTTCAGAGCTTGGTCTAAGGATCATCCATGACAGAAGCTCCTGAACCTTATTTTACTGAAAGGCTTAGCGAGGAATTGAAGCGCAGGCTTAAGGACTTCTCTCCTCTTCGATTTTTACAGTACTTCCTTTGCAAATGCCATAAGCCCTTCATGCATGCCTTAGCATGGCTTGAAGCCTAGAGGGACTACCATAACTACATAAGGTATCATATGAGCCTAAGAAGGGCTCCATGCGGATCCTCGAAGCCCGAGCTCCTTTCCATGCTAAGCCTCTCCTCGCTGGAGCCTTTGGTTTCCATCGTATTAAGGTAGGCTTGTCACCTCCCGCTTGACGCATAGCAGAGGTACAAGGCCTTAGCTCGATCGTCCTGCAAGGCGTAGAAGAACATCCGAACCTCCTCGTCACTAGGGATCACCTTAGGTTTCACGTCGTTAGGCTCGAAGCTGAACTCCTTAACGCGGTCACCTAAATCCCTCCACTTGTAGGCGAGCTTTAGGGCCTTTAGATAATGGTCTCGGGTGGAGCTTCCGTTGAACCTGCCTAGGAATATGGCGATTTCGTTAGTAGTTATGGTCTCCAAGGGTTTCATGAAATGGCGCATGAAGCGTTTTAGGTAGGTCGCCCGGTCAAGTGCGGTCTTGTAGCTCTTCCGCTTGACATTGCGAAGATACACCTGGAACTCGCCGATGAGGGCCTCTATCTCCGTAGGGTTTAAGAGGTCGCCTGGTACAGTACCGTACTGTACCTTTGGATCTGAGAACTCCTTGGAAATTGCTCCAATTCCAAAATGGGGCATGCGGTGGGCGGGATTTGAACCCGCGTTGTCGCCGTGGCAGGGCGATGTCTTAGACCAGGCTGGACCACCACCGCGTTTTGTCAAATAAGCTAATAAAAAATTTGAAAACCTCCGTATAACTTTTTTCCTCTACAAGGGTTATTGAACACTTTGCCAGCCTTGTAAAATCTTGAACTTTCCATTAAGTTCAGAAGGTATAATCCATCCTAAGGGAAAAGCTTCAGGCTTTTAGAGGGGCAAATCCTTTGGATCCCCATGAAGCTTTATTTTTAGGAGAGAAAAATAGAAGAACGCTTCTTTACGAATGTGTTCAAAATGCCAAATCCTTTAACGCCTTGGGAAAGATTGGTCGCCTCCGCCCACTTGGAAGAAGTCGACTTTGTTCAATGCTACCTTCCTATGAGGGGCGTTAGCTACAAACGTGGGGTTGAGATCGACCTTGCGAAGCGCTATCCCGAAAGCATCAACGCTATTCGATTCCGAGGACTTCCAGGACAGCCCGACCCCTCCATCTTCGGTGCCAAAATGGACAGTCGCAACCCCTCCGCGGAATCGGACTGGTGGGAGCCCGTAATTAAAAGCGAGGAGGATTATGACTTACTCGAGGTACCCGATCTAAGAGCTATATTGCATCGAAAGATCCTTCCTCTATACGAAAGACGATACGAAAAAATGCCCGATGCCCTGAAGGGTTGTGAGGACTCCATAGCCTCTTGTAGCATCCTTGGTCCCATGGACTTCGCCTCTGAGATGAGGGGCTATGATAGACTTTTAGCAGACCTCCTTCGTTGCCCCCAAAAGGTCCATAGACTCTTTGACCTCATAACCAGAGTAAATATCGAGTGGATAGAGATCTGCCAGGAGATTTTAGGGGAACTGGGGCTCCTCACCCTAGCAGATCATGGACTCACCTTCCTCTCTCCAAGGCTCTATCCTTCCGTCCTACCCTATTGGCAGAGGGAGTTCTCGGCTGCTCCAAAGGATGCGATAAAATGGTACCATAACGAGGGGAACGTAACCCATGTCCTCGAAGTGGTCCCTGAGATGGGGGCCGAAGTCTTTCATTTAGGTTGGGTTGATCTAGGATTGGCTAAACAGAGGATTGGGGATCGCGTTTGCCTCTGTGGCAACCTTAATACCACATCTTTGCTCCTAAGAGGTTCCCCAGAGGATGTCTACAAAGCGGCAAAGAAAGCCTTAGAGGTGGCAGCCCCAGGGGGCGGGTTCATCCTCTCTAGTAGCGGGGGCATGGCTCCTAGTACGCCAGTAGAGAACGTGGACATTATGTACAAAGTTGCCACAAAGGAAGGCCGGTATCCCCTTCCCAAAAGGGTTCATCGATAGGATTTTGAGGGCTATTATAGCCGGACTTTCCTTTTCAGTTCCTTGTTTTCTATGCATCCTTAGCCAATAAATACTTGGACGAAATTACAAAGCCCGGAATTTCCCCTAAGGGATGAAAGATTCTATGCCATCGAAAAGCCTTTGATATTAACTAATTGATGTTAAAGGACCCTTTATCTGGATGGTCGCCACTATTCCTTCGAAAGCATTCTCCTCATCCATTCCTTTCTTCTCGCCTCGTAAGCTTCCCTAGTTGAATGAAACTTTGCTGGGTTTCCCAAAACGACAACTTCTTGGGGAACATCCCTCGTAACTACGGCACCCATACCTACAACAGCCCTTTTATGGATCGTCACGCCAGCCCTTATACAGGCCGCCGCTCCAATAATGGCCCCATCTTCTATGGTTACCCCCTCCAAAACTTTCGCTCCCAAATCCCTTCCCGTAGGAGGATAAGGATCGTTCGTAAGGGTAACGTTAGGGCCTAAGAAGCAGTCCCTTCCGATGCGACTTAGGGGGGGAATGTAGGCACAACCTTCGATCAGGGTCCTATCCCCTATAACCGTCTCGTAGTCTATATGAGTCATGGAACCAATCTTAACCTCTTCTCCGATCTGGGCTCTTGCACCTATGTATACGAGGTTCCAAACAACGCTTCCCCTTCCAATCTTCACTTCGGGACCTATGATGACGAATCGCCCCTTTATGGATCCCCATAGGCTCCTAGTATGCCCTTCTATAGTAACGCTCTCAGGATGGCTTACGTCTGGAAAGACCCAGTCGCAGCCTGGACATTTTCTTGGAGGCTTTTCCCAAGGAGATCTAAGGCCACAAGCAGGACAGATCTGTTCCCCTGCCTTCAAGGCTTATTTCCCAAAGAAAAAGGCAGAAGGCTTTCTAAAAAGCTTCTTCATAAGGACCTTCTTCCAACATCCTTTCCATTTTATAATTTTTCCTCCTCTGGCTTCCAGATCCAAAAAATCATCGAGAGACAAAGGCTATAGGACGAGGGGGAAAGGGCTTTACCCCATAGCCCGAAATTACTATGGGTCATTTCTTGCCATAACACCTCAGAATAGGCTTAAATGAGGCGTTATTATTGTAAAATACGGGGCGCCAATTTAATGGCAATGAATTGTAAAGGGATCCTTTTACCATTCTCCTTGAAGGCTTATGAAGGTACAACCTCCTCAGAGTCCAGAGGAGCCATCAGACCGTTAGGTATAACAATCATAGTTTTCTTGGAAGCTTTTGGATCTTCCCTCTCCATATTAGCTGGGATCCTCCTCCTAGCCTTTGCAGGATACGCATCAGAATTCTTTCCAAGGCATCCTTTCATGGCTGGAGCTCTTCTATTAAGCATAGGCGCCCTTTCCCTCATTTTAGGGATTGCAGGCTTCCTAATCTGCTGGGGTCTTTGGACGGGTCGGGGATGGGCTTGGAGCATTGCCCTCGCCCTTGCAGTTCTGAAAATAGTTCTAGGTCTCCTCCAATTTCCCTTAGGAATCTTTTCCGTCATTATCTACGCCCTTATAGCGTACTACCTATGGCAACCCCATGTTAAGGCGTTCTATGGAAAATTGGAAAGAGGGACTACTTATGGGATGGCTGTGGGGCATTCTGTCCTAAGGGATAGGGTTTTCTGTCCCAAGTGCGGGGCATCGAATACCCCCGATGCCAATTTCTGCTTCCAGTGTGGCTCTCGACTCAGGGAAGGAAAGCCCTGAGATCTTGTTTTTAGATGTCTACGACATAAGAATCGAATTGTAGTGAAGAAGGGAAGGCGGAGATGGGGGAGAAGGAGATGGGAGGGATAGAGGGGGGAAGGAGAAGAGGAAGGGGAAGGAAGGGACCTGGTTCTCTATTTTTCTTACACCATTGACGATTCTATCTTAAGAAACGCATCAAGAAACGCCCTCCATCAACTTTAGGATCTCCGGAAGCTTTCTTAGAGAGTCTATGACATAGTCTGGGGCTTCCTCAGGACTTCTTGGCTCCTTCTTATCCTCTATGCTCCCTTCCCGTCTCAGGAGGACGGCTTTCATGCCCAACCTTTTGGCACCTAGGATATCCGTATCCAATCGGTTTCCAACCATGATGGCTTCAGATGGAAGGGCTCCAAGCCTTCTAAGGGCTTCTAAGAAGGGTGCCGATTCGGGCTTATTGGCACCCACATCGACAGACGTAACGACGGCATCGAAGTATTCCTCTATGCCTGCCCTTCTAAGGGCTAGGCGCACTTGGGGCTCTCTGGAGGTTACGGTATTCGTTACGACTGCCAGTTTATAGCGATGCCTAAGCTCTCTAAGAACTTCCTCAGCTCCTGGAACCCTTTTGAAATCGATTTCCCAGATGTGCTTCTTTCCTGAGAGTCCGGGTTCTTCCACCAAAAGGGTATCTCCTAGGTCAAAGAGGATAGCCTTAGGCATACATCTTTCCCCTTTATGGAAGACTTCAAGGACTTCCTTTCCTTTATCTTCCTTCTTTCTAAGGCGATATGGCAAAGGGAAGAATACCTCCCTCAGGATAACAGTAATAGCGTTAAGGTTTAAGGCATGAGACCTTAGGTAAGCGTAACGCTTCCGGCATGGCTAAGCTCTGTGAGGGAGCTTCCTATATTTCTATATTCGTTTTTTATTTGTCTCTAAACCTCCAACTAATCGAGGGCTTCCTAGGCTTCTTAGATGCCCTCGTCCTCAAATATCCCTTGCTCCATCTAACAAGATCCTCGGAAGAGAAGTCCAAAGATCCAAGGTAGGATATAGAGGGAGGCATCGCCCTCGTAAAGGCACCTCCAACCCTTCTGCGCATGTTCGAGAATCTATATCCAACTTCGACCTGAAGTTTTTTCAGAGCTACTTTAAGCTTTGCCAAGGCCTTTCTTGGCATTGACCTAATTTCCCGAGATCTCCATTGGCGGTATTCTGGCTGAGTTCTTAGGAGAAGCCTTTCCCTTTGGAGTTCCCTCTCCACCCTTCTTATCTCCAGTTTTATCCTTTCCTTCTGGGATAGGCTTGCGGCTTCCGAGACCTTCTCCCTAAGTTCCCTTAACCTCACCTTAAGAAGAATCTCCTTGGCCACATGGGGATGCATGACTTCAAAGGTTTTGTATGAGGGGTCGTCGTATAGCCTTTTTTGATCCCATTCCTTCGCTTTTTCCTTAAGATCCTCGTATAGGGAATAGGCATCCTCCATTAAATCTCCCGACCCTAAAGGTCTTTAGCCGATTCCAGCGATCATCATAAAGGAGATGAGAAGTCCGTAGATGGCAATGGCTTCGGCTAGGACGACGGAGACGACGTTCTTCGAGAAGGTTTCGGGCTTCTCGACCATGGCTCCTGCCATTGCAGAGCCTGCGTAAGCGATTCCTAGGCTCGCAGCTATGCTGGAAACGCTCATGATAACCCCCGCCGTAAGGGCCTTGTAGGCGGCAGTTGAAGCCTCAACATCCGGCATGGTCGTTATGACTGGTAGCTTCGTGATGAGCATGAAGGATGTTAGGAGCCCGTAGATGGCAATGGCTTCGGCTAGGACGACGGATATGAGGGCCTTTGTAAGGATCTCGGGCTTCTCAGTTCCAGCTCCTGCCATGGCCGTCCCTGCAGTTATGATTGCAAAAATGGCTGCTAGGGAGGAGGAACACGATGCCAATATCACTGCGATCATACTAATGATATCGGGCGTCATAGCTCTCAACCGCCTTTCTTACTTTACTTTATTTTTACCTGCTACCTACCGCGATCCTGAACGGCTTGTATTCAATTCCATCGCCCTTATAAAACTTGCTGAACCACTCGACCCAATGAAGCCTCGTCGTATGGACGAAGATAATGAGCCCCTCCAGCGCCATCACGAGGATCGTTCCTAGTATAAGCGATAGCGCTTGCATAGCCATACTTTGACCCTCGACAAGGGTAATGAACATGGAGCTCATCATGGCATGGGAGAGCAAAAGCGCCATAAGCCTCCCGTAAGAAACCGTATTGCCCAAGGATGATACGAAGGCTTCGAAGGTGAAGGAGAAGCCCTCCATGAAGCCCTCCATACGACCCTTACCTAGAAGCATAAGGATAAGTGGCAAAAAGATGGCTACGATGAGGTAAAGGAAGTCTGGAAGCTTTAGGCCTATGAAGACTGTAAGGAGCTCGAATTTGTAGGTGAAAAGAGAATAGATAAGACCTACGTAAAACCATAGCCAGCATAGGGATTCGAAGAAGGCCTCCTTAAGTTCTCGGTTGATGAGCTTCGTCAGAAGGTTCACGATGAGCCCTATGGATATGTGGATGGCACCTATCAAAATGGAGAATTTGAACATGGGCATGAGCTCGCCATGCTTGAGGGCTTCGACTGGATTAAAGCCCCCTATGGGTATCTCCGTCCTTCCTACGACGAGCTTAAAACCCATCGGATGGATAATGTCGTGGAAGCCGAAGAACTCACCGAAGAGAAATCCGCCTATTATGGCGCAAAGGCCAAGGGTTATGAGGAAAAAGCCGTTGTTAAGGATGTAGCCAAGCATCTCCCCGGGCTTAGGCATACGTCTTGAGAGGGCTAGGGCTAGGGCTCCGAGGATTATGAGGAGGAGCCCATGGCCTACATCAGCGAACATAAGCCCGAAGACGATGGGGAAGGTTATAGCCATGAAAATTGAGGGGTTCAGTTCATGGTAGGAGGGCGTTCCGTAGGATCGGGTTAGGGCCTCGAAGGTTTTGAGGAGAGAAGGAAGTCTTATGGTTGAGGGAGGCGTATCGTGGTGGCTTGGTTCCTCGACCTCTACGATGCAGAAGCCTTCAGATGCCCTTTCTATAGCCTTCACGATTTCTTCATCCTCCCCAGCGGGAACCCAGCCCTCAAAGAATCGGCACCTTTCGGTTCCTAGGATTGCCAGCTTCATCTCCTCGAACTGTCTTCCTAGCCTTAGGGTCTCTAGGATCTCGAAAAGCTCAAGGCTTCCTTCCTTAACAAGCTTCCGAAGGTCTTCGGCTGCCGCATCGTCTGATGGGGCAATTTCAGAAAGCCTTGAATACTCGCTTTCGATGAAGGTTATCCTTCCCTCAACCCTTTCGAGGAAGTCCTCAAAGCCCTTTTCCAAAGGCCCTATTACCGAGCTTCCCTGAGCCTTTAGAAAAGTTTCTTCCGAGAACCCGAGTTGGGAAAGGAGCTTCTCGGTTCTCGCCAAGAGAGAAGAAGCTCTAGGAAGAAGCTTACTCGCCTCCATAGGCTTCAGAAGCCCATCTTTCTCTAAGAGAAGCCTCTCCTCAGACTCAACAATGAAATGGAAGGTCCCAAGTTCCCCCAAGGCTTTGAGGACGTCATCTAGGTATTCCCCATGGACAATGGCCCTTACCTTCTTCATTTGTAGGGGGCGGATCATAGATGCGCCAAACCCCTCATCAGTTGCCGTAGTGCTTTTGGAACAAACCTCATTTTTAAACTTAGCGTTCGGAATGGGATCGTTTGATTTTTCTATTCTTCTTTCAAGAAAATTGCATAAATAAATAGGTTAGCTCGAGGCTTGCTGATGAAAAGCCTTGACCCATGGCTCTCTTTGAGGAATGGACGGGCAGAAGGGTGGGCGGGTTAAATTCATTTCGTCTAGATGAACTCTGTAGCCAATAGCCCCTATCTTCTTCATATTTTAAATGGTCGAAGCGTAGAAAGCACCAAATCCAGCTCACGATATGCTGTAGAGTTTTGGAACAAGCCTAGTTTTTAAACTTAGCCCATCTAAATTGGTAATAGTAATATGGGCTCGAAATCAAATTCGAACGAAGAAAAGGCTTTTAAGTGGTTAGCCATAGGGACTGAGATACCGATCATGGTCTTCTTAGGAGCCTTCCTAGGATATGAGTTCGGAAGAAGACTGGGCTTCCCCTACGATTATGTGGGCCTGACCTTGGGAGCAATCCTTGGCTTTGTGACCTCTATCTTGGCCATGCTTAGGGGACTAGGAGCCTTCAAAAGAAGAAAAGAGAAGAAAAAAGGGCTTAACAAGCTTAACCCTAGGAGGGTTTCGCCTTTAGGCTCCAAAGGAGACATACGATGATGCCTATGATGATCGGTAGTAGAAGCCCTAGGCCTGCGTAGAGGGTACCGAAAGGACTACAGAGAATGTAGCCAGCTAGGGATGCAAAGAACATTGAAACGACGAGGATTGTACTTTTGAGGATAAGAATTGAGAAGGTACGACCCATTTCCCTTCGCTTTCTTAAGGCTTCGGCATCTACTACTCCCGTCCCCGCATCGACCTTTGGCTCGATCCCAGTTCCTGTCTCTTTCTTCATCCCAGCCACGGGCCTAGCCTTCGTCTCAGCTTTTCCTTTCGCCATCACCCTCCCTTCTCCCAAATCCTTCCTAGATTCTTCTATGGAGGCCTCGTAGGAGGGTTTTGATCCCTCTAGTTGGGGCTCACCTATGGGCTCGGATACTATCCTCAAGTCCTCCATCACTTCATCCAACCTTTCGAGGCCCCCCGTCCTTCCGCTACTGATGGTGCATGCTATCAGAAGGGCCCTCAAAGGAATCCAACCCTTTCCCTTCAACCAATCTTCCACCTCTTCTCTAGAAGCCCTTACTTCTTGCAGGAATTTTTCCATACCAATAGTCATAATGGCTTCGAGAAGGATTCTCCTCACCTTTTCCCTAGGTTCGACATATGGCAAATCAATACATCAACCCCTACGCTAAGGCAATCCTTAAAATCAAGCCTAAGAGATGATGGTACTAAATCGTATTAAGGTTATGCAATCGATAGATATTATCATCGTGAAAGGAAAGAGAATGGAAGAAGAAAGGAGGGGGCGGGAGGTGAAAAGGTTAAGGTTATAGAAAAGGAGCCAGGTACAGAGGTGGAAAAGGGAGCAGGTAAGGAAAAGGAAAAGAAATGGAAAAAAGGGAAGAAGATAGGGAAGTGAAAAGGCCAAGCTGGTTTTCAGGATATATCGACAAGGCTATTCAGACATCCATCCTATCATTTTCCCTTTTTTCCATATTCACGTTCTTCCTCTCGATTCTACTGGGTGCCCTTCTATACTTCTCAACCGAGGAAGGGATCGCCGCTTCAGGAAGGGAGCTTCCAGGCCTACCCGTTATGCTACTTCTCGTTTTCCAGGCCTACCTGCCGATAAAGGCTACGGCCGGCTCCATCTTTGTCCTCCTCCTTTCCCTCTTCATCCTTTGCCTGCTAATCGCCTGGGCAGGTCCCCAAGAGAGCCTTCAGAAAGTTCTGAAGAGAAAAAACCTTCGTCTATCCGATCTATCTAGGAACTGGCTTCTTTCCCTTCCCCTTTTAGGAAGCCTCCTCCTCTCGGCAGAGGTGATGCTAACGCTCATTCAGGATGCCATAGGCTTTCCCTCAGGAAGCATAATGATAACGAATCGGTTGGAATTCCTCCTCGACCTTTCCTATGCTGCAGTAGTTGAGGAGATCGGGTTTAGGCTAAGCCCCCTCGGAGCTACAACGGCCATCCTTATAGCCTTAGAGGCGGCTTTGAACCCAAAGCCCGAGGGAGGGTCGCAAAGGGGCATAGACCCTCTTTTCCTCGCCTTCTTCTATCCGGACGGTGCTAAGAAAAAGGCATCCTTGAGGAATGTAGCAGAAGATGGATGGCTGAGGGGAATCCATATCATAGAGTTCCTAGTTTCCCTTTACTCAGCCATTGCCTTCGGGATGGCCCACTACGTATTCGGTTCGGGATGGGGTATTGGAAAGGTTACAACATCTTCCATCATAGGATTCGCCCTTGCCCTCGTTTACCTCAGATACGGCATTGAAGCCAGCATCCTTACCCACTGGTACTTTAACTATTACCTATACGTTTTTGAGATCGCTCCCGAATTTTACCCCTCCTTGAATCCCTTAGCAACAATAATAGGAATTCTCATCCTTTTCTTCGGTACTGTCCTCCTCGTTAATCTGGGCTTTCTTCTAAGCAAAAAATTACTTAGAAGGAAGGGACTCACCGAAAACGCCTAATGTCTTTCATGGTACGCTACTGAAGCCTAATAGGCACGGATAAAAACCTAAGCCTAGTAAAGGATTTTATCGACCTTTCCCATGGATACCTATCTTAGAACATTTCATTAATAATATACCTCCTTCCGATTAATATACCTCCTCCTTAACTCAGGAAAAAATGGTATTGTAAGTCTTTACTAGAAAATCTTATGCTCAAGCGAGAATTATAATAATCGGAAAGTGGGAAGTAGGTGGTGATGAAAAGCCTATGCGAAGGATGAGTCCTAGACAGGCTAGAAGGATGCTCCAGCAGATGGGAATGAAGATGGAGGAACTGGAGGGCATTCTCGAGGTCGTCCTTCGAACAACGGAAAAAGAGATTGTTGTGGAGGCACCATCCGTCGCCGTAGTAGAAATGCAAGGAACGAAGATATTTCAGATAACAGGAGGGCGTGTGATAGAGAGACTAGCTTCCAAAGCGCCAGAGCCCGTAAAGGAAAAGGTTTCTGAGGCTGATGTGCAGCTCCTCGTTTTACAGCTTGGAGTTTCCGCTGAGGAGGCCAGAAGGGCTCTGGAGGAGGCTAAGGGCTCCTTAGCGGAGGCTATATTGAAGCTTCAGGCAATGAAAAGGTTATGATAAGCTATGGATAGCGATTCGCCTTATGTTTCTCTCCCTTAAGGAAAATTGAAATGAAATTATAGTCAATCTAGGAACATTTTACCTAATGAGATTTTGCATTTCTGTTAGAATTGATGGAAACTACCTTCAATGATTAGGTAAAATGTTGGCAGATTGACTATAAAACGCTCATCTTCCCAAGTTATCGGAGAGAATGAGGGCAAACCATTTATCTCTCTCGTCGAGGATAAAGCGTAGGAAATCTAAGTAGCCTTGTGTTTAAAACAAAAATTTAAAAGAGCTCGTATCCCTAATTTTAGTTTGAGGGCCGGTCGTCCAGTGGATAGGATGCCAATGGATATGTCAATGCTTCGTTCAGTGGCTTAAGATCCGCCTGACACGCGGAAGGTCGAGGGTTCGATCCCCTCCCGGCCCACTACACACGAACCCTGCCCACTTTTCTTTAGATTACTTCCGCTTTCGGAAGAGCTTGATCCCATCGATATCGCATACGTAGTCGAAGCCGGCCTCTATCAAAGGCTTTGCCTCCTCTACGCTACTCGTTGTCTTGCATATGAAACCTTCATCAGAGTTTTTGAAGAGAGCCTCCTCTCTTCTAGCTGTACGTAGGTTAAAGTATTCTTGATGTTCCGATGCTCTAGAAAGTTCATGATGTAGAGGATGTCCTTGGTCTGATGGTATAGCATGGTTGCCTTCCAATGCCGAAAGGTTTTATCTTGTCAATTTATTGACAAGATAGATGATAAAACTTGTCAGTTAACATACTAATTGATGATAACCCATGGTGGAGGCCCGATTTGTTAGGTTCCTCGAGGAGCTTAGGCGCACGCGGGCCCCTGGGCAGGAAGAGGATCCTGAGAAGGCTATTCGCCAATGGAGAATTGCCTTGCTAAACAAACTGGCAGAGTCTGACCCTCAACTCATTCAGTTGAAGGGGCTTGAAATCTCCCTCGACTTACAAAGGATATGGAATCCCCGCCTCCTCTTTCTACTGCGGAAAAACATCTTCCACTTCTACTTCCGAAGTAAAATTCTTTTTTTTCTTTACTTTTAATAAGGCAGGTTTATTTCAAACCTCACTTAAGGCTATTCTATCGGATAAGGAATAAGATCTTCTCTTTTCACCTTCATATCATTCTTCCTCCTTTTTCTAAGGCGTACAGATTTCTTCATATCTACATCTGCTGTCTTCTTTTTTACTGTTTCTGAAGGCCCTCCACGGCAAACCAACTTTCCCATACAATGTATGAGCTTAATTATGTTTCCATACGCATTCGCCCACTCTTTACACACTTGCCTAATTTCCGTCAAATAGCGTTCCTTCCCCTAATACTCTTCACACTTGACTTGGTAGAAGCTTTTCTCATGGTCGCAGGAGGGACATCTCTCCGGTGGCTCCCTCCCAAAATGTACATATCCGCATTCTCTACAGACCCACCAGACTTCACTCTCCTTCTTAAACACAGTGCCTCCTTCGACTTCTTTAAGTAGTTTCTTGAATCTCTCCTCATGGTGTTTCTCAGCTATAGCTATCGCCCTTAGTCTCAAAGCGACTTCCTGAAGCCCTTCCCTTCGAGCGACTTCGGAAAACTCTGGATACATCTTCGTATGCTCATAATTTTCGCCTGAGATTGCAGCCTTCAGGTTTTCTTCAGTAGAGCTAAGGGTTGTAGGAGTAACGGCTTCCACTTTTATTTCTTCAAGCTTTTCTCCACCTTTCTTCATAAGCTCATTGATCAATCTAAAAAGTACACTGGCATGTTCTCTTTCGTTTTCAGCAGTTATGAGAAAGATCTCAGCTATCTGTTCAAAGCCTTCCCTTTTAGCGATTTTAGAGTAGAACGTGTACCTGTTTCTCGCCTGGCTTTCTCCGATAAATGCCTTAGCGAGGTTTTTAATAGTCTCTTGCATACGGAACGCCCCTAAAATTATTGCTCGATTAAGCACTTAAAGATAACCTTTTGATCGATTCTTCCTAAAGCACTTTAGTACCCTTCCTAAGATCCCTTGGAATTTCTAAATCGAAACTTTGGAAAAATTCAGCTATGGAATCCTCCTAAATTATGGAAACTAGATGGTTTGGTTTTTCACTTTTTAACTTTCTGTATAATTTTATTAAAATTTTCATGATATGCCTTCAATGCCTCAAAGAAGGAGGCAAACTCAAGGAATTAGAGGGCATGATTAACTGGGGTATAGGTTCTTCATTTTTCATGTTATTTATATTATTATTATTATTATCCCTGACCTTAAAATGAAAGCGAGGTGCGAAGATGAGCGATCGTGGAAACCCGAACCTCGGAAGACTGAGGGAGGCTGTAGAAACTGTAATGATCATGGATACCCATGAGCACTTGCCCCAAGAGGAGGATAGGATCAAGGAACCCGTGGATGTTCTTTCGACCTTTCTTCCCCACTATGCCTCTTCAGACCTTGTTTCGGCGGGCATGGCCGAGGAGGAGCTTGAGGAGATTCGCAATCCAAGGATTCCCTTAAGAATGCGTTGGGAGAAGTTCGCTCCATATTGGGAAAGGATTCAAAACACAGGCTATGCAAGGGCTTTGGAGATAGCCCTAAGGGATCTCTATGGAATCGAGGGGCTCAGCCTTGAAACATACGAAGAGGCTTCAAGGAGGATGAGAGAAGCCAACAAGAAAGGCCTATATCGATGGATCCTCAAGGAAAAGTCAAGAATAGACCTTTCCATACTGGACTCGGAGAGAATCGACGTAGACAGGGAGTTCTTCGCCCCTGTCATGCGCTTCGATGGTTTCATAGCCCTTAAGGAGAAATGGGACCTCGAAAACCTTGAAAGACGCTGCAAAAGCCCGATCCATTCCCTCGATGAGCTTGAGAAGGCCTTAGAGCTTGAGTTTTTGAGACTGAAGGATTCCATAGTTGGCGTGAAGATAGCCCTAGCCTACAGGAGGAGCCTTTTCTTCGAAAAATCGACCCACGATGAGGCGGAGAAGGTCTTCAATAGGCTATATGCCCAGAAAGTCTTCAGGAGAATCGATGCCTACGGGGGAAGGATAACGAAGCCGGAAGGCCTATCCTTCGAAGAGGCGAAGCCGCTTCAGGACTATATGATGCATAAGGTTGTCGCCTTGGCAGCCAAGCATGGACTTCCCATTCAGATCCATACAGGACTTCAGGAGGGAAATGAAAACCTGATAACGAACTCAAACCCAGTCCATATGACAAACCTCTTTATGGAATATAAGGAGGCGAAGTTTGACCTATTTCATGGTTCCTATCCTTACATAGGCGAGCTTTCAGTCCTAGCGAAGAACTTCCCCAATGTATTCGTGGATATGTGCTGGCTTCATATAATCTCCCCAACCGTCGCTAGGAGGGCCCTTTCTGAATGGCTTGAAACCGTTCCCGGAAACAAGATCCTAGCCTTCGGAGGAGATTACCGTTTTGTGGAGGGCGTCTATGCCCATGCAAAACTTGCCAGGGAGAATGTGGCAAGGGTGCTTCAAGAAAAAATTGAGGATGGCACCTTTACGGAAGCCCAAGCAACACGCCTAGCCGTTAGGCTTCTAAGGGAAAATGCCCTTGACCTATTCTTTCAAAGGGCTGGGATTGGCAAAGGCTAGAAGAGACTTAGGCTTCCTTCCTCGAGGCTCTTCGATAAAACCATAGAGAACTCGACTCGACGGGACGATGCCGGATGGGCTGGGCTGGAATAGGTTTGGTACGGTTGTGTTGACCGAAAAAGAAAAGGTATGGGATTGGATTTGAATAGCTTGGACAAGATCGGATAGACTAGATTCATAGCCACCTATCAAACCAGGCAAAGGCCTTCCTTCCGCTGAATTGGTGGGCTCCATCAAACTCATCCATTTCGCATCTCTCAGGAACTCCCAATATGCCATAGATTTCCTTAAGCTTGGAGAAGGCCAGGCGAGCTGCCTCTATCGGAAAGCCCTCATCCCTTATGCCACTTTCGATCAAAAGGGGCCTTGGAGCTATGAGTCCTGCACAATCCCACATCTCCCCATACTTCAGAAGCCTTGGAATGGTCTGGGAGCCGCAGAAGTTTCCAAGGTCTAGGGCAAAGGCCTTGAAGGAGTTTAGATAGCAACTAACCACAGCGACTTTTATCGCCTCATCTAGGGCTGCAGTGAAGAGCGTAAGGGTTCCTCCATACGAGAGCCCCATCATACCTATCCGATCACCATCAACCTCTCGACGAGATTTTAGGTATTCGATACACCTTCTAGCATCCCATATGTTGAGGGTTAGAGGATTAAGCCCCAGAAGAATCGCCTTGAGAAAAACCACATTGCAACCATCCCTTCCAGGGAAATCATAGCCAAGCCTTCGTTCACCAAAGCCGCGCCAATCCGGTGCCATGGTAATGTAACCCCTAAGGGTTAGCTGGCGAGCGTAGTCATAATTTAGACGCTTTATTGTAGAGACTCGGCGTTCCTCACCATGGGTTATGCCCACGACATCGTCTTTGCCATGGCCATGACCATGGGCGCAGAGAATCGCGGGTCTTCTTTCGTCGGGCTTAAGATCCTTCGGTAGGAGGACGTAGGCCGGAACGCCTACACCTAGTTCGCTATTTATGACGATCTTTTCCCTTATGAAAGGTCCTTCGTCTACCCTTTCTAGAGTCATGGGGCTTAGATCGGAGGGCTCAGGCCAATCGCCCAAGAGTTCCATAAGTTTCGACTGAAAAGCCGATCGCCAAATAAGCCACTCATCCCTGTTCCTTGCCTTGAAGGAAAGCTCTTGTTTCAGGGAATTGTATCTTCGCTCCAGATACTCGCCCATGGAAAAGGTCCTAGGGTCTGAGTTCGACATGATGATTGACCACCTAGCTTTTTATTGGCGCTAACGCTCTATTTTTTATTCTCTTTTCTCTATTCATCCCTATCCCAATCAGATTGTAATAGCAGAGAAAAAATAAGTCAGGTCATAGAATGCTATTTTCAGACTTTGGTATATTATTTCAGATGCTTATGCCATATAGAATGGTATGGATTGTTTGAGGTGTCCCAAAGCCTTCCACTTTACCAATGGGAAATTCATAGAATGAAGGGAACTTTGGGGGTCAAATTCGAATTCAAACTCAAAGATTGGCTTATAGATCCTTTCCTATTCGAAGTAGCCTTCACCCTCCTTTAGGTGCTTTCGAACTTCCTTCTCGTTTGGTTCTACGCCTAGCCCCGGAGCCTCAGGAACCTCCACTAAACCATTCTTGATGATGGGTTTGCTTACACCCTCGACGAGGCTGTCCCACCATGGAACGCCTACGGCATGGAACTCAAGGGCTATCAAATTCGGCATGACGGAGGCTGCATGTACATTTGCCATGAAGGATATGGGAGATCCCGCAAAGTGGGGGGCTATCCCCATTCCATGGAGTTCCGCCATTTCAGCCGTCCGGACGGTTTCCCTTATACCCCCAACCGTTGCGAGGTCCGGTGATGGAATCCTTATGGCATGCCTTTCGATGAGATCCCTGAAGCCCTGAGCCAAGTATATATCCTCTCCAGTGAGGGTTGGAACATCTATGGAAGTCGTAACTTCCCTGAATCCCGATACGTCCCAGAAGGAAATGAGGTCTTCGAGCCATGCGAGTCTGAAGGGTTCGACGGCCCTTCCGAAGCGTATGGCATTGCTTACGGTCCCCATGCCACAGTCAAGGGCTAGCTCGCATCCCTCGCCTACGGCATTCCTCAGGGCTTCCACGATGGAAAGGAGGTAACGAAGCCCCGCATTCGTAAGGTTTGAGCCTAAGATTCCATCAGGAACGAGGCTTGCAACCCCAAGCCCCACATCGAACTTCAACATGCTGAATCCCATCGCCTTGATACGCCTTGCATTCTCGGCGTAGGCATCGGGTGTATAGTTCGTATCGTCTAATCGATAGTCCCTCCGGGCATCGGCGATGGGCTTTCCTGCATGGCAGTCGCAGTAGATCTTAACCTTATCCCTGTAGCGGCCTCCGAGGAGCCTATGGACTGGCATTCCTAGGGCCTTTCCCGCTATGTCCCAAAGGGCCATCTCGATGGCACTGACGCCCCCTCCTTGGCGGCCATAGCCCCCCCTTCCTTGGATTTTCCGAAAGATCCGATTGAGGTTCAGGGGATCCTCCCCGATGATGAGGGGTTTCAGGTCCAGGGCTAGGTTTTTGGACCCACCATCCCTGACCTCCCCGTAGCCCTCGATGCCCTCATCCGTTTCGATTTTTATTAGGGGCCAATCGAAGTTCCCTTCTACCACCGCAACCTTAAGATCCTTGATCTTCATAAAGGCACACCTTATTTATCTTATCTTTTAGGCGTATCATATGAAAGTTTATTAACTTAACCGTTAGTCGAGATTCTGGGCTAAGCTAACCTAATTAAGCTCTATAACCCTTCCGGTCCTGCTAGATTCGTAGATGGCGTTGAAGAGTTCTACCGACCACCTTCCCCCTTCTCCATCTACGGCGGGCTTCGCCCCCTTAGAAACCGCCAATATCATATCCTCGATAATGTTCTTGGGAGCATCCTTTGGGATCTCAAATTCCTCAAGGGATGGGCTTTCCTCGTCCTTGAGCTTATACAACCCCAGTTTGCCATCGTTCCAGACGATCGTTCCCCTATCTCCCGTAAGCTCGATCCTCGAGCCGAGGCTCGGATAACTGAAGGTGGTTGTGATGATGGAACCCCACGCTCCATTTCGGAAGGTCAAAAGGGCCATGGATATGTCCTCCGTTTCGATACCATGGGCAAGGGTTCCGCTCATACCATAGACCGTCCTCACAGGTCCGAGCCACCAAAGGAGAAGATCCAAGAAATGAACCCCCTGATTGGCGGCCGAGCCACCCTCGGTCCCCTTTAGGCTTCTCCAGCCCTTGGGAAAGCCTCCATCATAGTAGGACTGATCCCTCCACCATTTCATCCTTAGGTCTGCCAGAAGAAGGCGTCCCAGCTTTCCGGCATTCAATGCTTCCTTTATCCTACGGTTTAGATCATCGTAGCGCATCTGGAAATCGACTGCTAGAACAACCCCCATACGCTTAGCAATATTGATGGCTTCATCACACTTTTCGACCCTAATGTCCATAGGCTTGGCTATGAAGACATGTTTCCCCGCCTCCATGGCTTTTATAGCATGGTCGCAATGCATTCCGCTAGGCGTGTAAACGCCTATCACTTCGATTTCCTTCCTCTCCAGCATTTCCGTATAGCTCGTCGTCCATTGGCAGTGGAGTTCCTCAGCTGCCTTCCTGGCTATATCTTCCCTTATATCACAAACGCAAAGAAGCTTTGCTCCTGGTGTCTTTACGGTCTCCCTCGCCCTGCTTAGACCCATCCCTAGACCAAGGATTCCAAAGCCCAATTCCTTCGATTCCATGGAAACGCCTATAAGGTCCTATGACCTTAAGGCTTTCTCTTCCTAAGATCTTGTCAAATTTCTTCTACAAACTCTAGGTATCCAAAGAACTCAGGAAGGTGAAAGTTGGGTCGGGGATAGAGGACTGGAGCCCATGTGAGCCAATGGGGATGGGAAGTCCTGTCTGCGCATTTGTAGAAGTTTGCCCTCCATCTTACCGTCGAAGCCGGCCATACGACCTCACAATAATGGGTCAGGATTTCTATAGGTATACGATATTCGAGGACCCAGTTGATGGGTTCAGAAATCTCAGGATCAACAATGGTAGGTAGTGAATGGAAGAGCTCAATCTTCCTGGCATCGGATTCGGAAATGGGCTTTCTTTCGACACCAGGGGCCCTTTGAAAGTTGAAAAGCATGGTGCCACCGCAGTTCACTTCAAGGTTGAAGTATCCATAGGAGATCTCATGGGATGGTGCGAAGAAGAACTCGACACAGCTATCCTGCCATACATTATCCTGGTATTTCCTAGCAACAGCCCTTACGTAACGATCCTCAACCCGAAAGATGACGTATATGAAGCAATCGTCGTATAGAAGCTTTACCTTGGTTTTGGGGAAATGTTCCGGAAGGCTACCCATATAATTCTTCAATTCTATGGGAAGAACCTTGAGCCATGGATAGCCTTCCCATTTTCCAGAAATTGGGAAGACCTTGGAAACCCTTTGTACGCGGTACTTCGGAGGCATAGCATAGCTAGGGGACAAAACACTTAACCTCTCTTCTTTTACATGTTGTTACTGATAAGATAAGAAAGCTATGTTCCTTCCAAGAAGGAGGATTGGAGTGGTGTGGCGCAAAGTAGCATCGTTTCGGAAGGCATAGAGCTTCTCTTGTGAGGATGAGCCCAGAGGGCTTCCCTTAGCGATGAGAGGCCAGTCTTGTAATGAAGCCTGTACAGGCACGTAGCAGTCCGTAAAGAGCATCATCGAAAGAAGACCATTATAGCCGTTGCCAGGAGAAGGAGGTGCTTGCGATAATCTTGTACATGCTTACGAGGAATGAGCCTTACAGAGGATTCGATAGGATCAAAGGCTTACGAATCTAAACCTTAAAAAAGCGAAGGAAAGCCTTAGCATAGCTCCTACAATTAGTCTGGCATGGAGCTATGCGCTTTTCATGGATTCACAGCATCAGAAAATCTATACAAAAAACTCAAATGAGACATTACCAGAATGTAATCTGTTTCATAATAAAGAAGAAAATGGAAGCTTAGCCCCCTACTGGTTCCATGCCCTCCATGATCCTTACAATGTCCTCCATAGTCAGCGGGGGTGCTCTGCTAAGCAAGTAGTTCAGATGCACTATTTGCACAT
>JAWCLV010000026.1:0-19205 GCA_038850515.1 Bathyarchaeia archaeon
ATCCTTATCTCCCTATAATTATTTTTCGCAAAGGAATAAAAAGGATAAAAGAAGATTTTTCCTTTAAAACTTCTTTAGTAAGCTTGGAGAAATTGAATGTTTCCAATGTTTAGGAGTCCCCCTTCTAGACTATTTCAGCCGATATCCCTCGGCGGAGTGTAAGCTAAGATTTTAGGGCTAAGATCCCACAGGAGTCTAGGGGGATGGTGCGAAAAGGAAAAACAGAAAAATAAAAAAAGAAAAGAAAAGAAAAAAAGGCACTTCGCTTTTTAAGCTAAGCCGAGTTCAGCGAGCTTTTCTTTCGTAGGAACTCCGTCCCTCCAGCCTCTGATGGCATAGTACTCGTCTAGCATCTCAGCGAGCTTCGTTACATAGCCCTTCGAGGGACCTTCCGGCATTGGCTCTTTCAGAAGCCTAGGAGGCAATGTATCGTCCTTCCTTCCGAAGCCTTCTCGGTTTATGAAGAGGCGCTCCAAGGTATATATGCGATCCCCAGTTCTCATGAAGTCCTCTTCAGACCAGTTCCATCCAGTAATGGCGTTGAGCATGGCTGTCATATCCTCAGGCATCAGGGCAAAGCTCAGGAATTTACAAACGACGAGGGAATCGATGACTGAGAAGTAGTCTTGGTACCATTTTACCCATTTTGCCTTACCCTTCGTATCAAAACGATCGAGGCTTACAGGGATTCCCAGAACTTCAGGCGATATCATATAGGCCCTTAGGTGGCAGCCTCCCCGGTTTGAAGTGGCGTATCCTAGCCCATGTCCTTGGAAGGCCCTTGGATCATAGGCGGGAAGCTCCAGCCCCTTTGAATGCATAGCAAGATCCGGCGCCCCATATTTCTCGGCTAGGCGCTTAGAACCTAGGGCGATCTCATCGCCGAAGCCGTTCCTGTAGGCGGTCTTCCATGCAAGCTCAACGATTGCCTGAGGATTTCCAAAAGTAAGCCTGAGGCCAGAGAGCTTCTCCTTTGGTATGAAACCCTTTTCATAGAGTTCCATGGCGCATGCTACGGTTGACCCGAAGGATATGGGATCCATGCCCATGTCATCGCAGATGTTATGGGCGTAGGTTATGGCACCCAGATCGTCGATGCCACACATGGCTCCCAAGGACCAGGTCGTTTCGTACTCTGGTCCTTCACCCTCGACTTGGTACGGGGGCGTCCTTACACGAGTGACCCTTCCACAGGCTATCATGCATCCCCAGCAGGGCTTTCCACTGACGAGGATCTTCTCCTTTATCGTTTCGCCACTCGTGTCGTCAGCGGTTTCGAAGACTCCAGTCTGGAAATTCCTCGTAGGATAGCCTCCCCGCTCGTTTATGACGTTCACGAGGGCTGCCGTTCCGAGATCTGGAAGGGTTTTCCCTGTTACACCCGATTCCTTAATCTTCCTTATGAGGCTGGCGGCCACTTCACTGGCTTTCTTCGGATCGGAGATCTTTGGTCTTCCCGTCCCCCTGACGGCTATGGATTTAAGTCTCTTGGAACCCATGACGGCACCAACCCCAGCCCTTCCGGCAGCCCTATGCTTATCGTTTATTATTGCCGCCATAAGGACCAGGTTCTCGCCCGCCGGTCCTATGCTAGCAAGTTTAACATCCCTGTCGCCAAGTTCCGCTTTTATAAGGTCCTCCGTATCCCATACGCCCTTTCCCCAGAGGGCGCAGGCATCCTTAAGCTCCGCCTTACCATTATGGATCCATAGATATACGGGCTTCTCAGAGGCGCCTTCGATTACAATGCCGTCGAAACCGGCAAATCTAAGCTCTGGCCCCCAATTACCTCCACAGTTCGAGTCTCCTATTCCACCCGTAAGGGGGGACTTTGTGATGACATGGAACCTACCACTGACAGGGAATTCCGTTCCTGTGCAGGGTCCTGTGAGGAAGAGGAGCTTGTTCTCAGGACTTAGGGGATCTGTGCCTGCCTTTAGCTCATCGTAAAGGATCTTGACGCCTAAGCCTCGACCTCCAACGAACTTTTCTACTAAGCCTTCTGGGACAGTTTCTGTTTTTAGGCTACCTTTTGTCAGATCTACCCTCAAAAGCTTTAGTTCCATTCGTCTCCTCTCCATAATTATTTTTCCGATAAGAGCTTTAAAGATTTTCCATTCTCCGTTTCGAAAATTTCGGATGGTAAGAACGGCCTCGCTACTTAAGCCTCTTCATCTTAAAGTTGGATTCCTAGGGAATCGCTACCTCCCTTCCGCAGGACGAGGATTCATATATGGCGTCGAGCATTTCCATAAGGGTAATCCCCTGTTCTGCCGACGGAATGGGCCTTTCTCCCTTTTTTACGCATTCGACGAAGTGGGCTATCTCCCTATCGAAGGCATTGACCTGGGGCAGCTGGGGCGTAATATCCAATGGAATCCCTTCCTTCTCTGAGTATATCACGAGGGGAGGCATAGTGGCTCCTCCTTTCGTTCCGGCAATATGGGTATGGCTTCCACCCTTGAGGTTCAGGGCCCATGTAGCCTTAAGAATCATCGATGCACCGTTCTCGAACCTTAGGAAGGCAAAGGCTGAATCCTCGACATCGTACTTCAATTCCTTGGGAACGATTAAAGAGAACTTCGAATAAGAAGAAGCACTCACCATCGAAGGCTTAGGGTTTCCCATCAGCCACCAAGCCAAGTCCAAGGCATGGACACCTATATCGATGAGGGCTCCTCCTCCTGATCGAGCCCTGTCCACAAACCATCCTCCGCTTCCTATGGGAATACCCCTTCTCCTAACATAGGCTGCTTCAGCGAAGTATATATCGCCAAGCTCACCAGATTCGATAGCCGCCTTAAGGAAGGTAGGCTCTGCGTTAAACCTTTGCATTAAGGCATACATGAGGATGCGGCCCTCAGCCTTCGCCTTTGCGGCCATTTCCCTAGCCTGCTGGGCGTTCAAGGCAGGAGGCTTCTCGCATATGACATGGCGTCCAGCCTCGAGGCAATCGATGGTTACAGGATGGTGAAGATAGTTCGGGAGACATACGCTGACGACTTCTATGGGCTCATCCTTAAGCATCCTTTTGTAGTCCCTATAGATCTTGCCGATACCATATTCTTTTGCGACTCTAAGAAGGAGCTCTTCGTTTATGTCGCATATGGCTATTACCTCGGATTCGCTACAGGCTTGATAGCCCTTGAGATGCTGTATCCCTGGCCACCCAAGACCTATGATGCCAGCCTTAATTTTAGCCAAGTTTATCGAACCTCCCACTTGTAACGTATCTTCGATTAAGTTCTCTTCGAAGCTTTAAAAATCATTGTGAAAGTTCCCTTTCAAAGAGCCTCGTCCTTCTTCCAAGCCTATGCTATGGCTTCTCCTCATCCTGATCCCATGGATAAGGCTGACGAGGAGCAAAGCCAAGGTTCCTATAAAGAGGGGCATTAGGAAGGGCTGGAGGAGGCTGAAGAGGGGCCAGTGGAGGTTTGTGTTGATAAGGGATCTTTCCCCCGAAACGACTGTATCTGGCAATGGATAATACTGGAATTGGAAATATATGAAGAAGCCCGTAGATTTCTCGTAATAAAGGGTGAGGGTCTCGAGGTCAGATTGGAAGACTAGAACCCAACAATCGATGGGAAGCTTGAAAGGAGGGAAGGGGGATCCGAATAGGAGAAGCCTTGGAGTAGAGCCCTCAACCCTTAAGAAAGAGTTCCAGATCGGAACGATGTCTTCAGCCTTTGTCTCAGATGGAATCCACCAACTGCTGTAGCCAGTGCTTCCAACATATTGGCGTGTTTTCAGGTTTATCGTGAACGAAGTTATCTCTTTTCCATGATCATAGATCCAAGAGCCATCAGGAAGGCTATAGCCAATACGATAGTCGGATTCCATAGTGACTATGGCTATGGCTCCTGATAAATTGACGACTCTGTAACGCCAATGGGCCTTGTATTCCTGAACCAAGACATTCCTCGTAAAAACCCTTTCCCTATAGCGGAATTCCCAATAGGTTCCTGGTCCTATAGCCATCCCAGCCTTAACGGGGAAAAGAAGCATGATGAGACAAGCCAGGGCGACGAGGAGAAGAGCCGTTCTAACATAGAATCTTCCTAGGAAAAGGAGGAGGCGCCCTATTGGGCTTATATGGGTTTCCCACAATTCTGATATTAAATTCGGAGGCTACGAAAATAAGGTTTTGTTTTTGACTATCTGGAGGAAGGGGCGCCTAGATTCCTCGCCTCATTCAACCCGAATCCCTTAGCCTTCTAAGCCTTAAGCCCAAAACGAAAAGAAGGATGGCTGCTGGAAAAGCGCTTAGGGCCTCTGGAATTGCAACTCCTGGAAACCTTATGGCAGTCCAAGAAAGGATGCCGAGGATCCCGACTGATAAAGAAAGGAAGCCGAGAAGCTTCGTTCCTTCGCGTAGCATGAAACCTATTCCAAGGGTGATGGAAGCGATTAAAAGAAGAACGAAGAAGGCTACAGAGACGTGGAAATGGAGGCGCCCAGAGGATTCTGGAAAGATGCCGATGCAGGCTAGGAATAAGCTAGCAAGAAGAAGAATGATGGATCCTACAAGGCATAGGAGGCTCTGGCGCTCAGCCCTGGCTAGGGCTATGGAGAACAAGGATGAAAGAATCCCACCGACGATGAGCCCTGAGTTGAAGATAGGTGCCACGGGAGAAACGCCAAGATCACTGAGGGCATTATGGGTCCAACTGAACCAAGGCGATAAAGCTATCGAAACCACTATCGAGAAAATCGTGTAAAAAGGTGCAACCATTCCAATCCATGAGGCAAAACGAGGGTCTGAAATCGTCTTCAACCATCCATGCATTCGACCATCACTTCATTTGTCGATCCTATTCTCCTCTTTAGAAGCCCATGAAGACGGTAGGAGACCTCATAAAAGAAGGCTCCTGAGGTTCTTATGAAAAATACCTTAGTTCTAGGTATAGCTAATTTTTCTCTCTCTTTCGTTACTATGACCTTCCTTTCTTATTTTTCTTGGAAATCCTCGACCTCTGAAGGCTCCTCGCTTATAAGGAGGTTCAAGAGCAACCTTTCATCGATCTCAGCCCTAGACCTCCAGTCGAGGTAGAGCATACGATTCTCGTCCCTTCCTATATAACCCCTTCTTATGAAGCGCTCGATATCGTACTGTACGATGTACCGGGGGAACTTCTCTTCAAGGATCTTCTCGACTTCAACCTGCCTTGCCTTCCCTCCCTTGCTGAGGATGTAGGCAACCGTTACAGCTAGGGCTGCCACATCATCGATTCTCCAGCCAGAAAGGAGGGCATCGGAAGCAGCCATAGGACTCCTAAGGGTGAGGAGGAACCTTGCCCTCTGAAGCTGCTCGTGGGTGGGCTTATCGGGGGCTTCTCCCTCCTCAAAAGCGATCTTGACCTGAAGGTCGAGGGGCTCTAGGTATGCGTTCAGGATCTCTATGACCTTCATATAGTTTTTGCCTAAGGCTCTCCTAAGCTCCCATCCCTTAACGCCAGGGAGCCTATGCCTCTGGAAGAAAAGGAGCTGGGCTGCACGCTTGACTTTCTTGGCATAGAGGGCGGCCTCTTCACCCATTCTTCAAAGCCTCCGAACGATGGAAACTAAGCCACTTTTCATAGCTTATGGATATCGGAACTGAAAAGGATGCTCCCTTTGGGAACCCAGCCTTGGCTTGGAGCTCTTCCTTGGGAATGAGGAAGAACTCTTCCTTCAGGGGATCCATTTCTAGTTGGGCAAAGCCATAGGTTATGAGAAAGCTGGTCAGATAAGCCCTTAGAACAGTCTCATCGTAACTCTCAGCATCTACAAATTCCCAATAGCCTAAGCGTCCAGCCTTCCCAGACCTTTCCAAAAGCTCCCGCCAAAGGCTTCGAAGGACTTCCTCGAAGGCTGTTTCTGAGAGGAGCCCTAGGCGAAGCATATCCGAGAAGCCAAGGGATTCTAAGCCTTGGACCGGAGGCCTAGGTAGGCGATGGAGGCGTTCCTTCAGAGGCTTAAGTCTGTTCCAGTACTCTATGGCTTCCTTGATTCTCTGGGGAGAAAGCTGTTCGAGTTCTAGGATCGGATGCCAAGCCCTAAGAAATATTTGAAAAAGCCTCTTGGCATCGAGGCTTCGAAGCTTGAGTTCAACAAGGAGGGGGTCTACAAAAAGATTCGAGGACCTATGCTTAAGCCAATCTCCTTGGAGCTTCACGATCGTCGCCAAACGGTTGAGGGCTTCAGCATCGAGGCAAAGTTCTTCCAGGTTCTCGAGGCTTGGCATACTTTTCCTAAGGATCTCTAGGCTTCCTTTCACATCCACCTCGAAGGGGTTGATTCCCCTCTGCTCTACAGCCCGACACATGCTAATGATGCGCAATAGGCGCGAAAGGCTTCCTTCTCCCCGTAAGCGCTCCTTAAGCCTCCTTTCCTCCCCCATTTTTCTTCGCCTCCCTAACCTCTGATCTTCCTTCCACATTTTGGACGGTTATCACGTGGGCTTTCTCGCCTACCCCTGCCAAGGGCGTTGGAGTTATGACGAGATATTGGGCATTGGAGCTTTCCCCTACGCTCGATAGAAGCTGGCCGAAGATCGCTTCACGATTCCTCGGATCCATATGGATATCGAATTCATCAACAGCTCTGAAGGGGGATTTCACATGGCGTTGAAGGGCGAGGAGAAAAGCCATAATCGCCGTACTCCTTTCGCCCCCGCTTTGTGTATAGGCATCCAGTACTACGACATCGCCTCCCTTGAAGCCCACACTTATCTCGAGACCCGCGGCCTCTACATCCTCAGCATTTACGAGCCTCACTCGCCCCAAGGCACCTATGCTTCCCAAGATCTTGGCATACTCTGGATTGACCTCTTCCAAAAGCCTTTGTATGGCGCCACGCCAGATTGCCATCCTAGCCTTCACCTCCTCCAAAGCCCTAACCTTGTTCTCAGAAACGAGGGCTATCTTATCCTTCAGGTCCTCATAGACCCTCGCATAGGTCTGATACATTTTCTCGGCATCTTCGGAGATTTTTCCAAGGCTTAGGAGACGGGTTTCTATTGCCTTGAGCTCCTCAGAAACCTCGGTAGGACTTCTGCTGGTTTCGATCCTCGGTCCGAGTTTATCAGCCAAGGAAGTTAGCTCCTTATACTCCTCGTAAGCCTCAGAGAGCTGAACCTTTAGCTCATTAATCTCCTCCTCTAGGGCCTCCCTCTGAAACGAGAGGACGGCCTCAGAAACCCTTTCCCCCAAGTATCTATCCAATGTTTCCGAAAGTTCCTTCTCAATACGGCTAAGGGAAGCATGAACCTCCGTTATTTGTTCTTCGGAAGCCCTCCTTCTTTCCATCTCCTCTTTAGCCCTCGTCTCGAGTTCCCCGATATAAGCCGATAGTTCTTTAGCTTCATCCTTACCCAAATCCTGGGGCAAAGCCTGAAGGAAAAGGGCAAGAGGTTTTAGTCGCCTAGCGGAATTCGTGAGGAATCCTTCGAGGGCTTGGGCCTGGGAAGCCTTCTTTTCTGCATCGATGAGAGAAGCGTAAAGCTTTTTCTCCTCGAATTCGATATCATGCCTTCGTCCTTCAAGGCGCTTGATACTTTCCCTTATTTCCTGGATTCGCTTTAAGGTTGTCTCTATTCTCCTCTGACGCCGATCAAGGCGATCCTTTAAGCCTTCAATAAGCCTTTCCTGCTTTTCAACCTGGGCCCAAGCCCTTTCTCTCTCCAAGAAGGACCTGCGCTCCAGAAGCTCCCTTCTGAGGTTAAACCTTTCGTACTCTTCCTTCCAGTAGTCGAGGGTTGTCTGGGCGTTCTCAACAAGCCTTGAAAGGCTCTGCTCCTCGCTCAAGATGCCTGAAAGCTTCTTTTGGGCTTCAAGAACGTCCAGCCTGTAGGATTCGAAGCCCACAGCTTCCTCGAGCATCCTTAACTTCTGCTGGGGGCTTGTGAAGCTGAACTCCTCAACCATTCCCTGATGCATGATGATGAGCATGTTGTCTGGATTCAAACCGAAGCCATGGAGGACTTCTGTCAACTCTGCCTTCGTTATGGTTTGGAAGTTAACCTCGTACCAATATGTCCCATCGAGCTTAAGATAACGAGAAATCTGGAAGTTGTCCGAATGCCAGCCAGGGATGGGGCGTCTTCCTCCCCTAGGAGAATTATCAAGGATAAGGGTAACCCTGGCTATGTCCTTTCCCCTTCTGATAAGGTCCCTAAGCTTTCTGGACCTCTCTGTGTATGCCTGTCCTAAGGCTACGGATATAGCCAAAAGAATGGAGGATTTCCCAGCCCCGTTTGGACCGCATATGAGGTTCAGGCCTGGCTTTAAGGGTATCCTGGCATACTCGTAGCTCATGAAGTTCTCGATGATGACCTCCTTTATGAGCAAAGTCCAGGCCTCGGATAGGCTATACTGCAAAGGCTTGAAGATAAAAGTTGCACCACAGGGCTAGATGAAAGATTTTTCTTTCAAAGCTCCCCATCACCCGTTTGGCTTATAAGGAAAATCGAAGAAGAAAAGAGCGATTACAGCGTTCCTAGTCTAGAGGAGGGGCTTACGATAAAGGTATAGTATAGATATTAAGGCGATTAAATGCATCCATAAAGACAATTGGAAGGAGGCATGGAGCTCCATGGTTCTGGCAGGAAAGATCTTCAGGCTTAGGGAGCCCCTTCCGCTCCGAACTATCGCGTATAAGTTGAAGGACCTAAGGAGGGAGGAGGCCTTCGACAAGGATCCTTATCATTTCAAGCTTATAACCGAGGTGAAGGACATTGCCATAGGGGCGAATACCTTAAGGGGGATCTTAAGCCAGGACTTTCTAAGCTATGTATATCATCATGGTGAGAGTGTCCCAATGCCAAGAACTGTTGAGTCAACCTTCGCCTTCACAGAGGATAGAGGCAGGGTCCTTCTAACCATTCTAGAGAAAAAGCGGATGGCAAACAATATAGCCAACCTCTTCAGCGAGGCTCTTTTCATTGCAAAGGGCGGAATAGTTGAAGCCCGAATCCCGCCTGAGAATCTTCGAAAGTTCCACGAGGAGAATAAGGAAGCTACGAAGGTAATCTTCTTCGATGATGTGGACATTCCAAATATTCAGAAGCTATCACTGTACGGCGAAAGCCTCGCTAACACAGGATTATACGAGGATTATCTAAGCCACGGATCCCTCTGGTATGTCGTCGTCACAAGCCGAAGTCACGGAGTTGTCGTTGGAGTTACTAGGGATGGTGTTGTTACGGTCTTCAGTAAGATCGAGAAGTCCGATTATCTTAATTTCGTCGAATCAGAAGTCTTTCCCTTAATCCCCTAAGTAAAGGGCTTTTCAGTGCTCAGCACTAGAGGATTAGGAAGCGTTCACGATTAGGCCATCATAAAGATCCCAAAGAACTTCATCGAGCAGTATCATGAAGAATGGTGGACCAAAACCTTTCTTCATCAATGGAAAATAGCAACATTCACTCTTTACCGTTAGTTTTACTTTTTGGAACTTTAAGGCTTAGGAAATAAATAGGTAAAGTTTTTAAAAGAATTCGGCAATCGATAGAGTCGAGGTTGGAAATATGAGCCTTGCTCCTTTCGTAGCATCCCCTATGGAGGTCGTGAGGCGAATGCTTGAAATAGCTAATGTAGGGCCCGACGATACCCTTTATGACCTAGGCTGCGGTGATGCAAGAATGCTCATCACGGCGGTTTTAGAATTCAAAGCCAAGAAGGCCGTCGGTTATGAGTTAAGGTCGGACCTTTTTCAAACCTGCTTGAAGAACATTGCGGAAAAGAATCTCGGCTCGAGGATCACTGTCGTGAACGGCGACTTGATGAATGCTGACATATCAGAGGCTACTGTCATAACACTTTATCTTACCAGTACTGGCAACGACAAGCTTAGGCCGAAGTTCGAGAAGGAGGCCAAGCCTGGGACAAGAATCGTAAGCCATGACTTCAGCATCAACAGGTGGAGACCCGAAAAGGTGGAAAAATTCGATGGACACACGATATATCTATATGTCATCCCGGATTCCATATCAAAGGCAGCCGAAGAGAGTAAGATCGTCCGGGACTTCTGGCACATTTGGCGATAGAGCCTAGTTGTGCCAAAAGGCTTAATCCGAAGCCTGAAGGAATCTTATTAAGCAATAATCGAGCGAGCACCTTGGCTTCATAGCTTTTTCCTCAACTTTCCTTTCGTTTCCTCGATTCTTCTTGATTCCTAAGGGTTTGAAGGGTATGGCTGCTAATTCTTCATCTTCAAGTTCAAAGGAACTAAAGGGCTTCGGGGAATTGAGACTCATCTATAAAGGCGCCGAAGCCGATGTATATGAATCTACATGGCATGGTTACCATGTAGTCGTCAAGAGACGGATACCAAAGGCCTATAGAATCGATGCTTTGGATAAGGAGCTTAGAAAACGACGAACCATATTTGAAGCCCAGCTCCTCATGGATGCCAAAAGGATGGGGGTCCCTGCGCCGACTGTTATGATGTTGGATCCTTATGAAGCCCTCCTTGTCATGACCTTCGTAGAAGGAAGGAGGCTAAGGGAAAAGTTGGAAGAAGTCGATGACTCCGAGGCTACAGCCCTCTGTCATCGCCTTGGAGAAACCGTGGCCCGTCTCCATGAGGTTGGAATCCAGCATGGCGATCTTACAACATCTAACATGATTCTTGCCTCCGATGGTAGGATTTTCCTGATCGATTTTGGACTGGGTGGCTACGACTCGGACAGCGAAGCCCTTGGAGTGGATATTTTGCTCGTAAAGAGGGCCCTTATGAGCGCCCATTACAAGAAGGCTAGGAGAGCCTACGAGGCCTTCTTGGAGGGCTATGAGGAGCGCCTCGGCAAAGAAAGGGCAAGGGAGGTCATAGCCAAGGTTAGAGAGATCGAGGAACGTGGAAGGTATGTAGATAGAGTGAGCCAAGGGCGAATCAGGCTTAAAGTTAGGAATTCCCAGAAATAAGCCTGGAGAATGCTTCCATGCCCATGGAAACTCAGCCTTCAAAGCTGAGGCTAGTTAAAGAATTGCTGAAGCTAGGAGGGAGGGGAGAGTTTGGTATCGATGAACTAATCCTAGCTATGGGAGGGAAATCTTGGAAGAGGTGGGTCGAGAAAGCCCTAAAAAACTTGGAAGGCGAAGGCTTCCTTCGAAGAATCGAGGATCGAATCCTCTTGGATGGAGAACAGAAGGTAAGGCTATTGGGGATGGGCTACGAGTTAGGTGGGGATGTCGAGGAGCTTGGAAGGCTCATCGGATGGTTGGATTTTGAAGCCCTCATCGAAAAGTCCTTGGAAGCCTATGGTTACGAGGCGATCCATTCTTTCAGGTTCGAGGATGGAAAACGAAGATGGGAAGTCGATCTTATAGCCTTGAGGAATCCTCTTCTTCTTTGTATTGATTGCAAGCATCTTGTGAGGCGCCCTGGCTCCTCCTTAAAGAAGGGAGTTGAGCATAATATCAATAGGGCTAGAAGCCTCGGAGAGATCCTTGGGAGCCTTGAGGAAAAGCTTTCCCTACAAAGTTGGCGACGGGTCCTCATCCTTCCGTTGATAGTATCCCTTTTGGAGCCTCCCTTCCAAGAGTACAAGGGCTGTCCCATCGTGCCTATCCTCAGGCTTAGGAACTTCCTTTCAGAGCTAAGGGGGCATGCGTTTTGTTTCCAAGCCTTCTCTTATAGAAGAGATGCTCAAGGGGAATGGCTAAGGGATGATTCGCCTTACACCTCATTTCTTAGCCAAGAGTCTCCCTAAACTCTTTTCTTCTCTCGCGTTATCTTCTCCTTTTCTCTTCTAAACTACCATCTGAGCCCTTTCTGGTTGGGTTTTCCTGAAGAGCTCTTCGAGACGCTTGACCAATTCTTCCTCATCCAGAATGCCTTGGCTGGATAATGCCTTTCTTAGGCGCTCAGCAGAACTTCTCGAGTATTTCGCTAGACCTTGGGCTAAAATGGCTTCTTGGCTGGAAGGTTGTGGAAAGATGGCTTGAAAGAGAAGGGGGAGTCCCGAAGCCCGGAGTTCCCTTTGGATTTCCTCATCAATATTTCTGGCTTCAAATCCAAGGCTTATGAACTCGTATGGGCTGATGGGCTTAGACTTGAGACGCCAGAGTTGGGCCTCCCTATGGGATACGAAGAGATCCAATAATCCCCTTTCATCCTGGGCGGCTAGGACCCTCCATCCCTTTCTGTCCTGATCGTATACCTGCTTAATCCTTTTTATGAGTTCCCCAGCAGGCTCCACTTTCATCGTTTGTCTCTCCACAGTCTTAGGATGGTTGAAGGGCTAATATGAATCCTATAAAGTCCCTTATTACCCTTGCGTTCTTATAGGATAGGAATACAAGGAAGGCTGTTATCCATTTACATCAGGCTAGGAAGGCACAGATAGTGGCTTACGGCAATCTTCCTACCTTTTTCATCATCATAGGCTAAGGGAATTGAAGAGAAGGTTGAATTGCCTATGAAAAGGTTTTGGAGACTTTAAAGACTTAAACACTTTACTAAAGAATGGTCTCTAGTGAAAATGAGGTTCTACGCGGACCTTCGCGACATGGAGAGATTGCCCATCGATTCCAAGGCTTCCCCCGCAAAGAAAACCGCTGTACGAGAAGATGTTCTATCAAAGAAGCCGGTCTATTACAGCTTGCGAGAGTAGGGGATCGGCTATTGCATACAGACCGTCTGGTCTCTTCTCCACGAAGCTTGCCTTTATGAGGTTAGTCAGTAGCTGGTTAAAGGTGAAGTCTGGGATGGTGCGTCCCTCCGCGTTTTCAACGGCCCTCTTAATCTCAGACCATTGCCGAGGGGCTTCAGCGATCGTTCTCATGATCTGGATGTAGCGCATCTTGGCCTGGGGCCTGACGGATAGGTAGTTGGCGAACTCTGAAGCTGCCAGCTTTGAACCCAGCTTCAGGCATCAGTGACTACGTTCTCATCAAAGCGTTGCCGCCTCAAGGAAACGACGCCGACGTAAGTGAGCCATCCAATTATGCCATCAAGCTTCTCTACAACTGCCGTGAGCACTCGCTCATCTACAGTCAAGTGGACTTGGCTGAAACCCAGCTTTAGGAAATCCATCGAATCTTCTGGGCTGAGCCTCCGGAGTGAAATCCTTGTGAGGACCTTGCCGTACATAGGCGCCTTTGGATCATGTACGCCCAAGAAGTCGTGAAGTACACCAACCTGAGAGCCTGTGACGATCCATTGAATTCCCTTCACATAGTCGTAGGCATGGGCAATCAATGCGGTCAGGTTTAAGCCTGCCAGCCTCCTGAACTCTTGTGCTTCCTATGGATACCAGTTTGTTAGAAGCGTTCTGAAAGATTTAGGAGTGGAGAAGGGGTTTATCGCCTCGGATATATCATCAAGCCCGAAGGAAAAGTATCTTTGGATATGGTTCTCGGATACCGAAGGGAATAGTTTCTACATAGATATCTTCGACATCACATGGGATGAAAATACCGTGGCTCTAGGCACCTATACGAATATTAACGTCTCCGAACAGACCGAGAAAGCGCTGAGAGATGGATGGAAGCCTACGTAGCCATCAACAACCTGCTCACATTAAGTTAACAACTTCTGAAAAAGATGGGCTAATGTTTTTCAGAAAACGGAAATAATATAATAATTAATGTCAGCTACAAAGCTTATACATTCATGGACTTTTATATAGGCTTGAAGCCTAAAATATGAGGGACCCCGGAGAAAAATGATTTTCTACGCAGATCTTCACCTCCATAGCCATTATTCAGCTGCCACAAGCTCCAGAATGATCATCGAGGATATTATCCAAGGAGCTTTCATGAAGGGACTTCAAATAATTGGAACTGGGGACGCCCTTCATAAGGGCTGGCTTGAGGAATTGAAGCGAGGCCTTGAAGAAATACCTGGCGCGGGACTTTACAAGCCAAAAATAGGGAAAATTGGCATATTCTTCCTCGCCCAGACGGAGGTGGGGACAGTCTTCGAAGTTGAAGGGAAGGTGCGCCATGTGCACCATGTCATCCTCATGAGAAGCTTGGAAGTGGCAGAGCACCTAAGGGAGAGGCTCTCAAAGTATGGGGATTTGGATGCAGATGGCAGGCCTATTCTTTCCATTCGACCCGCCGAACTCGTCGAAATCGTCCTTGAAACTGATAAGGAGAGCCTTATCTATCCCGCCCATGCTTGGACACCATGGCGTTCCATCTTCGGATCCATAAATGGAGTCAGAAGCATGGAGGAATGCTACGAAGATGCTACGGACCGGATCCATGCCCTTGAAACAGGCATGAGCTCCGATCCCCCTATGAACTGGAGGATATCGGCCCTGGATAAATATACACTCGTTAGCGCTAGCGATGCCCATAGCCCTTGGCCCTTCAGAATAGGAAGAGAAGCTTGCGTTTTCGAGCTTCAGAAGCTTAGCTATAGAGAGATCAGGGAAGCTATTATGAATAAAGATCCAAGGAGACTTCTTATGACCATCGAGGTTGATCCAGCCTATGGCAAGTACCATTACAGCGGCCATAGGAACTGTGGCATCGGTCCCTTATCCCATGAAGAGGCATCTAGGTTAGGCTACCGATGTCCCGTATGCCATAAAAGACTAACAATGGGGGTTGAGAGTAGGATCGAAGAACTCGCCGATAGAGCCCCTGGTTATCGTCCTATAGGAGCCATCGGATACATGTCCCTCCTTCCCCTTCATGAGATCCTTGCCTTGGGAGAGCCCGAGAAAAGCCTTTACTCAGGGGGCCTTCAGATCGAGTATGAGCGGATCGTTCGGGAAATCGGTAGCGAGTTCAAGGTTCTTATAGAGGCTTCTAGGGAGGAACTGGCTAGAGTAGTCCCTCAAAAGATCGTCGATGCCATACTTAAATTAAGGGAGGGAAAGATTAGGGTTATACCTGGTTATGACGGTGTCTATGGTAAACCCGTCTTTGATTTTGAGGTTTCTCACGAAAGGGATAGAAAGGCCAGCGAAAGGTTTTTGGAGGATTTTCTTAGATAAAAAAAGGAAAGGCTAGAAGCTTACAAATCTAAATGGAATTGAGAAAGGCAGTTTTAGTTTTAGGAATTAAACAAAATTTCAAGGTTCTTCTCAGCCTTTTTATCCCCTGAAAGGTTATTCGAAGGGAATCTTCAGCTCTTCCATGAGCTTCCTAGCAGCTGCGACGGAGGCTCGAGCCCCCCATTCTTTATCGGATATGTGGGTCTCCAAGGAGACGAATCTTTCATAACCCATCTGAGAAAGGCTAAGGAGAACATCCCGGATGCCTACGATGCCTTCACCCAGGGGAACATATCTATCAGATCGGTCGGCCTCGATGCTGAGGGCCTCTTCGCCTGCGGCCCGAGGCTTATGCTTAAGCCCCGGGAGAAAATCCTTCAGATGCACATGAATTACGTAAGGGCGTATAGCCTCAAAACCCCTAGGAACAGCTTCTTCGCCCCTCAGCTTTGCATTGGATGGATCCCAATTAGCCCTCAAGGATTCCATACCCACTTCAGCTATGATGGAGGCAGCCGAAGCTGCGGTGTCGATGAGACAGATTGGTTCGTTTTCCAGAGCCAAGATGCAGCCTGAATCCTCTGCTCTTTTTGAGGCAGAACGCAGGAGATCGACTAGGCGCTTCCTGTCCCAAGGCTCTGCCGGATTGCCGACAAGCCCGAAAATTATGATGGTCGAAGTATCCAGTTCCCTTGCTAAATCAAGGGATTCGGGAAGACGTTTCTGTAGGTGCCACTTCACCGCCTGAGTATCGGTATGGGGTACCTTAAAGACTCCAGGGGAAAGGGCCGCTACATCGAAGTTCGTGGTTCTAAGTTCGTCGACGAACTTCTTTATCTGGGCGGGATCCCCATCTGGAAGCCTCTTACCGTAGATTCCCCTGAGCTCTATATGCCTTAGACCGAGGCTTTCAATTAGCTCCAATGCCTTAAAGGGATCTGGGTTTACCTCATCAGTAGGAATGCAAACTTTCATACTCGATCCCTAATTAATAAAATAAGGCTGATGAGGCCATATATTTTCTCCTATATCTCCATGAATCCTAGCTTTGCAAAGCCATTAGGCGAACTGGAACGATGGGATTGGTAAAGGCAAAAGCTCCAAAGTATTCGTTGGAGATGATTGTATCGAATGTGCTCTTTCCTGATAGAATCGATCAATGTAAATCGATCTCTGTGAATCGATTGGAGTCGATTGGATTCGATTCAATTCGATTCAATTCGAGATCTAGCTTGGATCGATCTGGCTAACCATGCTAGATCAGGAGAGCCACTGAATCACCCTTACGGACCTTCAAAAATCTTGCTATAGGATCGCACTTTGCCGCCAAAAGGGTGGCAAGGGGCTTTCCCGTTTTCGCCTTAAATTCTCCATGGGACTCGTAATACGCCATTCCTTTTAGTAAGACGAATTGGGATTCGTCAAGCCTTTGCCTAAATTCCTCAGAAACTTCTTCAAGATCGAGGCCTGAGGCATCAGTTCCAGTTGTGATTAGTTCATCGGCAACCTTGTCCATACCTACGGCTAGGGCATCCTCCATAGTCGCATCGTTTTGGTAGTATCCGCCCTTGACAACGACCGTTACCTTAGCGCCAAGGTTTTGGATCTCCTTTACAAGAATCTTGTCGAAGGCAATCTCTCCAGCGTTGTCACAGAGGTAGAGAACCCTTGGGCTTTCTAAAAGCCTTTTCCGGATTTCAGCCGTCTTATCGATGGTTAAGATTGGAAGCTCGATGCTTCCAGGTTCGGTAGAAGTTTCTTTAGCATAAGAGTGCCCCAAAACTCCGACATCGAAGATATTGCCCGCTATGGAGGCTGCACAAGCTGCCCTAAAACGCTCGATTTCATCCTTGAATCCATAAACCTTGGCTTCGAAGCTTGGAAGTAGCTGGAGGGCCACTCGATTCATAAGATCCTTTACGGTCTTGTAGGGGTTTTCCTGACCGATAAGGCGCTTGACTTCCCTGAAGAGTTCTGTGGCTATCGTGACGTTTGGCGCATCCTTGCGGAGAAGCTCTAGGTATCGATCCAATATGCGTAGCTGAGCAGAGACCTTCGCTTCCGGGCTTAGGGAAGAGGAGAGGATTTCCCTAGTGCGAACGGCAACCATGCATGGAATACATTCCGGTTGGGATTTCATTGCCATGGCCCTTGGCCTTCCTATGGCTTCCTATTAAAGGTTAAAGGGAATGTGTGAGAGAGATCAGCTATGCAATAAAGTGTGGAAAGGCATATGGAAAAATGGTCGCGGAGGATATGGAAGCATGACGCCTAGGGAGCGCTTCAGGGCAGTAGTACATTTCAAAGAGCCAGATCGGCTACCAGTCTATGAGTGGGTTGCCATTCCAGACGAAACGGTCCTAAGATGGCTTAGGGAGGGTATGGAAATTGAGAGGGCTATAGGCAGGGAAGAGCTCTTCATACATGGCGAGCTTCTTTCGGTTGGTTGTTATCGCCTCTTCGGAGGCTATCAACCCAAGACCTTCGATATCCTAGACCGGATGGTGGAGATCCCGATAGATTTTGGGCCTATCCCTAGGTTCGGTCCTAGAATCATAGAAGAAAGCGATAAGTTCGCCGTCCTTGTGGATGCTGGGGGTGTGAAAAAAAGGGTTTTCAAGGATCGACAATTCGGTATGCCCCAGTTCATAGAATGGCCTGTTAAGAACCTGAAGGATTGGAGGAGGGTCCAAGAACGCTTTAAAGCTGATGATCCAAAAAGGTATCCCTTGGACTGGTCCGATGAGGCCATCGACTTCTACGCTACGACGGTCTTCCCTACGAGGATCAGAGTTCCCGGCTTCTTTGGCTTTGGTAGGCAACTCATGGGATTGATCGCATGGCTAAAGGCTTTTTACCAAAATCAGGAGCTCGTTCACGAAATGGAAGCCTTCTGGGCAGATTTTCTCATAGGAACACTTAAGCCGGCCGTAGAGGCCCTGAAATCTAGCATAGACTGTGTGACGATCTGGGAGGATATGGCATACAGAAAGGGTCCCCATATATCTCCAAGGCTTTTTCGCGAATTCCTCCTGCCTGGCTACATGAGGCTAACGGAATTCTTGAGGCATTACGGTATCGATACAGTCCTTACAGATAGCGATGGAAACATCCTCCCCCTAGTTCCGATATTCATTGAGGCTGGAGTAAAAGGGCTTTATCCCCTAGAGGTACAGGCTGGTATGGATGCCATAGCCCTTCGAAAAGAGTATGGAAAACGTCTCATCCTTATAGGGAATATAGACAAAAGGGCTATAGCCCTTGGAAGGGATGCCATAGAAAGGGAGGTAGGATCTAAGCTTCCCTACCTGAAGAGGGAGGGGGGCTATATACCAAGCCTCGACCATGAGGTCCCTCCCGACGTATCGTATCAGAACTACTGCTATTACCTAGAATTCTTAAGGAAATATCTTTAGAAGGCTTTAGAAGAGGAGTAGTGGAAAGGAGAGATGAAGGGAGGGGAAAATCGATATAAAAAAAGAGGGGAAATTAGAGGGATAGCTTTAATACGCCAGTATTGTGTGGAATAACATTCAAATTTATCAGAGCCTTTCCTTTTTAACAAAATCTAGGCATTTACGACCCGTTCTATGAAGTTTTTAACATCGATTTTTTCATTAGCCTTAAGCAATCGAGTCTACTTTGAAGGCTTGTGGGAGAAGTTTGACCATCAAGCACTGGGATAAGGGAGGCCGTATCTTCGACAGAAAGCCCCTGCGAAGAAAAGTCAGTGATGTTCTTTACAAACTGAAGGTTCAGGAAACGAGGCTAGCGGAAAGGATCGCGCAGATGGAAGCCAGGGATAAGGAACTCTTCCAAAAGTGCTCCCAATCAAGGGCTTTGGGAGATAACCAGAGGGCAGCCTTATACGCCAACGAGTGCGCGGAACTTAGGAAGATTTCTAAGGCAATTATAAGGGCCCATTACGCCTTGGAACAAGTGACCCTTAGGCTTGAAACGATATTGGATTATGGAGACATTACGGTTACCGTAAAGCCCTTAAGCGAAGTCGTAGGAAGTCTGAGCAAGCAACTTTCTGGAATAATCCCCGAGGTTTCAAGGGAACTCGAGAACGTTGGCGAGGATCTGAATAGCATGGTTCTCGAAATAGGGGAAAGTGTCGCACCTAGTGCGGAGGTGATAGCCTCTACGGAGGCGAATCGAATCCTTGAAGAGGCTTCCGCCATAGCTGAACAGAGGATTCATGAAAGATTTCCAGAAATCCAGGCGATCGATAGAAGAATCTCAGAGGCTCCAAGGAAGTAGTTTTAGT
>JAWCLV010000027.1:0-19000 GCA_038850515.1 Bathyarchaeia archaeon
ATTATGAAGACATCACCACTTGTATTGAAGAGCTTTTTGAGGTTATCGCAGGTTTCTCTGTAGATCTCACCCCATTCTGAGCCATAATGGGGCTTAGTCGGCTCTGCCATGACTGCGATGGCTTCAGGATAAGTTTCACTTGGACCCGGTATCATAAGGATCTTTTTTCTAGACATGGAGACCCATACCTCTCCTTTCGCTTTCGGGACGACTAGAAATGGTTGAAAATGCGCTTCAACCTAAAAAAGTCTTATGGTTTAATATCGATAAAATGCTAAGATCGCGTTTTTATCATCTTGCCCATAGAGGAATTTTTACGATAGGAGTGATAGCTTTTTTAAGGAGCCTTTTAAAAAACTTCGCCAACAATTGATGATGGAGAAAGGTTCATTCGCCTCATAGATTCAAACAAAATCCTGCATAGGGCGAAAATCTTTATAGGCTCCTTTATACGCTAAAAATTCCAGCGGGGTGGGGTAGGTCCCTGTTAGAGGGGAAGGGAGCCGAACCAGGTTAACCCACTGACCGCTTTTGGTGGGTGGAGGGCTCATAACCCAGAGATAGCCTCGGAAGGCCTCGAGCGGTCGTTCAAAAGGGACAACCTGAAAGTCGACCCCCCGCTACCATTTTTACTTAGCTTCGGGAATGTTACTCATATATATCAACATTTTTAGGCTAATAGTCCTTTTGATGGAATTGGCTTACGAAGGCTTGGAAGGCTTATATATGGTCGAAATTATCCTTTAAGGCGATTGTTAGTCTTCGATAGGAAGGATCAAAGGAAGCTAAGGATCTATGTCCTCAATAGATAGGGAAAACTCCCTCCTTATGTATAGGTTAAAGCGCCAGCTCGAAGTGCTCATGGCTAAGGAAGGTCGAGGCACTGAGCTCGTAAGTCTCTATGTACCTCCAGGGCGTCCTATATCTGAGGTTATGAATAACCTCAGGCAAGAGTACAGCACGTCAGCCAACATAAAGTCCGATCGTACGAGAAAGAACGTTCAGGCAGCTATAGATAGGGTCATGCAGAGACTGAAGCTTTTCAGAGAAACGCCCTCTACAGGCTTAGCCATCTTCGCTGGAGCTATCCCCCAAGGAGGACCGGGATCTGAGAGGATGGAGACCTACGTAGTCATACCTCCAGAGCCGATAGGAATAAGCTACTATGGCTGTGATGCCCGCTTCTTCACAGCTCCCCTAGAAGAGCTTCTCAAAGAAAAGGATACTTATGGTATACTCCTCATCGACAGTAGCGGAGCTACCTACGCAACCCTTAAGGGCAGGAGGCTTGAAGTTCTTCAGGAGATCACATCTGGCATACCAGGGAAACACAGGGCAGGAGGGCAGTCAGCCAGAAGGTTCGAAAGGCTCAGGGAAATGGAACTTAACGATTTTTTTCATAGAGCGGGAAGGCATGCTAATGAGCTTTTCCTCCCTATCAAGGATCTCAAGGGCATAGTTATCGGAGGACCTGGTCCTACAAAGTACGATTTCGCAAAGGGGGATTATCTTAACTATATCCTTAAGGAAAATATCATAACGATTCTGGATACGTCTTACATAGGCGAGCAGGGACTCAGGGAAGTTGTGGCAAAGGCGAGCGAGATTATCAGGGGGGTTCGCCATCTTAGGGAAAGGGAGCTCGTTCAATCTTTCCTTTTTGAAATTGGCCATGACACGGGTCTCGCGACATATGGAGAAGGGGAAGTTAGGGAACAACTAGAGAAGGGCGCCGTGAAGACCATCCTCGTTTCTGAAGCCTTAGGCCTTCTTCGAGTCTTTGTGAAGTGTGTTTCTTGCGGATATACGGAAATCCATACTGTCAAGGAGAAAGAACTTCAGGCCTTTGCGGAAAAGATCCAGGCTATCCAATGCCCCAAATGCAATGCTCCCTCCCTCACAGTAGAAAGGTCGATTGATATTATCGATGAGCTTGCTGAACTTGCCGAAAAGACGGGAGCTCAAGTTGAGGTCATTTCAAAAGAGACCGAGGAAGGTGAGATGCTCCTGAAGAGCTTTGGGGGTATAGCGGCAATCCTTCGATTTACTTAAAATTCATTTCGACCATGATAAAGCGTAGTTTGTCAAGTATTTCCGATCCTAAGGTGAGCGAAATACGATCGATTTTAGGTTCGAGAAACTTCCATATTACCGTGGTTCTTGCCTTACGTAAGAAAGATAAATAAGTCCTCTCCCTATGTTTCCGCCTTGATAGTTAGATATATACGACAAATAGATCCTGAGCTGGACTCGCCTCTTATTCGATTTTATTCTTATTCCTATCATTTAATACCTTCAAGATCCTAGTGGATGTAGGCTTATCTCAGTCTTCGTAAGATCCTTTAAAGGCTTGGCAGAAAGATTCCGTTTATCTACCTCCATCAGTTCGAAAGCTACGGAGGCAACGTTGTTTAGCTTCTAGGCTTTTTAATAAATCATCTTAAGGTATCTTATACGTAGAATCTATCTAAGGGTAAAGCTGGTAAAGCTACAACTTGTATCTAAGGACCATCATGGAATTTGGAAGGAGAAAATTTAGGTAGAAGACCTTGCATCCTATTCTAACGTACTTAAGCCTAAGCTAGGACTTAGTAAGAGAACTCTAAAACTGAAACTGCAAATGGTAAACCCTATTAACAATTCACCAAAAGGGAAGAAGAATATCGAATTTTTAAGGAGACGCTCTAAAGTCTAAGGAAGATACTGCGAGGCGCCTCCTAAGCCTTTCGTAAAAGCCTTGCTCGACTCTGAAAAAAGTGACATTATCCATGGATCTTCTTATTATGATTTCTTCTGGCGCCTTAAGCCTTCTGCTAAACTGTCCATCAACTATGACCACGAACTCCGATGGGCCTTCAACTTTCACGGAAACCTCAGAATCCCATGGAATTACATAGGATTTGAAGTTGCTCGATAGGGGGCATACTGGAACTATGACCATTGCCTTCAATCTAGGATCGATGACGGACCCCCCTGCACTCATGGTGTAGCCAGATGCACCGGTCGTTGTAGCTACTAAAATGGCATCAGCCCTATCATAGGCGACGGGCATAGAATCGATGGAGACGCCGAGCCTAACCATCTGAGAAGGTACGACAGTTCCTATACGTATCTCGTTCAATGCATCTGGAAGGCCAACATTGTTCGAAAGCATGAAACAATCTTCCTTCCTGAAGCGACCATCTAGGACCTTCTGTAAAGCATCTAAGGCGTTTTCTGGGCTCACATCGGCCAAGAATCCCACGGTTCCGAAGTTCAAAGCGAGGATTGGGATCCCCCTTTTTAGAATATGGATTGCCCTGAGGATCGTTCCATCCCCACCAAGAATAACCGCCAGATCCAAATCCCTATCCTCAAGGCGATCTCCTTTTTTTCCTAAAAGAGGAGCTAAGGATGCGTCGTAGAGGACCTTGATTCCTCTTTCCTCTAAGAACCTTCCGATCTCTTCTGCGGTTTTTACGGCTTGCTCTTTATCTAGCCTTGAAATTATTCCTACGGTCAAGATTTTTCGCAAAGCTTGAACCTTCCTTAATAATTCTTAAGGACTTTGGTCAAGGATCATTTTGAGGATGCCTTTCCAGTTTACATGATCCTCGACGATCTTTTTGATTGATTGAATCTTTGTCTCATCTCCGGGTCTTATCTTACCAGTAAGCACGCCGATTCTTTCGACCGTTCCGTAAGTATCGTAGGGTACTAGAAGGACTGGAATGCCCTTCTCTTCCGCCTTTGCTAGGACTGAGGTTGATGGATATAGATTTCCTGTAAGGATTAGGGCTGAAGTACTCGTCTCGAGGGCTGCCAAGGCTATATCGGATCGATCCCCTCCTGTTATTACAGCCTTTTCACTGGCTTTTCGAAAGAAGGTAAGGGCACTTTCGGGCGTCATCGCTCCTATCATAAAGTTCCTTACAATATTTTTGAGTCCCTCCCGTCCTGCGAGGAGCTCTGCCGAGAGCTTCTCCTGGACCTCGACTACAGTAGGGGCGGTTATCGTCGGATCGAAGGGAAGGGCTCCTAAGAGTTCTAGGCCCCTTCTTCGAAAAAGAGGTTTTACGATAGATTCGATGGAATCATGGAATTCCCCCCTTATATCACTGAGAACGGCTCCAAGGCATGGAACGCCACAGATACGGAAATGCTCGGCGATACAAAGGATGTCTCCAATCGCGGTCTCGAAATCAAACCTCGAGACGAAAAGAGCCTTAGCCTCCAGCTCTTTAGCGATGAGGGGTGGTGGAAGCCCTAAAAGGCATCCATGGCCAGGTGTTCTAGAGGCTTCGACGATCATCAAATCTTTGTTTCTAGATACCTCCGCATAGGAGTTCAGGATTCTTTCGAGAAGGCTTTTTGGATCCATCGCAAGGATGGAACTAAGACTCATATCGGTATAGATTATGGGCGAAAGCTTTTCGATGGGTTCCTCGAGCTTTAGCGTCTCCTTCATCAAGAGGACATCTTCATCGATAGGTTCGCCCCGAAGGGTTTTGGATTCTATGCCAATGGGTCTAAAGTAACCAATTTTATAACCTTCCTCTAAGTATTTCAAAGCTAGACCTAGACAAAGATTCGTTTTACCGCTTATGGCGAAGGGAGATGCTATATAGAGGGCAGGAGCTGAGGCCAAGGGCTTCACCCTTTCTAGGAGTTAGCATCCTCCAATTTTCTAAACTAAAGATAGGTGATGGACGATAACTAAAAGTCTTTTCTTTTATAATCTATAGCGTAGCAATGGATCCTTTTTAGATTTTTCTTTTCAGAATTCCTAGGTTTCTATGGTCATCTTCGCATCAACGACAATACAACCTTTACCTTCCTCATAAACGAATACGGGATTCAGATCCATCTCAACGATCTCGGGGAAGTCCATGGCAAGCTGGGATGTCCGATAAAGGATGTCTAACAGGGCTTCTAGATCGCTGGGCTTTTCGCCCCTCATACCCCGGAGAAGCATACCCGCCTTCGTTTCATGGATCATTTCTAAGGCTTCTCCAGCCATAAGGGGAGCGAGCCTGAAGGAAACATCGCGGAGGAGGTTTGCATAAATGCCGCCAAGGCCAAACATGATCACGGGACCGAATTGGGGATCTCGGTTTATGCCTACGATAACCTCCTTACCAGGAACAGCCATTTTATGAACCTCAATGCCATAAATCGTAGCTTGGGGCATAAGCCTCCTAACACTTCTTAGGATGGATTCGAAGGCCTCGGAAACGTCCTTCCTAGATTCAAGGCTGAGCTTTACGCCTCCCACATCAGTCTTATGGAGAATCTGAGGGGAAGAAACCTTCAAAACCACCGGATATCCTAGGGCTTCCGCTAGCTGGATGGCCTCTTCAGGGGATCTGGCAAGTCCGCATTTAACCGTTGGGATTCCATAAGCCTTTACGATCTGGAGAGCTTCAAAGCCTACGAGGTTAACCCTTTTCTCCTTTCTAACCATGCTCAAATACTGCTTGACGAACTCATAATCTACGGATGGGCTCGGAATAGGATGCAAAGGCTCCCTTCGCAGAAATTCCATATAGGAAATAAGCATAGCTAAGGCATAGGAAGCCCTTTCAGGATATGAGAAATTAGGTATTCCTTCAGAAGCCAATAGCCTTATGGCATCCTGAACCTCAGCCCCTCCGAGGAAGGAAGTTAGGATAACCTTCCCTGGAAAGCTCTTCCTCGCCTCAACCAAAACCTTGGCAGTCTCCAAGGGCTGGGTCATGGCTTGCGGAGTAAGAATGACGATGCCGTTCTTTAGGTCGTCCTCAGCAAGGAGAGTTTTTAAGGCAAAGGCATAACGATCCGCCATGGCATCCCCGAGGATGTCGACAGGGTTATGGTATCCTGCTGCGGCTGGAAGGTTTGTCCTAAGCTTATCCACCACTTCCGAGGGCAAGGATGGTATTCCAATGCCAAAATTTTCAAGGGCATCAACCGCTAAGATGGCAGGACCTCCCGCATTCGTAAGGATGAAGGTGCCCCTGCCTTCTGGTATCGGTTGAGTTGAGAAGGCCTTTATCATATCGAAAAGATCCTCAGCCGATTTGGCTCTGAGGATGCCAGAGGATCGAAAAACCGCCTCGTATACGGCCTCGCTACCTGCCAAGGAGCCTGTATGGGATGATACAGCCTTGGCGCCGCTTTCAGAGATTCCAGCCTTAAGGATGAGGATGGGCTTTCTTCTTGAAACCATTGATGCGACAGATCGGAACTCCTCGCCCCTTTTTACACCTTCCATGTAGATGGCGATGGCCTTCGTATGAGGGTCCTTGGAAAGATAGTCAAGGAAGTCCGTTTCATCTAAATCAGCCCTATTCCCTAGAGTTATGATGGTGCTAAAGCCTATTCCCTCTTGAAAGGCCCAGCTCAGCAGACTAGTTGCCAAAGCGCCGCTTTGAGAGATGAAGGCAACATTACCCCTTCTAGGCATTTGGGAAGCGAAGGATGCGTTTATAGGTGTAAAAGTATCGATAATGCCCAAGCAGTTTGGTCCAAGTAAGCGCATCCCGTATTTACGGCTGAGCCTTACGATTAAGGCCTCGGCCATAAGCCCATCGGGACCAATCTCCCTGAAACCCGCTGATAGGACTATGGAAGCCTTAACCCCTTTCTTTCCACACTCCTCGATAACCTGGGGTACTATGGGCGCCGGTACTGCTATGACGGCCAGATCTAGGGCTTCAGGTATATCGAGGACGCTCGAGTAACATCTTAAGCCCTGTATTTCGGAGGCATTTGGGTTTACGGGATATATGCGTCCTTGAAATCCGCTTCTGATAATCCTAGCCAAGATTTCATAGCCTACCTTACCTGGGCTTCTCGAGGCTCCTACGATGGCTACGGATTTCGGATTGAAGATGACATCGAACATGATCGCACGTTTTATAGCTTTTATAGTTTTAGGAATTTAGCAAGGCTGGAGCCTTAAAAGCCTTGAGGAATTAGCCTTCATTAGAGCAGACATGCTAAGAATGCCTTAGATATTATATTAGATAGGCATCAGGCTTATAACACAAAGTCTTTATGCCATTATAAAAGGCTGGATTAGGGTGTTTGGCAAGTTATGGCGCCAAGTCTGAGGACTCGAATCGCAGGAATGGATTTGAAGAATCCTGTGATGCTGGCAAGCGGAATCCTAGGAACGACGGCTGCAATGCTTAGGGCTGTCGCCCTTTCGGGCGTGTCGGCCGTCGTGACAAAGTCAGTAGGTCTTGAGCCTAGAGAAGGCTATTCCAACCCTACTATCGTCGCAGTAAAGGGGGGCTTTATAAACGCCCTTGGACTTCCAAACCCAGGTATAGAAGCCTTCATGAAGGAACTATTGGAACTTTCGGACCTTAGAAGTCTCGATGTTCATCTCATCGTGAGTATCTATGGTTTTTCGATAGATGAAATCATCCAGGTAGCCTCTAGAGTCTCCGATTCGCCATTAACATCTGCCATCGAGCTTAACGTCTCCTGTCCTCATGTAGGAGGAGTCCACGAGCTAGGTTCGGATCCTAGGGCTTTAAAGTTGGTCATCGAAGCCCTGAAGAAAGTCTTGAAAAAGCCCCTCATCGTGAAGCTCAGCCCCAACGTGGGAGACCCTATAAGAGTTGCTAAGGCTGCCGTGGATGCTGGGGCTGATGCCCTAACCCTTACAAACACTATAAGGGCTATGGCCATAGACATAGAGTCGGGGAGGCCCATTCTTTCAAACCGCGTAGGTGGGCTTTCAGGTCCAGCCCTAAAGCCCATAGCCCTAAGAATCGTCTATGAAGTTTCGAGGAGCTTGAAAGTACCGATCATAGGATGTGGAGGTATCGAAACGGCTCAGGATGCCTTAGAATTCCTCATGGCCGGAGCAAGTGCCGTCCAAATAGGAAGTGCCTTGGCAACTAGGGGTCTAGGGGTCTTCAAAGATATCCTTGAAGGAATTGAAGCTTATCTTTCTAGGAAGGGTTTTAGGGGGCTTGATGATGTCATCGGTTTGTCCCAAAGGTACTAGCCCTTCGTTAGCGGTTGATTATCGGAGAACGGTTCGTATCGAGGCCATCGAAGACGAAGGTCCAAGGACCAGAAGCCTTTACTTCAGGGATCCTTTATGCCGAGGGGCTAAGCCAGGCCAATATCTGATGGTATGGGTCCATGGAGTGGATGAGGTCCCTATGAGCCTCTCAACCATCGACCGGGGAGGTCTTTCAGGCTTTACAGTGGCGAAGGTTGGGGAGGCCACCGAAGCCCTCTACCACAAGGAAATAGGGGACATCGTAGGATTGCGGGGACCCCTGGGTCGATCCTTCACGATTCCTAAAGGAAGGTCCATCTTAGTTGGCGGTGGCATAGGGGCAGCTCCCCTAGTTCCTTTGGCGGAGGAACTGGCTTTGAGGGGCTTAGAAACGATCTTCATCCTAGGCGCTAGGAGAAAGGAGGATCTTCTCTTTCTAGAAAGGCTGAGGAATGCCTTCCTAGGAACGAAATCAAGCCTTCTAATCGCCACAGAGGATGGGAGCTGTGGCTTAAGGGGAACCACTATATCGGTCCTCGAGGGACTCCTTCCATTAAAGGATGTGGAACGAATCTATGCCTGCGGTCCCCAGGCCATGATAGCCAAACTCCTTTGCATGGCGGATAAGTACGGTCTTAGGGTTGAGGCTTCCCTCGAGGCATATATAAAATGTGCTGTAGGGCTTTGTGGTAGTTGCTGCCTTGGGCCCTTCAGGGTTTGTGTCGATGGACCTGTCTTCAACGAAGAGGAGCTTAGGCTTATCCCCGAGCTTGGGCTCTATCGTAGGAGCGCCAGCGGAGCGAGAATCCCCCTCGATATCGATGTAAGTTGAAAAAGAGAAAAAAGTTTTAGATGTGGAGCCTAGGGAAAAGATGGGTAGAAAAGAAGGAAAGAAGGGAAAAGCGAAGGGATGGCTTTGAGTAAGAAGGAGAAGGCGAAATTCATAGTTACACCTTGGGAGGTCAGGGGTGAGGTAGACTATGAAAAGCTTGTGAAGAAGTTTGGTACCCAGCCTATCGATGATAAGCTTCTTATGAGGATCAAGAGGCATACTGGAGGACTCCATCTTTTCTTAAGGAGGGGTATCTTCTTCTCCCATAGGGACCTAGATTGGATCCTTGACATGTATGAAAAGGGTGAGGGCTTCTTCCTGTACACAGGCAGAGGCCCCTCAGGACATACGCATCTAGGGCATCTGATACCATGGATCTTCACCAAGTATCTCCAGGATGCCTTCGGAGCCGAACTTTACTTCCAGATGACGGATGATGAGAAGTTTCTAGTAAAGCGAGAACTAACCATCGATGATGTAACAGGCTTTTCCTATGAGAACGCCCTCGATGTCATAGCCTGTGGCTTCGATCCTAAGAAAACCTTCATATTCTCAGACTTTGGCTATGCGAAAACCATCTATAAGCTGGCTGTTCAGGTGGCTAGGCATGTCACCTTCTCAACAGCCAAGGCTGTATTCGGCTTTACAGGAGAAAGCAATATAGGCATTGTATTCTTCCCTGCCATCCAAGCAGTTCCATGCTTTCTTCCCTCGGTTCTCAAGGGAAGGAACATACCATGCCTTATACCAGCCGCAATAGATCAGGACCCCTACTGGAGGGGGGTAGCTCGATACGTGGCTCCTAAGTTGGGTTTTTACAAGCCTGCCCAAATCCATTGCAAGTTCCTTCCTGGCCTAGGTCCGGGAGGAAAGATGAGCGCCAGCGAACCACAGACTTCCATCTTCACGACAGATAGAAGGGAGGAAATCGAAGCTAAGATTATGAATGCTTTTACGGGGGGTCAGCCAACTCTTAGGGAGCAGAGGGAAAAGGGAGGGAGTCCTTCCGTATGCTCCATTTTCCAGTACTACTACTTCCTCTTCGAGGATGATGATGACAGGCTCAGGAAGATTTACGAAGACTGTAAGAGGGGCGAAATTTTCTGCGGAGAATGTAAGAAAAGACTTTCTGAAAGGGTTGTAAAGTTTATCGAGGAGCATCAGGAGAGGAGGGAGAAAGCGAAATCCAAACTAGAGGATTTTATCCTTAGGGACTGATCTTAGGAATGTCGAAGGGAGGGAAGGTAAGGGAAGGAAAACCTTCTTTTCGCCTTACCTATAAAGGCTACTACTATTTCCGTAGAGCTTATTACCTTTAAAGTCGATGAGAAACTCAGCCTAGATGAAGGGAAAGGCATGGAGATAGTCGTCCTTGAAAATGAGCTTAAGATCCTGAATTCTCTAGAAAGGCTTGATGGTGAGCAAACCTTAGGGCAGCTGAGCTCATCAACGGGCTTGACGAGGGATCAGATAGCTTCCCTTGCCTCATCTATGCGAGAAAAGGGCTTGGTTGAAATCATCGAGACCAAAAGCCTTAGGGCTTTCCCAACAGCTGAGGGGGAAAGACATGGAAACCTAGGACTCCCAGAAAGAAGGGCCCTTAACTGGCTTTTAGCCCATGGGAATGCATCCTTCGAAGAGCTGGCTAGGGCCGGTTTAGAAGCCTGGGAAGTTCCCATAGCCATCGCTTGGCTTAGGAAGAAGGGATGGGCCGAGGTTTCGACGATCGCAGGAAGGAAGTTCCTCATACCAACGGAACTAGGGAAACGATACGAGGGAAAGCGCAGCTTCGACGAGGAAGCGTTAGCCCTTATCGCTTCTTCAAGGGATAAAAGCCTCGAATTGAAGGGACAGCCTGAGGAAATCCTTGAAGCCTTTCAAGGCCTGAAGGCTAGGGGTCTCGTTAAGCTCCAAGAGCTCTCCGAGGAAAGGCTTCGATTAACCGATCTAGGTCGAAGGGCCCTTAAGGGAGAAGTTAGGCTTATCCTAGAGGTTTCTAGGCTAAGCAGAGAACTCATCCTGTCAGGAAATTGGAGGAATGTAAGGCTCAAGCGTTATGACGTTTCCCTTCCGAGCTACGAGGTTTTTGGAGGAAGAAAGCATTTCGCTAGACAAATCCTCGAGCATATAAGAAGGATATGGGTGGAAATGGGCTTCAAGGAAATGAAGGGTCCCCTCGTAGAAACCTGCTTCTGGAATTTCGATGCCCTCTTCGTTCCACAGGATCATCCTGCCAGGGATCTTCAGGACACTTTCCATTTGAGGAATCCCTTCGCCGGAGACCTACCCCAGGCTGAACTCGTCGAAAGGGTTCGAAGGACCCATGAAGATGGATGGACGACGGGGTCGAGGGGCTGGAGCTATAAATGGAATAGCGAAACCGCTAGAGAACTTATCCTCAGAACCCATACGACTAGCCTCTCTGCAAGGACTATAGCTGTCCTGAAGGAATCGGAAATCCCAGCAAAGTTCTTCTCCGTAGGAAAGGTCTTCAGGAACGAGAAGCTTGATTGGAGCCACCTATGCGAGTTCTATCAAACCGATGGCATCGTGGTCGATGAGAATGCAAACCTCAGCCATCTGATAGGGTACCTAAGGCGCTACCTCCTTAGGCTCGGTTTTCGAGAAGAACAGCTCAGGTTCAGGCCAGCCTATTTTCCCTACACGGAGCCTTCCTTAGAAGTAGAGTTCTATCATCCATTCTATGGGCGATGGGTAGAGCTCATCGGGGCCGGGATCTTTAGACCTGAGGTTGTGAAGCCCCTCTTGGGAAGGGATATACCTGTCTTGGCTTGGGGACCAACCTTCGATAGAATCGTTATGATCAACTATGGCATAAAGGACATAAGGGAAGTTTACTCGAACGATCTTGAACAGCTCAGGAAAGCTAGGGCTTGGATAGGCGAATAGCTGTAAATCGGAGGTTCAGGATTTGCCAGTGGTTAGTGTAAATCTAAAGGACTTCTGCAACCTCGTTGGAAAGGATCTATCCATCGATTTCCTAAGGGATCGCCTCCCCTTCCTCGGGACAGCATGGGAAGGGGCTTCGGAAGAGGATTTTGAGGTTGAGGTCTTTCCCAACAGACCTGATATGTTTTCTACTGAGGGCTTGGCTAGGGCCTTCGCAGGTTTCATCAATCATCGAAGGGGGATCATTCATTATCCACTTGAGCCTAGCGACTACAAAACATTCGTAGATGCTTCCGTAAGGGACGTAAGACCCTACATTGTCGTATCGGTTGTTGAGGATGTGAGGCTTACAGAAGAGGGTCTGAAATCCATCATGCAGCTTCAGGAGAAGCTTCATGTTTCCTTTGGAAGAAACCGAAGGAAGGCTTCCATAGGTATTTACGATGCTGATAAGGTCAGATTCCCCCTGAGTTACACGACAAGGGATCGAGGCTTTGAATTTCAACCCCTCGATTTTCCAGAAAGGATCAGTATCGGGGAAATCCTTAGGAGGCATCCGAAGGGCATGGAGTATGCCTTCATCCTACAAGGATTCGATCGCTATCCGATCCTTATGGATTCCCTAGGCATTGTTCTAAGTATGCCTCCGATTATAAACTCTGAGGATACGAGGGTTATGCCATCTTCTAGGAACCTTGTCATAGATGTGACCGGTCTTGATTATCGAACGATAAATGCGGTTCTAAACATTGTAACCTGCGCCCTTGTTGAAAGGGGAGGGAAGGTTAGGGCTGTTAGCGTATATTATCCCTATGACACGGAATTTGGGAGAATCCTCATAACGCCGGACCTAAGTCCCAGAAGACAGATTCTTAAGATAAGCTCCGTAAGGAAGCTTACTGGTCTGGAGATCGGCGCCGATGAGGTAAGGAGACTTCTAGAAGCCATGAGGTTTGGAGTGGAGAGAGTCGATGGGGATGCAATAACGGTTCTAGTTCCTCCTTACAGGGCGGACATCATGCACGAAGTCGACCTTGTTGAAGATGTTGCCATCGCCTATGGATACGATAGGATTCTTCCTGAGATTCCACCCATCTCGACCATAGGGGGCGAGGACCCCATGGAAGTTTTCTCCTCCAAGATCCGTGAGCTCATGGTCGGTTTTGGCTATCAAGAGGTTATGACCTATATCCTTACGAATCCTACGACCCTTTTCAAGAAGATGAGGCTTTCAGAAACTAAGGATCTTGTGGAGCTAAGAAATCCTAAGACCAGCGAGTACACAGTATGCCGGAACTGGCTTATTCCGAGTCTTCTCGAGGTTCTAAGCCGGAATACGCATCGAACCTATCCCCAAAGGATCTTCGAGGTGGATGATGTCATAGAACCCTATCCAAAAGCTGAAACGAAGGCTAGAAGCCTAAGAAAGCTTGCCTTAGTGACTATTCATAACGAGGCTGACTTCGCTGAGGTAAGGGCCCTATTCGATGCCCTATTCGATGCCCTAGGACTAAAGGCAGAGGTAATACCATCGGATCATCCTAGCTTTCTCGAAGGAAGGTACGGTATGATCAGCCTTAAGGGCAGGATCTTAGGCTTCCTAGGCGAGGTTCATCCCGAGGTACTCGAAGCCTTTGGCCTAGAGCATCCAGCCGCGGCCATGGAACTAGACTTAGAAAGGATTAGGGAATTTTCTATGGAAGCCCGATTTTCCTAGGCGATGTTTTTGCCTATTCCTATGGATACTTCTATCCTTTTTAGGATGAGTCTGCTTCATCCGAAAGAATTTGATGAAGATGAGCGGTTCACTAAGAGGACTATGAAATAAATTAAGGTGGGTAATACGGCATCCGAAGGTTATAGAGAATTTGAGATAAGAACATCCTAGCCCTTGGAAAGCCTAGAGGTCTCCTAATTTATTCAGAAGGGGAGCAGCATCCTCATAAGCCATTCTCTCGAGCTTAGTAGCCCTTAGCCCGTGGATGGCTGATGAGAGGCATTCTTCCTTCCCAAGAATTGCCCTTACGAAGTTTACGTCAGGGTTTGGGCTTGTCCTAGGAAGGTTTTGAGGAAGGACCTCAAAGGGGTTCCCTCCCTTTTCCTGAAGATATGCCTTTCCTCCAATTACGAAGACTGCCCCACGGCTACACCACACCCTCAGTTCCTCCTTAACGGCTATTTCTGGGGAATCGCCAAGAACGGAGATGCTAGCAAGGGCTCCATTCGACAGCTCCACAGATAGGCTTGAGTACATATCCGATTCGCTTCCTTCCCTTTCCATGATAGCCTTCACCCTTAAGGGATCAGCATCGAGGACCCATAGAACCAAGTCCGTAAGATGGGTCCCTGAGCACACGAGCTGACCACCCCCTGAAAGCTTCGGATCGAGGTACCAGCTTCTAGGACCGATGGCCCTTCTTAGGTCCTGAGTTAGCCAAGCGAGGGCGAAGTGGGGCCTTCCTATCCTTCCATCTTTTATGATGTTCCTGGCAAAGATGTACTCTGGCTGGAAATGCCTCTGGTAGCCCACAGAAAGCACAAGCTTACGCCTTTCCGCCTCCTCTTTCATCGCCTCAGCTTCCTTAAGGCTTATCGCCATAGGCTTTTCCACTAGGACATGGATGTCCTTTTTCAAGGCTGCCATCGTATGTTCGTAGTGATACGCATGGGGTGTGCAAACTATTACGGCTTCAGGGTTAGCCTCATCGAGTAATCTTCCATAGTCCATGAAGAGGGAGGAGACTCCCAAGGCTTTGGGTGTAATATTCCTGAACTTATTGGCAAGGGATGCGAGTCTTCTAGCGTTTTCTAGGTTCGTATCGCAGAGACCTACGATCTCAGCCTCCCCATCGTCCAAAAGGGAAAGCCTTTGGACGTGGGTATGGCTAATTCCCCCACAACCTATAAAGCCAATCCTAACCATTGGATGATCCCTCTGAAAGGGAATTAAAACTCTTCTAAAAGCCTAAAATCTTTCCTTCCCCTTTTGCCCCTTTCTCCTCATATCACGTCATCGTTATCGATGCTCTATTACGGAGGGAAAACTTTACAAAAGCCACCCGCTTTTTATCATAGCGTGGTAGCCTTGTACCTCGTGGGGGAAGCCCTTGTAGGCGAAGGGGATGAAGTAGCCCACATAGACCTCGTCATAGGGGAAAAGGATGGTCCTATAGGCCAGGCCTTTGCTTCAGCGCTCTCGAAGCCCACCGTTGGACATACGCCTCTCTTGGCGGTTTTAAGACCAAACCTTCCTTGTAAACCCTTTACGATAGTGGTTCCTAAGGTCACGGTTCAGAATATGGAGCAGGCAAGCCGTATCTTCGGTCCAGCCCAGGCAGCCGTAGCAAAGGCTGTCGCCGATGCTGTCGAGGAGGGAACGATTCCTAGAGACCTCGTAGAAAAGCTTGTAATCATATGCGGGGTCTTCGTCCATCCAAAGGCAAAGGACTCCAGAAGGATATATCACTACAACTACGGAGCTACGAAGCTTGCCATAAAGAGGGCTATGGAAGGCTATCCCCCCTTGGAAAAGATTCTTTCTGAAAAGGAGAGGGCGAAACATCCCCTAGTGGATTTCAGGGCTCCAAAACTTTGGATGCCTCCCTATCTTCAGGTTGCCCTCGATCTTACGGATCTGGAAGCCGTGAAAAGGGTTGTTGCCCAGATTCCGAAGAGTGATCGAGTCATCCTCGAGGTCGGAACTCCGCTCTTAAAGAAGTATGGCGTTAGGGTCATAAGGGATCTAAGGGAAATAGCCAAGGATTCCTTCATAATAGCCGATCTTAAGACCCTCGATGTCGGACAGGTCGAGGTAGATATAGCCTTCGAAGAAACCGCCGATGCCGTCGTGGTTTCGGGCTTAGCCCCTATAGAGACTATCCGAAGGTTCATCCATGAGGCAAAGAGGCTTGGCATCTATGCCTATGTGGACATGATGGGAGTTAAGGATCCTTTGGAAGTCCTTGGGAACCTCGAGGAGCCTCCTGAGGTCGTTATCCTCCATAGAGGAATAGATGAGGAAGCAAGCCGAACCTCTGGATGGGAGCTTGTAGGGAAGATCAAGGAAGCCTTTAAGGAAAAAGAAAAGAAGATTCTCATAGCCGTAGCCGGGGGGATAAGCCCAGAAACAGCTTCTAGGGCTATTCAGATCGGCGCGGACATTCTTATCGTAGGAAGGTCCATAACCCAGTCTAAGGATGTGGAGAGAGCTTGCAGGGATTTCCTTAGGATCCTAGGCCCAGATGCCGACGTTTACAGGGTTCATGTAGAATAACGAAAGCAAAGGGAAGATGGGATGTGGAGCGAGAAAAATTAAGGAGTGAGGCCTTCATAAATTAAGGGAAGGGCATAGGAAAGAATATCATTGCTATTATTCGTCATATGGAATAATAATCCAGCTTAAAAAGCTCAATAAGAAAACTAGAACTTTAATTCTTGGATGAATTACTAATTAAAGTTGCTACGGCCAGCACCATGGTAGGTTCCAGATGCTTGAGGAATCCAAACCGCGAGTTATATCTCCCGTCCAATAAGCCACAGCAATCGATACAGTAATAATAAGGGAGAATAGGATAACAAATACTACCATGAGGTTTATCCAATTATAATTTCTATACAGATTTTTCATCTGAACCTTGATTTTTTAAATCAAGGTCCCTTTACTTCTTCTTTGTGAACTTTTGATACGAATTCTAGGTCTGTTCTTATGGCTCATCAAGAATTTAATAATGTTTGATGAATTAATTTAATGTGGGGCGTAGAAAAGGGTGGATGCTGTAAGGGCTGATATCATCGACTTTCTAGTAAAATTGTTGAAGGAGCATGAGAGGAACCTCAGCCGTCAGATCGATAGATTGGAAGCTTCTATGAAGCTCCTTGAGTCGAATGCCAAAGATGCCCAAGAGAAGCCCACCAAAAATAGTGTTTCCAAAACCCCCACTCGGCGAAGAAAGGGGTTCAAAATCGGAGATAGAGATGGAAAGGCAGGATGTAAAGGGAAAAGGGAAGGAAGGAGGAAAAAAGAGGGAAAAACTTAAGGGAAGCGAGAAGCCCAGAACCCGTAAGGCTTCTCCCCACCTAGAGGCGAGTCTTCTAGACCTTTCGGAGACCCCTTCTCTCCAGGAGAGCGCTGGAGGGGAGCAAGCCTTAAAGAAAAAGCCTTCGAAAATGCCAAAACGAGAGGCCTTGATCGGAAGAAGGTCGAAGTTAGAAACCTGTATGGATATTATTAGGGCTGTCGCCGATGGGTACCGGAAGCCTACGCATATCATGTATAGAGCAAATCTCTCCTGGGTAAGGATGCAGCGCTACCTTCGCCTTCTCGTTGATCAGGGCTATGTTCGAAAGAGTAAGTCTTCAGAGGGAATTCTCTACCATCCAACCGAGAAGGGAATAAAGCTTTTAGCCTATTTCCAGAAGGCGCAAGCAGACCTTCAGGCTCTACTTGTCGGAAACCCGGCAGAGAGAAGGGCAAGGGGAGTTCTTAGCTTGGCTATAGACGGGGAAAGTGAAGAAGATGGAAAGCATGCAGAAGAGAAATTTGAGGAAATGGGGGCCAGTTCATAAGTTATCATCAAGAACGATTCCATTAACTTTTCACTCTTTATGGTTAGCGCCACTACTAAAAAAAAGTTAACTTTTTAAAGCTTTTTCTATATTTATCTCTCACTCGCTCTCATATGGAATGAAATATAATAAACCACTTCAAGAGATAGTCGAGGGGCTACGTGATTTCATGGATGCCAGGGCTTTTTCCAAGGAGAATCCAAAGCTTGTTACACTACTTAAGACTCTGGCGGATGAGGATTCTCTACGGATCCTCCTTGAAGCGAATAAAGGACTTCCTTCTGGTCTACAGGGCCCTAAGCTCCTTGGTATGACAAAACGCCGATACTATATTAGAATTAATGAACTTTTGAAGGCCGGACTCCTTAAAAAGACGGAAAGCTTTTATAAACTTACCGTGATTGGCAAAGTCGTTATGAACTCACTCTACGAGGAACTCTTGCGACTGATTCCCCATGCAAAAATCCTCGAGCAGCTTTCTGAACTTGGTTTGATGAGTAAAGAAAACATCGCCACATTAATGCCTGAATTAAGCAGTTCTGAGATCTTGTCTATAAGAAATCTCTTAGAGGCTCGAATTCGATTCGAAGTGATAACGACTTATGATGAACTTATTACGAAAATATGTGATGGAGTTGATGATGCAAAAAGATCAATCCTTTTAGTTTCGAAGTACATGGATTTTTCTTTTGCAAAACACCTTTTAGGAATTCAGGAAAGAGATGTGAAGGTATTTGTAATCACAGATTTCAATATGCAGGATGTGATTGTATTTGCCAAGAACTTTATAAGACATTTTCAAGTTTTAATTCCAGTAATAAAATTTCTTAAATCAGATAAAATTTTGTTCAGAAGAATTGGAGGCATACCCATCTCATTTATGGTGGTCGATGAAAACATATGCATATTTGAATTGCCGTCTATTTCAAAAGATTTTGAAATAGCGTTATTAACAGACCATAAACAAATTGTCGAAAAAATGACTAATATTTTTTGGAAAATTTGGGGTAGATCAGAACCAACTAACTTGAAAGGTTATCTAGAAGAGGATATTGAACTCGAATGATAAAAAAATTCATCAAATATTTTTCAAAATTTCTAAACAATTTCTGGTGCAATGAGGTCATCCATTCCATATCTAGGCTGTCAGAGGGTTCATAGCCCCCGGAGATGAGAGACCCGTCACGGAAGTTTCTACAAGCGCGTAGTTCCCAGCTGGACCATCATCAGCATAAGACCGTCGTATTGGTAGCTAGGAAGATGCTTAGAATTTAATATATTCTTACGAGGAAAAAGTCTTACAGAGGATCTTCATTTTTTCCTTCGGCAAGGATAGTAATCTAATCGTCGAAGCCCTCGATCCTATCTTTTAAAGGAGAAAAGGATAGCCTTAGCCTAGCTACCACGCTTAGTTTGGCATAGGGCTAGAGGCTTTTCAATAAGTTTTATATATAAATATGTGGCGATAATACTTAGTCGATTTAGATCATCTTTTGTAGGTAGGATTAGCGTAAAGGATGTGTGGGTGTATAAAAAATGCTTGGAAAAATGAAAAAAAGATTATTCCAATTTGGTTTTTTCAAAATGAAATTAGAAAAAGGACAAAAATTGGGTTTATCTAAAGGTAATGGGAGATAAGGGAGAATTAAAATGCCACGTCACTCTGAGACGATCACAATAGGAGAGAAGCTTCGGGCTTATATATCTCTAAC
>JAWCLV010000028.1:0-18687 GCA_038850515.1 Bathyarchaeia archaeon
TTCCATGCAGCCCTTGAATGTATGATAAGGGGCTTGTCATAGCTCTTTGCGATTTCCACAAGACGACTGAAGACTTGGAGCTGACGATCCCTGTTCAAAGGAATGCGGTAATCGAGACCAACTTCTCCTATGGCTACGCTTTCCTCGATATGCTTTAAGAAGAATTCCTCCCAGCCTTCATTCTGATTTTCGAGTTCCCAAGGATGCATTCCCAAGGCTGGAAAAACATAGCCTCTATAAGCTTTTGCAAGCTCGAGGACCCTTCTATTCGAAACGATACCAGAACCTACTGCAATGATAGCTATGATGCCAGCATCCTTTGCCCTTTCAAGAACCTTTGGTAGATCCGAAACTTCATCTAGATGGGCGTGGGTATCGATGAGGGAAGGCTTATCCATTAAGAATCGCCAAATTGGATGCCCATGAAGAGATTAAAGCTTTTTATCGAAAGGAGTTTGGCTACCCTCTTTCCCAAGATCTATCGTCGGCGATCAATCATAGTAAAGGCTAATATAACCGAATAGAAATTGAAAATGGGCCCGTGGCGCAGAACCTCCACCAAAATTTTATGGTCTGGAGGATGCGCAATCAGGACAGCGCGGCAGCCTCCTAAGCTGTAGGTCGTGGGTTCGAATCCCACCGGGCCCGCTTCCCATGGAGAATCTATTGTACTTCCGCTTTTTAAACGCTTGACTTCAACAACTGAAATGTTTTCTTTGAAATTTCACAATAGAACTACTATCGCCCTTTCCATACGTGCTGAACGCAACTGTTGCTTTTTATCGAGATCTTCCTTAAGCATCCACCCTCCCTTCTTTTCTTTTGCTTTGGTGCCACCAGATTCAGGGATCAGGGGGAGGGAGGGGTTAGGTGTGGGAGGGTCTTTAAAATGCTATTCAGAATGCTATTTGGAATGGTATTTTTGGCTTTCAGCTTTAAGCCTTCGGAGATATTTCGCTTTATTCTTAAGGTTGATGAAAGGCTTATGATGATTTAAGGTGGTGGATCCATGAAACTGGAAGAATTCGCGAAGAATCTGCCTAGGACAAAGCCCGTATACTTGGAAGATTCCTACAAAAAAGTACATGAAGCCAATGTCATCAAGATCGCACAAGACGACAAATCTACCGCCTACATCGCCCTAGACGAAACGATTTTTCATCCAAAAATGGGTGGCCAGCCTAACGACAAAGGAACCTTGGAAGGTCAGGGCTTTCGCTTTGAAGTAAAGAAGGTCATGTTTGCTGGTGGCATCATCATCCATTGGGGGAAGATTATTGAGGGCATTCTAAGGCCTGGGAAAGTTAGGGCATCCTTAGACTGGAAGTTCCGGTATCTTGTGATGCGCAGACACACAGCGGGCCACCTTTTGGATCATTTCATATCCTTGGAAACCAAAGCCCCTGCTGAAACCCTAGGCTCATGGCTAGGAGATCCATGCTATGTGGAATACCGTGGAACCCTAATCCCTAGCGAATCATTAGTCCGGGTTGAAGCCATGATGCAAGAATGGATTAGAAAGGGCAGGCCAGTTTTCATAGAATACGTAAGTCAAAAAGAACTGCTAAAGAAGGCTTCTACAGCTCCTAACATTCTTAGGCTTCCAGTCCTTGATACCTATAGAATTGTAACGATAGAGGGCTGCGAGCCAATTCCTTGTAGCGGAACCCATGTGAAGAACATCAGGGAAATAGGGGGCTTTCATATCAAAGACATTTCCTCAATAGATCAAGGTTTTAGGGTTTACTACGATGTTAGTGAAGAATTCTTCGAATAGGATCCCAGAGTCTTTTAGAATCCGCTATAGGGAGGAAAAAAGAACTAAGCTTATCCTTAAGACTTTAATAACAGAAGGATCCTTCAATGAGCCCAGTACTGTTCTCTAAAAAGGAATAAGCGAAGGTTGAGAGTAGGTTTGGGGGAAGAAGGATCTTATCAAAAAGAACCTGAACTCCAAGAAGGCTCTTCAGAGAACCTTGTTCAAGAGCTGGAAGTCGAGGGACATTTGATCGATTCTATGATACTGACTAAGATCTTTGACAGGATTATGGACCTTGGAGGAGATTTTGAAGTCCTAGAATTCCGTGTAGGTAAACGAAAGCATGAGACAAGTTATGCAAGGCTTCTCGTGAAGGGTAAGAACAGAGCCCACCTAAACCTTATGTTGGAGGAACTTACGAGGCTGGGGGCCATAAAGCCAAGGATCACAGAGGTCCGATGGGCACCGGCTCCAAGGGACTCTGTTCTTCCTGATGGTTTCTACTCGACTTCCAACCATCCAACTTGGGTTTACTTTAAAGGCGAATGGATACCCGTTGAGAATTTGGCCATGGACAAAGTTATAGTGATGGAGCCGGAAAAGATGAAGGCTTACTGTAAATCTATTAGGGAAGTAAGAAAAGGAGATTTGGTCGTCCTTGGCGACTCTGGCATCAAGGTAAAGCCCCCCGAATATCCTAGGGAAGGAACAGGTATCTTTCAATTTATGGGAAGCCGGGCTTCTTCGGAGAAGCCATCTTCTTCTATCGTACGCCAGATAGCCCATGATATGGCAGAGGTGAAAAGGCGGGGAGGAAAGATAGTCCTTGTAGCTGGACCTGCGGTTGTCCATGCTGGAGCAGCCGAGGCCCTAGCTAAGATTATAAGAATGGGTTATGTGGATGCTCTCCTCTCTGGAAATGCCCTTGCAGTCCATGATGTGGAACTATCCCTTTACGGTACAAGCCTGGGCGTATCCCTCGAGGACGGCTCCTCAACCCTTTTAGGAAATAGAAACTTCATAGCAGCAATCAACGAGATAATAAAGGCCGGCTCCCTTAAGGAGGCTGTAAAGCAGGGCATCCTTAAACGTGGCATCATGTACGAATGCATCATCAACGGCATCCCCTTCGCCTTGGCAGGCTCCATTAGGGATGATGGTCCCCTTCCCGATGTAATAACGGATGTTGTCGAGGCTCAACAAAGATACAGGGAGCTTCTTAAAGGAGCTAGTATGGTTCTCATGCTTGCGACAATGCTCCATTCAATAGCCGTCGCTAATCTCCTTCCTTCCACGGTAAAGGTTGTTTTAGTCGATATCAATCCCGCTGTGGCGACAAAGCTGTTGGATCGAGGGACGGCTCAGGCAGTTATGGTTATTTCGGATGTTGGAACATTCCTTCCTATCCTTGCCGACGAATTAGGAAGGCTCAAGGTTTCTTAGACCTTAGCGTAAGGCTTCTTTTCGCTGATAAAAACTTATTACCCTTAGCTTGAGAGGTTTTCCAAGGTGAATTAAAGATGAAAATCGGATCCACCGCCTACTCTTACAGAAAGTACCTTTCATCCGGTGCCATGAGTCTCGAAAACTTCATAAATCATTGCTACGAGATCGGCCTCGACGGCATCGAGCTCACTGCCTACTACTTTCCTAAGACGGAGGAAAGCTTCCTAAATCTACTGAAACGTTCAGCCTTCCTACATGGCCTTGACATCTCAGGAGTTGCCGTTGGGAACAACTTCTGCCTTCCTGATGAAGGGAGGCGAAGGGAGCAGATAGCCCTTGTAAAAAACTGGATCGATGTTGCCTTCCGCCTTGGGGCTCCATGTCTTAGGGTCTTTGCGGGAAGGGTTCCCGAAGGCTATAGGGAGGAAGAAGCCTTCCGATGGACCGTGGAAGCCCTTAAAGAATGCGTCAAGTATGCGGAGGGAAGGGGCGTTATCCTAGCCCTTGAGAACCATGGAGGCATCACTGAAACTGCGGAACAGGTTCTTAGAATCCTAAAGGATGTCAACTCTGAATGGCTGAAGGTAACTTTGGATACTGGCAACTACAGGGTTAACTTACATGAGGAGATTCGCCGAACGGCGCCCTATGCCGTCAACGTTCATGCCAAAGTATTCGAATCGCTATCGACGGAAGATCTGAAACGGGAGTACTCGAGGATCCTAGAAACCCTCAAACAAGCTGATTATAAGGGTTATTTATCGATAGAATATGAGGGGGCTGAGGATCCCCTGATAGCTGTTCCAAGGTTTGCAGGATTTTTAAAAGGAATTATCGGCCGTCAATAAGGGAAGTAAGCCCTATTTTCCTTTCTTAAATTCGAGTTTGGAAAGATAAGGGAAAAGGAAGGCTAGGTGATGGCTAGCTGAAAGGCTCAGGGGCGTTCGGCATCTTTAGCGAAGCGATAAAATTCTCGACTAGGGGACCTGCAGACTTCATAGATTTAACAGATCGGATCCTTGAAGTCGTTGGGAAATCAGGTATAAGGGAGGGGATTATCCATGTTTTCGCCCCCCATGCCACAGGTGCCCTCGTCATCAATGAATTTACGGAGGATCTGCAGGAGGATATAAGAAACCTCCTCGAGGAATTAGCACCTCGAGGGAATCGCTACAGGCATCCTTGGAATGCCCACTCCCACCTAAGGTCCCTTATCCTAGGCTCCAGCCAAACTATTGCCTTAATGGATGGTAAGCCTCTCCTCGGAACTTGGCAGTCCGTATTCTTCATAGAAACGGATACCCATCCTAGGCAAAGAACAATTATCGTACAGGTGATGGGACTTAAGTCCCAACGACAATAAGAATTCCTATTCGGAAGTAAAGGTTTCGAAAAAATCGATCTTGAAGAGGGAGGTCCTCAGAAAATCTATCCATATAGCTTCCATTCTCGTACCCTTTTTGTCAGGGGCTCTAGGGAAGCTTATCGTCATAAGCCTTCTTATGGTCGTCTCGGTCCTTTATGCCTCGATTGAATACCTCAGGATTCGGAAAAAGGCTTCAAAGGCACCTTTCGTTATCGTGAAGCTCTACTATCCCCTTTTGAGGGAGGATGAAGTCTCTAAGGGTCCAGCCATGGCTCCCCTTTATCTTTCCCTTGGAGTCATCGTATGCCTATCCATCTTTCCTGAGCCCATAGGCTACGCTTCCATAGTCATCCTTTCCCTAGGGGATGGTTTAGGAGGCCTTGAGAGGATCCTTAGAGGCTATGGGAAAAATTCTTCTTCAATGGATAGGCTTCGTGGCGCATCTCTAAGCTTTTTTGTTGCCTTGCTTGGCGCCTCCTTTTTTGTAAGCCACCTATCCGCCTTCTTCGCGGTCCTTTTAGCCGCCACGATTGAAGCTTACAGTACAAAAGAAAACGTGAAAATCGATGACAATTTCACAATTCCTCTAGTAAGCGCCCTTTCCCTTTTATCCATGGAATATATCGATTTTGAAACCAATATCACAAATTTTTTCCAAGAAGTCGACAGGGCTACATATTGGTTTATAGCCTCTAATCGCATCGAAGGGCTAAATCCAGTCTTTCGAGTCTTCGATTGGCTCACGATCATCTTCCTCATACCCATAATTATCCTTCATGCCTTGAATTCTGATGCGAAAAAAACTGGATCCTTCCTCTTCCTCCTTGGAACGATCATTTCAACGACTTTTACGCTGAAGATCGTTTTTCAAAGGCCAAGGCCCTGCACTTTCTATGGCGGAGAAGGCTCTATTCTCCAAAAGGAAGACTATGGTTTTCCAAGTAGCCATAGCGCCCTTTCAGCGCTTCTTTTTGGCTATAGACCTTCCTTTCGGGACGAAAGATCAAGAAGGCTTTGGCGACTTCTAACATCGATCTTAGGCTTCCTAATCGTTTTACAAAGCCTTTACAACGGGATCCATTGGTTTACCGATGTCTTAGCGGGTTTCGCTCTTGGAATTTTTATTGTCGAAAGTTTAGGAAGTTTTTTCGAAAAAGGAACGGGCTCAATAAGCCGATGAGTGACAAGACTGGAATCACAACTTATGGAACTTTTCTTTCGATTCTTTCGAGATCTTAGCAAAAGACCATTAAGCTAGGTATTTTGTTCAAAACCTTCAGAAAAATCTCCTTCAGATGAAGGGGCATAAGGGGCTTCCTGTAACCATAGCGAAACGAAGCGATTTTTAAAGGCAAGGATTTCTCCGCCTATGGAATCGAAGATGAAAGATGATAAACTAATCTAAACTAAGCTAGCCTACGCATCCTTTCAGCTTTTCTATAAGGAGATTCGCCACCTTTCTTCCCGAGAGGAGCATTCCTCCGAAAATTGGGCCCATTCTTGGTGTTCCATGAAGGGCGGCTACAGCCATTCCTGCAACAAATAGGCCTGGACAAACTTCTCCTGTCTTTTCTACTACGCATTCTTCGCCCATGGAAGCCCACATGGCTTTCTCCCCCGGTATGCCGAGCTGAAGTTCCGGGATTTTCTTAGATGCTACTGAAAGGACTTCAGCATCGTGGCCTGTACAGTCGATGACGGCTTTGGACCTAAGGGCTAAAGGATCGACATGAAGGCCAGCCATGACGACAGAAGTCCATTGAACTACGACACCCTTTATCTCCGGAGGAGGCGATCTAAAAACAAGGTCGTCCACCGTTATTCCAAGCATGATCTTCGCTCCCGCGTCTATGGCCCCCGTTGCGAGCTTTGCCATCATCTCTGCTGCATCGACGACAAAGAACCCTTCGCCAACTTCCTCCAGCCTACATCCAAAATCCCTTAAGACCTCCTCAGCTGGTGATTGAACTACGATTTTATGAAAGAGCATACCACCGCCTCCGATCCCACCTCCGAAGGAGAGGCGCCTTTCCAAGACTACAACCTTTAACCCGCCCTTCCCAAGGTATCGAGCGGCTGTTAAGCCCGAAGGACCAGCTCCTACGACAATAACATCCGTGTTAGCGAGGCCGATCAAGTCTTCGAGGCTCTTCTGAAGAACTATCCTCGTAATAAGGTCCTCCTCGACTTTCCTAAGCTCCCTAGCATCCATATTCAAAGCACCTTACGAAAAGGAAGCATGGGTGTTAATTAATCTTCATAAGCAAGGAAGTTTTACTAGGGTTAATTTTTGGAACGAAGGATAATTTAGAAATAGGAGCTTAGTAATAAGGAGACCTACCGAAAGCAAGGTCTGAACTATGGAATATGCTGTTGAAACCTTCGATCTAACAAAGGTGTTCAAGGGAGAAAAGGAAAAGGGTAAAAGACTTTCTGTAAAAGCTGTCGATCATGTTAACATAAAGGTAAGGAGGGGTGAGTTTTTTGGTCTTCTTGGACCCAATGGAGCCGGAAAGACTACCCTTATAAAAATCCTCTGCACGATCATCATACCCACCCAAGGAACGGCTACGGTAAACGGCTTCGATATTCTAAAGGAACCGGAAAAGGTTAGAAGTAGCTTCGGATGGTTTCATGGAGAAACTGGAGGCCGCTCACTTTATTGGAGGCTCAACGCCGAAGATAACCTGAGGTTCTACGCTTATCTACAGAACGTTCCTAGAGAACTAGCTAAAAAGCGCATCGATGCCCTCCTCGATTTTTTTGAGCTGAGTAATGATCGCCATAAGCTTGTAAAGGAATACTCCACAGGAATGAAGGTCAGGGTTATGCTTGCCAGAGCCCTTATCCATAATCCTCCTATCCTATTTATGGATGAACCAACCATTGGGCTCGATACGATAAGCGCCGTAGAGACAAGAAAGCTCCTTAAGGCTTTAAGCGTGGAGCTAGGGAAGACGATCGTGTTCACAAGCCATAACATGCATGAAGTTGAGCAACTTTGTGAAAGGGTCGCCATCATGAAGGATGGAAGGATCATAGCTGATTCATCCCCATCGATGTTGAGGGATATGCTAACGGACATGAAAGCCATAGAGGTCGAGATTAAAGAATGCTCGAACCATGAAGAAATCATAGGCATGTTGGCAAATCTATCCATAGTAAAGGAGGTCTCACAGACTAGGAACGAATCCAATGGTTTGGCGATACGCCTTCTAGTCGAGGACGAGTATGAAGCCATCCCAATCGTTGCCGAGAGGCTCCGATCAATAGGAGCCAAGGTAGCATCAATCCTTCAAGTTAAGCCAAGCCTTGAGGATATCTTCGTAAGGCTCACGAAGGGTGAAACTTCTTGAACGTAAAGGATCTAATAGACCTTTTCAGAGACGAGGGACGAAATAACTCTTCGAATCTTATCCATATTTGGGCGGTTTTCTGGGCGAACTTTAAGATCTTCCTTTCCTACAGAACCTGGGTTATTACTGAAACCCTAAGTACCATCGCGTCCATCATCATGTATTTCTTCATGGGACTTCAAGTAGATGCCCAAAGGCTTGTGGAGGCCGGTTATGGAAGCATTAGCTGGCTATCCTTCGCCCTCGTAGGCATCGCATCTGAGAACTATCTTTGGATGTGCATTAGCAGAATAAGCCATTCCATGCAGCATGAGGTAAGGGAGGGGACCCTCGAACCCATCGTAGCCTCACCGATTAGATTAAGCTCTTACATCATAGGGCAGTCTATTCGAGGCTTTTTTACGAGTAGCTACTTCATGCTGGGTGTCTTAATCGTAGGAATTTTCGTTTTGAGAACTCCTCTAACGGCTGGCCCCGAAAATCTCCTATCCTTCCTTGTTATTCTACTCGCCATGGTTGCAAGCTATATGGGTATCGGGATTACGGCAGCTGGGATCATCCTCGTCTATAAAAAGGGGGACCCCCTCACCTTCCTCTTTGCCAGTATCACTGAATTCCTAGGAGGTGTTTTGTTCCCCCTGAACTATCTAAAGGACTATCCTATCCTTTGGACCCTTGCTTGGCTAATGCCTTATACTTATGCCCTTGATGCCCTCCGTAGGGTCCTCCTCACAGGAGCAACCTTAGCATCTCCAGATGTCCTTAAGGATCTGACAATCCTAGCGATATATGCGATCATCTTCATCCCTATAGGGCTGAAGGTCTTCCGATGGGGATGTGATAGGATAAGGGATGAAGGAACCGTAGCCACATACTGAGATAGTTTGGTCATGTCATGAAGGGGAAAGGGTATAAAAAGAAAGGAAAGGAAAGGAAAGGGGAAGGGAAGGAAAGCTTTGAACTTCAAGTCCATCATAGAGCTTCTTTCAGAAGAAATACCTAGAAAGAAAACCCCAATTTATGAAGTCATCGGATCCTTTATCCTTAGGGATTTTAAGATCTGGTGGACCTACAAGTTCTGGCTAACCCTCGACATCTCAGGAAGCATCCTCTTCGTAGCCACATACTACATTTTTTCCATGATCACAACGCCCGAGAAGATTCAGGAAGCGGGCTACACAACAGGAGGATACTTTACCTTCGCCCTCATAGGAATCGCCTTCCAACGCTATGTTTTCTTCGCGGTTCAGAGTATAAACGAGAGCATAAGGGAGGAACAATGGAACGGAACGATGGAGACGATCCTCTCTTCCGCAACGGATTTCAAGACCTTCCTTTTGGGGGAGACATCCTTCTTCTTTATCGCCTCGTCAGCCTTTCTCCTCATAACCCTTTTCACAGGAATTGTCCTTGGAGCCACTTTTAATGCCACGCTATACTCTGTTCTTTCTTCGATAGTTCTATCGATTTTGCTCATCGCCAGTCATATGGCGATAGGTATCCTGAGCGCAGGCATAATCATGAAAACAAAACAGGGAAATCCTCTGACTTGGGCCTTTTCTTGGATGACTCAGCTCGTATCTGGAGTTTTTTATCCCTTAAAATTGCTTCCGTGGTACTTAGAGTGGATTGGTAGGATCTTTCCCCTCACATACTCCTTGGATGGAATAAGACTTTGCCTTCAGGCTGGAAAAGATCTTTCGAATGCTGCGGTCTTATATGATGCCCTCAACCTCCTCCTTTTCACGATCATCGCAACTCCCATAGCCCTTTACGTTTTCAAGAAGGGCTACGATGCTGCTAGGGCAGATGGCTCCTTAGGTCAATATTAGCGAAGGGAATTGCTATGATTTTTCCTCCTTCCGAAGGAATTGGAAAATAGAAGAGCATGCATAGATGAGCCTCCATTATTTAAAGCGAAATTGTAGCTAGATTTGGGAAAGGATTTTTCAATTAATAGTTAATCTCAAAACCTTTGACCTATAGAAAGATCTGCTTAACCATAGAAAGGATGGATAAGACCATATTACTAAGCGTTCAAATGTTCCTCGATCTGCTATAATAAGAAAAAGAGAAAAGGAAGGACAAAAGCTCAAAGGAGGCATATCTATGCTCTGGGGCTTTACAGTAGCATGGTAAAAGATGTTTATACAGATAAACCTACGAAACTCTAAAAACCCAAAATGTATTCCTTATCATGGTGTTCCGATTGTTTGAAGCTTTGAAAAAGTATACGGAAATACCTGGACCTATAGGATATGAAGGCCGTGTTCAGAAGGCCTTCATAGAGGACCTAAAGCCCTTGACCGAGGAAATCCAAGTGACGAAGGTTGGAAACGTCCTCGCCCATTTTCCTGGAAAAGGGCCCAGAGTCCTTATCTTCGGGCATGCAGATGAAATATGCTATTTCGTCCTCAGCATAACTGAGGAAGGATTTCTCCATATTACAAGGTATGTCTCTAGTACGGATAGTGTGAATTATCCGTATTGTTTGGTTGGACAGAGTGCCCTTATAATAGGAGACACAGAGGATGTAAAGGGAGTCTTCGTAGCTCCTTCAGGCCATGTACTCCGATTCAAAGAGCGGGAGATGCCCTTAGAAGAGTGGAAGGTCCTGGTCGATATAGGGGCTTCGAGTAGGGAAGAAGTCTTGGAGCGAGGCATCCATGTAGGCTCGCCAATAGTATGGAATCCAAACACCCAAAGACTCGGAAAAAAGGCCTTCGGAAAGGCTATGGACGATCGTATAAGCCATGTTGTGATGATAGAACTAGCCAAGAGGCTTCAAGATCTTCGGCTTCCATGCGATCTATACTTTGCCTCAACGATTCAGGAGGAGATAGGATTGAAGGGCGCTGAGGAACTCGCCGGGTTAGGATATGATGTGACCATAGCCCTAGACATAGGGATAGCTGGGGACTATCCTTCCCTAGATAAGGGGCGCATGCCCATAAAGCTAGGCGAAGGTCCCGTTATCGTTTATAAGGACTCTTTGATCCACTATAACTTGGAGGTTATAAAAGGTCTCCGTTCAACGGCTGAGCGAAACGGAATACCATTCCAACACGGAGTTTTCACTTCATATGGATCTGACGGAGCAACCATGGTGAGGGGTGGATCAAAAACAAGCCTAATCGCCATCCCATGTCGTTACACTCATACACCCTTCGAGATGATTCATGAGGATGACCTGGAGAACACCATTAGTTTACTCTTTCACTACATAACTGAAGAATTTGTCGGGAGAACATGAGGGCTTTGCCAAAAGCTGACTAAGGATCCCTATTTAGATGACGAAACCCTTCCAAGGGATGGTTTATCGCTTTTTACCAGATCTCGGATTCGACCTACGCCATCGATTTCTTTTATGTACTCAGCCACAGAGTTAGGAACCAAACTCTCCCAATCTTCGCTTTGAATAATCCTTCGCCTTATTTCTGTTGCGCTGTAGCTATCCCTTTCGAAGAATGGTATCTGTCTCACGGCAAATCTTCCATACTCGACGAAAAGACGCCTCGTCAAGGGCTCATTGGTGAAAACAACCTCAAACTTGGGAGTGTAAGAAATAACATGGGCGACCCAAAGGGCGTGGACATTCAGATCCGGGACGGCTATGATCTCATAGCGATTCCTTGCAATCTGGGCTTCATCGAGGGCTCTACGGATCATGGTAAACCTTTCCCCAGCCTCAAAAGGATTCTCAAGGTCATGGCTATATTGGGCGCTTCCGATTACGATGATAAGCTCCTCGACTTGGCTTAAGATCCATCGAATCGCCTCAAGATGTCCTTTATGAAAAGGTTGAAATCTTCCTACGTATAAGCCCCTTTTAAAAATCATAGCTAATCGTCTTACAGCTAAAATCCACTCGCCTTAAATAACTTGTGAAAGGTTTCTCCAAGCCTCTTAAGAGAATAAGAAACTTTAGGAAAACTGGGAAGGCATCCAATACGCCGAAATCAGTTCGCTCCTTTTTGAAACTTCATGGGAAGGAGGCTCGGAATTCGAGACTCGATGAGGACGCTACAGAAAACTGGGAAGGTGAGGACCCTACTTAAGAGGAACGTACATCGAGGATCTGCTAGCTCCTATGCCAGGGCTACCATGGACGACCTTCTTATTGGTCATTACGAACTCGCCAAGGTAATGTCCTATCATCTCAGGCTCTATCTTTATGGGCACATAGGTCTTTCCATCATGAAGGCTTATAGTCATGCCCACCATCTCTGGAAAAATGATCATGTCTCGACAATGGGTCTCGATGGGATTATTCTCTAAGGATCCTTTCTGCTGCCTTTCTACAATTAGCTCGAATAGCCTTCGCTGGGAATCCGTGAATCCTCTTTCTAAGGATCGCCTTTGCCTGGCTGGAAGGAGCTTTATGAACTCATCCCGGCTCATTTTCTTCAGCTGATCGAGGGTAAAGCCCCTGTAAGTAAACTCCTTTGGCATAAACTTATCCCTAAATGCAAGGATCCAAGAGCCCAAGCTTCATATAAACCTTGCTCTAAATTAAGATACAAGTTTAATCTAAATACGTCCTGGGTATATCCCATGACCCCTATAACCGAACTATACGATATTCTAATCCTAGGCTCGGGCCCAGCAGGTCTGACTGCCGCAATATACACATGCAGGGCGCGTCTGAAAACTCTTGTGATAGGGGGTTCCCAGCCTGGTGGGCAGCTGATGTTTACGATGGAGGTTGAGAACTTCCCGGGATTTCATGAAGCCATACCGGGATCTGAGCTTATAGAAAGAATGAGGTTACAAGCCCAAAAATTCGGAGCTAGCTTCGTAGATGAGGATGCCACCTCTGTAGATTTTTTAACAAGACCCTTCAAGGTTTACGTAGGAGATAGAGTCTTCCATGGAAGATCCATCATCATAGCCACAGGATCTTCGCCAAGATGGCTGGGACTGGCATCTGAAGAAAGGCTAAGGGGAAGGGGAGTCTCAAGCTGCGCGATATGCGATGCTCCCCTCTTCCTTGGAAAAAAGGTCGCCGTCGTAGGTGGAGGAGACACAGCAATACGGGAAGCCCTTCACCTTTCCAAGTTTGCAAAGGATGTGATCGTAGTTCATAGGCGCGACCGCCTAAGGGCTGAGATGGCTCTCCAAGAAAGGGCCTTGAGAAACGAGAGGATTCATTTTGCTTGGAATTCCATAGTTATCGATATCCTAGGGGAAGAAGTCGTTAAGGGCATTCGAATAAAGGACGTAAAGACCGGTGATGTGAAGGAGTTAGATTGCGATGGTGTCTTCGTAGCCATAGGCCGAGATCCAAACACTAAGCTTTTCCAGGGGCAAATAGAACTCGATGAAAGGGGTTATGTGATAAAGTACGGGGAAACAGGAACTAACATCAAAGGCATCTTTTGCGCCGGAGACGTTTGTGATGCGAGGTATCAGCAAGCCATCACGGCGGCCGCCTCTGGTTGTATGGCGGCTATAGACGCAGAAATCTTTTTGGAGGAGGAGAACGAAAAGGCAAGAACTCCCGTTGGTGAAGGCTAGTGGTATATATCTTGTCTTTTTATCGTCTTTTCTTTCATTCGTTTCGCTTTCAAAATTCTAAGATATCGATAAGGCTAATCCATCCATAATTCAATTCAAAAAGTAAAGAAAAAGGAGGATTTCCTTCTAGCATAGAAAAACTATCGAATCAATCGATGGGAATGGTTTCTCCCTTTCCCTTCTCCTTGACCTTCTTAAGGACGACTTCAAGAACGCCGTTCTTGTATGTGCTCTTCGCCCCTTTAGGATCGACCGATGCTGGGAGCTCCACTTCTTTATAGTACTTCCTCTGGGGTGTATCCACGGATATTGTAAGCATTTCCTCGGTTGCCCTTAGTTTGATATCCTCCTTCTCTACGCCTGGCAATTCAGCGATAACCTTAATCTCCCCATTCGTAGACATAACATCCACGAGGGGCTCCCTCTCCTCCTTAATATCTAGGCTCGGTCTCATGGGACCTCCAGGTCTCAAGGCACGGGTAGAAGGTCTCACATTCCCGAACTCACGAATAACGGGCCTTCCATCGGGGCCTATAGTCATCGAGTATCCATAGACGAAAGGACCCCATTCTCTGACGATGGAGCCGTCGGAGAGTCTCCTTTCGCGAATGAGATCCTTGGGAATTCTCTCCGAAAGTTCCTCGAACTCCCTACGCATGAACTCCTCCATTTCTCTGAAAGCTTCATCGAATTCCTCCCAAATCCTGAAGAAGGGCGATGTCCTCCTTCTAAACCACCAAGGAAACTCTTCCGACATGGTAATCCGAATTATAAATAAAGAGCCTTCCTTTTAAATTTTCTTCAAATCTTCAGTACGTGAACTTTAGCCTAGGACATCCCTTATGAACTCCAGTATACCTAAAAGCTCCAGTCCTCGATAGTCTCATGGGAAAGCCTTTAGGCTTCTATTCCAACACGAAGACCGCAAGCTTTAAGACATTACCATACAAATATCCAGCGTCTAGCCTGGAAGGGATAGACATCAATTAAAAGGAGTTAAGGAAGAGAAGGATAAAGGAGGGGAAAAGGTTGAGAATATCGGAGCTAAGGGTCGGTCTTCGCAGCGTTAATGTTGAGGGAAGGATTACAGATATCTCCGATGTGAGACGCGTGACGACAAGGAGGGGCGAGGAAAGCAGGGTGGCTACAGCAACCCTTGTTGACGATACAGGTTCTGTAAAGCTAACCCTTTGGAACGAAAACATCGATGCTGTGAAGGTAGGCAATATAGTTAAAATTGAAAATGGTTATGTTACATCCTTTCGAGGGGAGATCCAACTTAACGTCGGCAGGTTTGGAAGACTGGCCGTCCTTAGGTAGATTTTTCGTATAGGAGGTGCCTAAGCTCACTTCTTCAATTCGCCAGCAAAGTTGGTCTCCGATAAGGTAAAGAAAGGCAATGAAAGGAAAGGGAAAGGAAGGAAGCGGGGAGGGGGGTTTACCCATTACCTCATACTTCGAGGCCTGTGCCATGGATTCTACGGACTTCATACGGCTTCTTCAGATAAGGATCATGGCTTATGCCCATGCTACAGAGGATGAGTTGAGTGTCTTGGAAGCCGTTAAAAATATCGTTCCGACTACTCTTCAAGGAGGGCTTCAACCCAAAACCCGGAGATTGGACGGCCATTTCGGAAATCCCATAACGGTTCTCGAGTTCGAGTTTTTTGGGGAGGATCAAGGAAACCAGATCTTAGAAAACATCGCCAAAAGGCTGGGAGAACGAGAAAAGAGGGCTTTGGCCATGGCATTCCATCGCCATGTAGGGTCTGACGGAAGCCTCTACTTAAGGTTCGATAAACAGGAAGCCTTTCTAGGAAGGCTTAAGCTCGAAACATCAGACCCCATCCATGTAAGGATAAAGTTCGCCCTAGAAGCGAAACCAGGGCAGGATGTGGTCCATAGCCTGAGAAAGGTCTGTGAGCGAGTGGGGCTTTTGGGGTGAAGAGAAAGAAGAGGTGCTTTTTCGACCTCCATGTTTTCCCTAACGAAAAGAACTGGAGAGAGATGGTATTTAGGGCAAGGGAGTTTGGCTTCGAAGTTCTAGGTTTTACTGTCATGGAACCATCGAGACTCAGGGCGCTAAAAGACATAGTGAGGGAGGCAGAGGCAATGGGAATCCAAGTTCTGACGAGGTTGGACCTTAGCCCAAGTCTTTCTAAAGGCTTTTCTGCCGAGGTCAAATGGGCGAAAGGGTCCTTCGACCTTGTGGCTGCTGAATGCCTCACGAGAAAGGACATCATGGTTGCCGCCAAAAGCCAGGTTAAGATCCTTTTCCTCGATTCTAGAGCCTCCCTAGGCCTTAGAGAAGGAGATTTTAAGCCCTTGGTCGGCTCCCAAAAGTTTTTCGAGCTGAACCTTTCACCCCTTCTTAGGAAAAAGGGCCTCGAAAGGATTAGGGAATTTTCCCATCTTATTAAAGGTCTTGCTTGGCTTCAAAGACTCAGGGTTCCTACAATTATTTCAAGCGGGGCGAAGGAAGCCCTTGAGATGAGGTCCCCCCTCGATATGGCTTCCTTTTTCTCTATCGTAGGGCTCAGCCTGGAAGAGGGCTTGAATGGCCTTTCTAGAAATCCCTTAGCCCTCCTCGAAACAGTAAAGGCTGAAAGGGATCCAGAAGAACCCTTTCCATGGCCCTTTTCCTTTTAGGCTCCTTTCCTTACCTTAAAAGCCCATCACTATAGCTTTCGTAGGGATGCCCTATGTATCCCAAACGCATTAAGAGGAGGTATATAGCCTTCAGGATCCTTGGGGAAGGAACCTTTACATTCAGGGAAATCATGGAGGCGATTCAAGGCGAACTCCTTAGGCTATACGGGGAACATGGCGTAGCGAAGGCAAACCTCCAGTCCATAGAGTTCGATGAAAAGAATCTCTTAGGCATCCTCAGATGCGAAAGATCCAGTCTCATGGAAGTGAGGGCGGCACTTACTGCCCTAATGGAGATTTCCGGAAGGCCTGTAGCCCTCCACTGCCTAGGGATTTCAGGAACCCTTAAAAGTCTGAGGAGGAAGTTCTTAAGAAACCCCTCGGGCTAGGGAAACGGAGATATGAAGGCTGAGAATGAGAAGGAGAAGGAGAAGGAACATGAAGCCTTTGGCTAGTTATGCCCTTGTAAGAAGGGCTATAGTTCCCAACCACAGACTCTCTTAAGAACCCTAAGGAAGTATCCAAAGTTTTCAAGGGAAACATCGGGCGGAACGGCATGATCGACTCCGGGAAAATACCCCCCAAGTCTCGTGAGGAATGGAACCTTAGAAAGGACCTCGGCCTCTATGGCTTCTTTGCCCTTTGCCAGCTCCCTCTTATCAAGCCCTCCCATCATGATAAGCCTCGGAAAGCGCCTCCTCAATTCCAAAAGATCGATTCCGGAAGCTATTTCGCAAGGAGTAATGCCATCTATACCATCCCTAAGCCATATGGGAATAAGGGGTTCCACATTCCCATCGCTGTCGATGAAGACTACCTTAACGCCATGGTCCTTCAAGAAGGCTGTAAGATCCCTGTAAGTCTGTGAAAGGAATTCTTCGACCATCCAAGGGGACATCATAGGCCCCTTTTTATAAGCCATATCCTCCGACATAACTGCGTAATCAGCCTCAACCTCTTCCAAAGCCTTCAGGAGGGTTTTCAAGTGAAATTCCGTATAGAATTCAAAAACTTCCTTTAAGAAGTCCCTATTCTTGTAGGCGTTCAGAAGGAGGTTATGCAAGCCCATTAGATTCCTTGCCCACCAGAATGGCCCCTCTAGGTTTAGGCATAAGGGACCTTCATGCATCCTTAAGGTTTTCACGAGTTCTTGCCAGCCCTTTGGATACCTCCTTGCATCCTTCGCATCGTATCTTAGCTTCATTTTTTGGAAGTCCTCCCTATCTTTAACTGGAAATTCCAAGAAGACCCTAGTAGCGAAACCGCTCCATCCATGCCTCCAGTCTTCTTGGAAACCCTTCTGGACGATGCCTAGGCTGTCGACCCATATCCTATAGCGTTCGTCCTCGGAGAGTAGCTTGTATTCAAAGGGTGGAAGGGGGCCTAGGTTTAGAGCTGAGGGGCTAGGTTCCCAGCGAAATCCTTGGGAAGGATAGGAGGTGAAGCCCATAGCCTTCAATCCACAAAGATCGAGGCGAAAATATTCCACGACCGACTTTTCTTGGGGGAGGCCTTCCCTTCTCCATCTTTCCAACGTTAGGGGCCTTACATCCCCTACGGCAAGGGGAACCCTATCTGGTTTTCCGAAGAGGGCTGTCTCTAAGAACCTTTCCTTGGGACTCAAGGCCGCTAGCCTTCCATAAGCCATCTGTCGAGCCAGTCCAAGGAATGCCTCCCGCTGAACATATGGCCCCCTTCAAAGATATCTAGGGAAAGCCTATCTTCGCATCCCAAAAGCCCGTAGACCTTCCTAAGCCTTTCATAGGCTTTCAGGACCGCGCTTCTAGTGTACAAGGGATCCCTTGAGCCATATTCGATGAAAAGGGGCCTTGGGGCTATGAGGGCGACGATATCGGGGAAGTCAGCATAGAACCTTATCCCTGGAACGTACTGACATGGGCAACAGCTTCTTTCGATGAGCATATCCCTGAAGCTGCTGAAGTATCCGCTTACTATGGCGGCCTTAATCCTTTCATCCAAGGCCGAAGTATAAACGGTCCAAGTGCCTCCCCATGAAAGCCCTAGGCATCCGATTCTTTCTGGATCGACATCAGGAAGGGTTTCAAGGTAGTCTAAGGACCTCATGGCATCCCAAACCCGCATCCCCACAACAGTCCTTCCGAAAAGCATTGAAGCCGTAAGAAGCCAAGTACAGTTCATGCCATCTGAGGCTAGTTCTCCGAAGGCCCTGCCATCAGGCGCCAGCACAATGTAGCCCCTCCTTACTAGCTGAAGTCCATAGTCATAGTTCAGGGGAGCGATGAAGCGCTGATATTCGACTTCATCATCATAAATGCCTACCACATCGATTTTTCCCCTTCCATGTCCATGAAGCGCCAGTACGGCGGGTTTCTCCCCAGAAATCTTGGGCTTAAGGAGATAAGCAGGAAGGATGAAGTTTGCCTCCGTTTTAAGAAAGATTTTTTCCCTTATGTAACTTTCGCAATCTTTAGCCTCAACAATCTCTGGCTCCAAGTCAACCCTTTCCTTAGGGAGGAAAAGGAGCTCAACAAGGCGTGTCTTTAATCGATCCCGCCAAAGGGCCCATTCTTCTAAGCTCCTCGCCTTAAAGGCCAATTGGGGCTCCGTAGCCT
>JAWCLV010000029.1:0-18329 GCA_038850515.1 Bathyarchaeia archaeon
TCCTAAGACTGCGACTGCCAACTGGAAGACCCAGTACTTACTCACCGTTCTTACCGATCCTTCAGGCTTGAGTCCTCAGCCTACTAGAAACCCCGCCGGGGAAGCTGGTCCAAGCAACGGCTGGTGGTACGACGCAACTACAAGCGTAACCTTAACGGCCGAGCCAATTGAAGGATATATCTTCAGCTACTGGGATGTCGACGACGTCTCCCAAGGATCGGGCGTAAACCGCATAACCGTCGAGATGAATGCGCCTCACACGGCTACAGCCCACTATACCCTGGCAGGTCCGGGTACCGTCACGATTACCTTCAACCAGACAGGCGTAGGCTCTGATTTCACAGGCATAGTGCTAAACGTGGACGGTAACGGCTATAACGTATCAGACCTTCCGGTTTCTTTCACTTGGGATATCGGTTCAAGCCACACTTTCAACTACTACTCACCCCTCGAAATAGGCGCCAATAATAAGCGGTACGTTTGGACAAGCACAACAGGGCTATCGACCCAGCAAAGCGGCACTATAACCGCATCAACGCCAGGTAACGTAATCGGCAACTATAAGACTCAGTTCTACCTAACCGTAACTTCTGATTATGGCTCGCCTACGCCTACAAGCGGATGGTTTGATGCTGGAACAGAAGTTACCGCTTCAGTTACTTCGCCTTGGCCTATAGGCGCAACCGATATCCGCTATGTATGTATAGGCTGGACGGGAACTGGAAGCGTACCAGCTTCTGGAATAGGCACAACGGTGGCCTTCGCTATAAACGCGCCATCTAGCATAACATGGAACTGGAAGACCCAATATCTGCTGACAATGTCAGCGAATTATGGAATTGTAAGTCCAAGTAGCGGATGGTACGATGCTAGCTCTGTCGTAATTATTTCGGCATTCGCTCCGGCATCTATCAGCGGAGAGCGCTATATATGGCTTGGATGGACAGGAATAGGCATTGGTAGCTACACGGGTTCGGAAAATCCGGCACAAATAGTTATGAATGGGCCTATCGATGAAACGGCTTCTTGGGCACATCAATTCTACCTGACCGTGGCATCTCCCTATGGCACTGCAGGAGGCGAAGGCTGGTATGATGAGGGCGATCTGGCATACGCTACTGTACATCCCCTGCTAGTGGAGGGGCCTAGCGGCCTCTACTATGTCTTCACTCATTGGAGCGGAGATGCTACTGGTGCATCCTCACCCTCGGATCCTATAATCATGAATGCGCCCAAGACCGCAATCGCCAATTGGGAGGTCGCTAATTGCTTCGTAACCTTCGATGCGAACGGTCTGGATTACAATGCCACAGGTATTGTCGTAACGGTAAACAATACTGGTATAACTATTGGCGAGCTACCATATACCCTATGGGTTAGGAACGGTACCTTAGTTACATACGAATATAATCCTATCATCCTTTCTACTAGCCTACCAGGTAAGCGCTTCAGCCTCATTGGTATAACAGGACCTGAATCGCCGATGACGGTAACTGGTCCAACCTTCGTGACAGCCAACTACGTTACACAATACAGGCTTACCGTGGCCTCCGATCACGATACGCCTATGCCAAGTGTAGGCGAGCACTGGTTTGATGCTGGGGCTTTGGTTGAAGCTTCTGTAACTAGCCCCACGGATGAAGATCAAGGGCTTAGGTATCGATGCACTGGCTGGACTGGTACGGGAAGCGTCCCAGCCTCCGGTTACGAAACCACTATAGCCTTCATAATAGATGCACCCTCTGGCATAACATGGAACTGGATTGCCCAGTACTATCTAAGCCTAGCCACGGAGCCCCCCGGCATAGCGACTCCTTCCGGGGAAGGCTGGTACGATGCAAATTCCTACGCTTCAATATCGACTCCAGAAAGCGTTGAAACCTCTCTGGTTTCATCACGCTATCGCTTCTTCAGATGGACAAGCGAAGACATGAGCGAAATATCGGAGCAATTTAAAGCTTCTACTATGGTAAAGATGGACAAGGCTAAGACCGTGATCGCCAATTACACAGTCCAGTATGCCGTGAATCTAGAAACCTCGGGGCTGGGAAGCGACTTTTCAGGTAGTAGCATAGTCTTCGATGGATATGGCTATAGGGTCTATGACGCGAGCCCCGCAAGGATTTGGGTTGACATGGGTAAAACCGTCGATTACGCATGGTCTTCGCCCATATCGTCGATGGTTTCTGGAAAGCGTTACGTTATAACGACTCCCAAGGAAGGTAGCCTCACGGTTGATTCGCCAAAGATCCTTTCAGCTACCTACAAGACCCAGTATTATCTGAAGGTTCTTTCCGAATATGGAAGAACTTCAGGCGAGGGCTGGTACGATAAAGGCTCCATAGCATATGCAGGATTGGACAGGGGAGAGGTCGTTCTCCAAGAAGCCATTTACTTCTTTGTCGCATGGACTGGTGATGCATCGGGAACGAACTATAACAGAAGCGACCCGATAACGATGAGTGGACCTAAAACTGCCATAGCCAACTGGAGCGCCAAGTTCTACTTGACGTTAAATACGAATCCTCCGGGTATCGCGACTCCGTCGGGCGAGGGCTGGTATGTCGAAGGAACCTACGCTTCCATATCTACTCCCAAATATGTCTATACGGAAGATGGATTGGCTCGATATGTCTTTTCAGGATGGGAGACAGAAGCCATTTCAGAGCTCATCGATCCTTCGAATGCTTCAACGAGGGTCCTTATGGATATGTCCAAGACCGTTACAGCGAACTACAGGCTTCAGTACTTGCTTACGGTCACAGCCAGCCCCTTGGAAGCCTCAGGCGGAACCTTCAAGATCGCCTATACAAGTCTCGGAGTCAAATATCCTGCCCTAGAGCCAAAAGCAACGCCCTGGATCGAATGGATGGATGCCAATACTACGGTAGCCCTGAGCGATCCCCAGGCATTCATCCCTGATGAGGAAGGCTTGGAAGGTGTACGCTATAGGTTCGTGGATTACGAGCCCTCCCAAAATGTTACGATGGACGCTCCGAAGATTATAATTCTCGAATACACGGTTCAGTACTCCATAAACTTCGACTACACGGGCGTAGGCTCCGATTTCCAAGGCTCTATCGTAACGATAGACGAAGTCCGTTATAACGCTTCCCAGCTTCCTAGGACCTTCTGGTGGGATGAAGGGACGCTTCATAGATTCGCATACGAAGGGGACCTGCCAGTCGATGCTGGGAAGCGCTATTCGTGGATGAATACCACAGGCCTGCTCGAACTTCAGGAAGCTACCTTTAATGTTACGGATTCCGGAAGCATTACGGCTAACTATGAAACGCTTTATTATCTTAATGTCCTCAGCGATTACGGAAATCCCTACGGCTCAGGTTGGTATCCCCAGAACTCGAAGGCTAAGTTCGGCGTGACGACTCCCATTGACCATGGAAACAGGACGCTTCGCGTATTCATAAAGTGGTCTGGGGACGCGGAGGTTTACACACCTGAAGGAACGATAGTCGTTCTGAAGCCATCCGTGGTCATCGCCACCTGGCAGAAGCAGTACCTAGTAACTTTCAACACGACGCTACCGGACAGAAGGATTCTAAGCATTCCTAAGGTTCCTGAGCTTAGACCTCCGGGTTTTGATGTCTTCGGTATGTACTATCCGGCAGGGGAAATCGTTACGGTAGGTCCGGCTCCCCTCATCGAAGCTGGAGCCGAAGGAACGAGGTATGCCTTCGAAGGATGGAATATAAATGGACAGCCCTTTACGAAGGATTTAGTCCTATCCCTGGTAGTAGATCGTCCTTACGATGTTTCCGTCGCTTATGGCATAGAGCATTTGCTTTCAGTAAAGGCATTGGGAGTGAAGGATCCCTTCATAGCTAAGGTAACGATCGCTGCCATAGCCAAGATGGTTCGCGACCTTACTCCTACGACCTCGGTTTCAGAATGGATGCCGCATGGAACCCAAACAGCCTTAGGGATTACAACGCCTAATAAAATAGGACATGGGGAATGGGCTATCTTCGGCGAATGGTCAGGAGATGCCCAAGGAAGGAATAGGAATCTTTCCTTCGTCATGGATACTTCGAAGACCCTTAATGCCATCTTCTTCAAGGTGAATCCTGTCGCCGAATCGATTCCCTATTCCCTCTTGTCAGGCGTCGTATGCCTCGCCCTTTCATGTCTGATTGCCAAGAGGAAAAGGAAGGAGAAAGGACAAAGGATGGAAGGAACGGAGCTACAAAAGCAAGGATACTCGCAAAGTCAGGCTCAAACTCAAAATAAGGATCCAATCCAAGCACAAATGAAGCCCCGGGAGTTGGAGCTTGGACAGGAGCGGAAGAAGCTTAGAAAAACATCCCTACCATGGGCTCTGGGCGTCATAGTCGCTATTGTAGCTTTAATTGTAGCGGCCTTCGTCAGCATTACGGTCGCTTCAGGCTATGGCATAAACGCGAATGAACTCCTTGACTTTACTAACTGGGCTGTTGTGTTCCTTGCCATAGAAGCCCTCGTCTTCCTTTTTGCTACGAAGTTCCTTACAGCATGGATATATGGTAAGGGATCTCCAGAAGCAAAGTCTAAAGCTGAGGTTCAGAATTTATAAAGGATACAAGGCTACCTAATTCCTTCGATCATTTTTCCTTCCTTCCCTTTCCTTCTTTTTCACGTTCTATCTTGCTCATGGAAGACTTGTTCCTAGGAATTATCATTGTCAGCGATGTCCCCGAAATCTTTTTCCAACTGATGAGAACCATCATTAAGCCCGTTAATGAAAGGAAGAGTATTGGAAATTGGGCGAAGAATGGATGCGTAGTATTCTTTCTATCTTCATCGATGCCTAAGGTATAAGTTTCAAAGCCCGTAGACATGGAAGAATTCTCTGGAAGATTTTCGCTCAAATCTACTAAAGTCTTTTTCGCATCCTTAACCCTCCAAGATATATCGCCATAGATTACCTTTGTAAGGTAGAAATTATAATATTGGTACCTTGGCATTTCCCCAGAGAAGATCGAAGGATCCGATATGTATCGGCGAAGGGCATAGAGAAATGCCCTTCCGACATCTCCTGTTTCGAAGAAGGCGTTCCAGAAGTTTGAAGGGATCTTCGTATCGGAACCATCAGCCCTCGCACTGGCTATAACAAGAGCAGGTCCTTTGGGCGATACGCTAAGGGCTCTCGCCAGACCTTCACCTTCTTTCTCTTCCAGATCGAGGGCTCCCGTGAAGCATGCAAAAAGATAATGGATGCCATAGATACTTTCTATATAACTAAGATCCTCAGAGGTAAACAAAGCCTTCCACTCGCCGTTAGCCCCCCTCGTCCATAGAGCCGAAGGGGTGCCATGGCTACAGCTCATGGCATACAAGACTCCATCGAAAAGATTCTTGCTTTGGATTTTTTTGGTAAGGTTTCCATCGGATTCGTAGAAAAGGTAGGGGATGCTTAGTAAGGCTTCCGATTCGTCAAAATCGCCAAAAACTAAGAAGGAGCCTGCTTGGAAACGCCCCTCTGCCCAAATGATCTTCGAAAGAACAATTTCAAGCTCTTCCCCATCCTTAACGGGCAAACGACCGACGGCAATCTCAGGAAGATTCCCATCGAGAAGACCGATCTGAGAATCCTCCCATTCCGGAACAGCGTAATACCAATCTGTGGGCTTGTAGTTGAAATCTGCTATTTCGAATTCATAGCTTGGAGAATATACGTACTTTGTCGGAACGGATGCATAGGTTCCTACGAGGAGCAGATACTTTATGCCCGATCTTTCATATTCTCTGGAAACGAAGGCATGGATTTTTTCAACCAAAGGAAGATCTAATACGGATTTTTTTACACCAACGCATGCGTTTATCTGTTCTACCGAGAAGTATCGGGCGATGATGCCCTGAGTCCGCTTGAACTCTACAAACCTTTGGATACTAGACCTATAAGTTTCAGGTCCTATGATTAAAAGATCATAAGGGTCGGAGGAATTCGATATATTTTCGGCTCTTATACCTGTAATCGGTAGCATGAAGGCTAAAAGAAAGGATATGGAGAAAGCGAAGAAAGTATTTATTCTTCCTAGATTATTTACCAATAGAAAAGCACCAATGGTTATAAATTCCTCGTGAAATAATCGATAAATTAATTGTGAATCATATAGCCGAACCTTATGTATGGACTAAAAATTCTTAAGAAATGAGATAAAGAAAAACGAAGATTAACTCAAAATTCTCCAGTATATATGTGCCTCAAATTTTATCCGCTATAGCAGAGAAAGAATGAGCTTTACTCGTGTTTAGCCTTAGAGTAAATCGACCCTTCGATTATCATACTCAATTTTCTACCGCTTAAGCCCGTGGCCCCTCCTAGCGAATGGCATACTCGTCCATTACTCCTGCTAAGAGAAGGCTGAACAGAAGAAGTATCGTATCCCGATCCTTTTTCATTTTTCGAAGCTCCTATGATCCCTTTCTACGTTCTCTAATACAGGCATCAGGATAAGCCTCACGAAAGGTACTAAACGTTTAAAAGCATAGGCTTCGAGAAGAATGAAGTTATTAGAAGATTAACATCATTATCACGACCATAAGGGGCTTATGGAATGCCGCACTCAAGGGGTTTGAGAAGCAAAAGTCGGAAGATCCTCACGAAGAGGGGAAGGGATGTGGGGCTAAAGGTTACAAGGTTCCTTAGGCTATATGCTCCAGGCGATAAGGTTGTATTTGACATTGATCCTACCGTCCATAAGGGAATGCCCCATAGGCGGTACCAAGGAAAGGTTGGCGTGGTCGTTGAGAAACGAGGAAGGGCCTATGTTGTGGAAACAGAGGTTGGTGGAAAGACGAAAACCATTATTGCTAGGCCGGAGCATATTATAAAAATAGATTAAGGATCTTTTTCGGGGGAGGGATTTGCCAGGTAGGATCATCGAGAAAAGGGACATTACTGTTTCGGAAACGAGGGAAATATTGAAGAGCTTAGAATCTGAACTCGATCAGTTCCAACGTCGCACGCTCGATTATGCTGACAAGTTTTCAAAGATAGATGCCAGAAAGGCGGTAGAACTGGTAGAGGAACTTGTTTCTAAGTTCTCCTTGGAAAGGGAAAGGGCTATCCAGCTCGTTAACTGCATGCCCGAAACCGTTGAAGAGATAAGGGTATTCTTCGTTGGGGGTAGATGGAGGCTAACGACTCCCTCCCAGCTTGAGGAGATCCTCCAAACCTTGAATAAATACAGGAGCCAGAAAAATCAATAATCAGTAATCGTGGGAGCCTTTCATCAGATGTTAGTTAGATTCTGATAATGATGGGAGCCTAGGATATCCAGAAGGAAAGGAAAAAGAATCAAATTAATTGGAATATAATCTCGAGGAATCGATGTTCTAGGGGCTGAAGAAATCCATGAGAAGGGACATCGGGAAAGTCGAGAGGGAGCGGGAGAGGGGGAGGCGAGAGCTCCCAGAGATTTCAAGACGCTATGAAGAATATGCTTATGTCCTCGACTTCTTTCCCCTAACGTCCTCCCCTCAACGCCGCCCCCTCTATCGCACATCTGGAGCCGCCCATCTCCTTGGAGAGCTCTACTTCACCTTGTTAGAAGCTGCATTAAAAGAGAATGTGAAGGTTGTGATTGGAGAGCGCATCTTCATCGGAAAGGATCCAAGGGATAAAGTAGCCTACATAGTAGGAAGGATAAGGTTCAAGGATCTCACCGGAACTGCCCAAGCTGAGCTTCCCACCATCGTTGAAAAGGTCGTCAAGGATAGGGAGTCTTGGTTTACGGAATTCTTCAACAGGGCCCAAGCCCTCACACCTAGGATGCATTCCCTCGAGCTTCTTCCAGGCATAGGGAAGCGATATATGAGGCTGATCCTCGATGAGAGGGAGAAGAAGCCCTTCACTTCCTTCGACGATATCAAGCAAAGAACGGGCATCTACGAGCCTTCCAAGCTTATAGCAAAGCGCATCTTAGAAGAGCTTAGCGATGAAAACCCTAAGTACCGCCTCTTCACAAGGGGTTTCTAAGCGATAAGCTCACCTTAAAAACTTCAAAAAAATATAAAGATATATGCATTATCATAAGCCCCAGTCGCCCTAGAATCCTTCCAGATCTCGTCTCGAAACCAAGTTATACCATAGAATGTAAATTAGCCTCGGAAGGAAACTCCTATGAGGCTTCGCAAGGATACCTTAGAAGCCCTTCGCATCCATGGCATTAGGCCTCGAATAAATTTGGGCCAGAGCTTCGTAGTGGACGAGGAACTTATCGAGAGAATGATGAACTATGCCAAAGTTTGCGATAAGGATAAAGTCCTCGATATAGGCGCAGGCCTAGGCTTCTTAACAGAAGCCCTAGCGAAGAAGGCTGAGCGTGTCTTTGCTATCGAGATAGACCCGAGGCTCCTAAAGATTCTAAGGGAAAGGCTAGCGTCCTACAAAAATGTTTCCATCATCGAAGGGGACCTGAGGAAAGTTAGGCTACCGCCCATAGATAAAGTCGTTTCCAATCCGCCCTACTCCATCTCTTCGGATCTATTTCTTCGAAGGCTCTTGGACTATAGGCTATGTGTCCTAACTCTCCAAAGGGAATTCGTCGAAAAGCTCATGGCTGAGCCTGGGAGGCCAAACTATGGAAGGGTATCCGTCATGGCAAGGCTCCTATGGAAAATCGAAAGGCTTGAAACGCTTCCAAGGGGTGTCTTCCAACCAATCCCTAAGGTCCAATCCTGCCTCGTTAGGCTGACAAGGGCACAAGGTTCAGAAACCTTACTTCCTATCGTGGAGGATTCTAGCTTCTTAGATCTCCTATCTTTCCTTTTTTCTGAAAGGCGACGAAACCTTTCGAAGGTCCTGCGAAAGTACCTTGAGTTAAGGCGCCTCCCTGAAAAGGTCGAGGGTATAGGGTTGGATAGGCACATCCTAAGCCTAAGGGTCTGCGACCTTGAGCCCAAGGACTTTGTTACCTTAGCAAAGGAATTGATTGCCCTAAAGAACCGGAAATAGGCTTTCGACAATCTAGTAAGGTATATTTCCTAGGATTTAGGTTTATGGAAGCAAAGGAGCTAGAGCCATCAAAGCCATAGGGTTCGAAGAAGGATGCTCCAATAATGAAGTCTTCATAAAAGCACTCAAATCTCTCTAGAAGCCTTAGTTTTTCCCGCTTCAGGTTTTCGAGAAGATTAAAGTATGCGGGTCCTAAGGTAAATGAATTCATGTTACGGATATAATTTGATCGACAATCCCACTATATCCGAAAACCTTATAAAAACCTAATAGGTCTCTCAGAAATTCGTCAGAAACCCATCCCTATTGGAGGAAGGCCCTAATACGTTACGCGCAAAGTACGTGACTCACAGCGTTTGCCTCCGCTGCGCCTCCTTGGGGCTTGGTTGCTGTAGTCGTTGCCACCCCTTCGTCTTGTTAGAGGACATCGCAACGCTTTGGAAAAACTATTCCTTGGATGAAGTAAAGACGATCGTCGAAGTAGCCGAAATCCTTCCGATATACAGAGAGCACCTTTCAGATCCGGAAATGGTACCGATATATTATCCATGGAAGGGATCCTATTACCGCCTTCAAACAAGGTTTGTGAAGGGATCTTGCATAGCCCTTATTCCTAATAAGGGTTGCCTATTGGGCGAAAACAGGCCTTTAATCTGCAAGGTCTGGCCCTTCTGGTGGAAAGAAGGTTCAAAGCCTTCGATGGATGAGGAATTCCCCCTTGAGATAGAAGGGGAATGCACTATGGTTTCATCTTGGAAATTCTCAAAGGAAGAGGTCCTTAGGGAGCTTGGCTTTTCGGAACCAGCCATCCGAAAAGCGCTATTTTCCCTAAAGATCGCCCTCGAGGAGCATGGCAGAATCCTAAAGAAAGCTGGAGAAGCGAATATCCCTCCGGAGGGCTTATTGGACTGGTTTCTCAAAAGGATTTTCGCGGGAAGGCTCCTTTAAAAAGGAAATTAGGAAGCCTGCATCTTCTTTTTCATTCCAACTTTTCATTAGAATAGTTATGACCTTATAGCTTCCTTTTTATGCTAGGGGCTAAAAATTTTCTTTATTCGCCTTTCATTTCGTTTGGAATGAAAGGCTTATCGTAGACCTATCCTCCATGAGACACGGGTATGAAGGTAACCTTATCACCAGCCTTTATAGAAGTTTCAAGGCCCTTTAATACGGAAACTTCCTGTCCATTCACAAGGATTAGGGAATTGACCCTTGGATCCTGTAGCTCCGTACCTAAAAGGGCTCGCCCAAATTCTTCCCCTAGTTCCTCACAAAGGAGGCTACAGAGATCCTTAAGCATCATAGAATTGTGAGCCTTCACCTTTTTTCTCGAAACTTTAGCTAAGCTTCGAAGAAAACCCTTGAACTCAACACGAATGAAATCCGTAGCTTCCTCAGGAGCTTCGATTGCGTCGGAGCGATTTTTCCTCATCTGGAATCCCATCAGGGCAGGTCAGTCTCCCCATCGGAGGAGGCCCGGTGTCAAGGCTTTCCTCCATTTTTTATTCGGATTGGCTTAAAATAAGTTTTTTGATGTTATTGGAACGTCTAAAATGATCTTGTCTCAATTAAGCTTCTTGTTTTTTCTATGTATGCCTTTCTCTCATCGCCATCTGCCAAATTTTTGAAAATCTCATGATTCAAAAAGGAGATTACGAATCATATTGTCGGGTCGTAAAATTCTCAAATCACGAAAAAATTATTATTCCGCTTCAGGGTTACTTTTAATCCTTTTCTCGAATTCAAAAAGCCATTTAAAGATAAATAATATCGAGAAAAGAAAAATTTGAACTATTGAATTTTGAAACCAACCCGATAAGGAAATCCTAGAATTAAATTAATAGTTGATATTTAACGTTCGAAGCCTTGCATAATTTATTGTTAGGATTGCTTTAATTTGAAACATATTTTTCAAAAACCTTCATTCTTTTTTTATTTGTTAAAGACATTATTAGAATGGCAAGATTGGTTACCATCGCGATCAATGATCTCACAATTCACCAAATTACCATTTCCATCAAATATCGCAAAACACCCTTCCAAATCGTAGGGATATGCGATTATAAGCATTATCTTCCCATAAAACCTGTTCAAGTCCCTCGTAGAAGGATGAAGTATGCCCGAAGGGTGGGAGTGGGCAGTTCCGATGATGGAAAAATCCATGGGGAGGGTTTGTAGAGGAAAGCTTGAAAAACCAATACCAGGGATGGCAAAAGGTGGAATCAACGCCTCTTCGACCAATAGCTTCTGGCCCTTCACCTTACCCCTTAGGAGAAGAATTATCTCCTTTGGATGCATTTCCCTCGCTAATTGTAAAAGCCCTTCTACAATCGAACGATGAATGACCACGAGAATCTTTGCCATAGCTTCCCCCGCAGTGAAACATAGAAATAAAAATTATATTCGATCGCGATACTCTTCTTCGAAGAAACCTTGCGAATCAAAGTATTTTTTTTATCAGATATAAAGACTGATGAGGGTCTCGGAAACCTCGATAATTGCCTTTACCCTACGCAAAACTTCTTTCTCTTCCATAGACTTCATTAGCGTTGAAAGACTCCTGAGGGACCTTTCGATGGAAAGGAGACACCGAAGCATTGGATCCTTAGTTGTAAGGTTTACGGTCTCAACCTTAGCCCTCACAAGAGGATCGATCCACATCGGGTCTCCAAGGGCATAGTAAAGGGCTGTTTGGGCCTTTCTAGCGGCTGTAAGTCCCATATTAACGGCCAAGGATGGATCCCTAGCATTTTCTGCTATCCTTAAATCTGCCTTAGCCTCCCGAAGATAGCGAAGGCACCAGCCTCGTCGATATTCGTCTTGTGTAATGATTGACAAATAAAAACACCGCCCATACCTTTGTAACTTAGGCACGCATCTACGCCCAGTCCACTTCGATATCTTCTTTTCTTCCTTCTTTCTTTAGGAAACTATCGATTCTATGCCTTTCAAGCGATCGTCTTTACATACGGCATATGGGGAGTTCTTTCACTTTTGGCTTAAGAATCAAATCCTGCTTATCATAAGAATTTCGACTTCACCGACGCCTTCAACAGTCCTTATTCGCCTTTCCATATTCTCCATCTGTCCAGCCTCATCCTTGGCTACGATCTGAAGGACAAGGGCTTTCAAACCGAAGGCTATAGGTTCCTCAAGACTTCTATGGATGCTCATACCCTCCGGCAAAGATACTCCAATGGAATCCTTCAGGGCGTTAAGGTCGACTTGAAGGTCAGAAGGATAAACCCTCATAGTGATAAGGACATTCGCCAAGCTTTATCCCCCGCCTAAGGACCTGTGAAACCGCAACTTGGACATTTATATGGGCGCCTCAGGATGCGGCACCGCTCGCATCTCCAGATGGTTATGGAAGCGCAGCTGGGGCAAGGAAACTTCACAGCCCTTTCCCCTGGTGCAATGATTCGATTACATGAAAAGCAGTTGGGCATTTTCATATCACTTGCATCACGTTAATTGGCTCCTTGGTGTGCGGACATAAAGGCTTCAATCAAGGAATTTAAAGCTTCTCTTCCCAGATCCACAGCCTTTCTATCAGATTTCCATCGAATCTTTCGATAGTTAGATCGACTTTCAAGCCAAGCTAAAATTAGTTTACCATGTAGAAAAGCCCCGAAATCTGGAACTAGCTCGGCTAATATTCTTGGAAGCATAATTTATGAAAAGATAGCATGTCCTCGGGAATTCCCTGAGAAGGTCGCTATTGTAAAAGGATAATTCATCTGGCTAAGGCAGGCGTACATGTCGTTTCATGCAAGGGAAGGAGGGGGATGCTGAAGGGAATGCAGCTACATAAAACCTTCTTCATACAGATCGCATCTGAAAATTTTTTCTGTAAAAAATACTTGGATGATCCTTGAAGCTAACGCAAATTGTCTTCTTAGGGAGCTAGATAATTTTCTCCGAAAAAGTGTTTATTAACCATCCATGAGAATCCTCCTTGGAGGCGAAACCTTCTTGAAGACCCTTATTCTTACGGATGATGAGATCCGCTCCCTTCTTTCCATGAAGGAAGTCATGGAGGTTGTGGAAAAGGCTTTTGTCGAAAAAGCTCTTGGCTATGTCCAGATGCCTCCAAAGCCCTACCTCTTCTTCCCTGAGCACAACGGTGATCTCAGGGTTATGCCCTCTTATCTTGAAAGGCTTGATGTTGCTGCGGTGAAGATTGTAAACTCCCATCCCAATAATCCCAAGGCTTATGGCTTACCAACCGTCCTGGCGACGCTCCTCCTCATAGATCCAAGGAACGGTTCTCCAATTTCCATAATGGGGGGAACCCATATCACCGCCATAAGGACTGGAGCCGCGGGCGGTGTTGCTGCCAAATACCTAGCGAGAAAGGATTCGCGGATTGTAGGCCTTGTTGGGGCTGGAGCCCAAGCTAGGACCCAGCTTGAAGCCCTCGTCACGCTATACGGAGAGCTTGATGAAGTCAGGGTATGTGATAAGATTCCGGAAAGAAGGGAAGACTTTATAGCTGAAGCTCGATCCCGTCATAAAGAAAGGATTGGACGGCTCATTCCTGCCCTTTCCATCAAGGAGGCTGTAGATGGAGCCGATATCGTAGTTACGACAACACCTTCAAGGGAACCGATAGTTTCCGATGATTGGATATCCGAGGGAGCCCATCTAAACTGCATAGGGGCTGATGCCCCAGGGAAGCAGGAGCTCGATCCAGAGATCCTTAGAAGAGCGAAGATTGTAGTGGATGACTGGGAACAAGCATGCCATGGGGGAGAGATAAATGTGCCCTTGGCGAAAGGCATTCTGAAAAAGGAAGATATTTGGGGAACCTTGGGCGACATAATCGCTGGGCTTAAGAAGGGAAGGACGTCTCAGAACGAGATAACAGTCTTCACTTCTACAGGTTTGGCGATCCACGATGCCGTTACGGCTAAGATTGCATACGAGAAAGCTACTTCAAGGGGCCTTGGACGCCTCATAGAATTAGTCTAGGATTGAGTAACGGCTATTGGATGGGAAAGGACTTAACTATGTATGAATAGTTGTTATGATAGGAAAGGCTGGACAGCCCTGAATTTTGGTAAAGAAAAGCAAAAAGGTATGTTAATTCCTATACAAAATGTTCAGAAATACAGGAAAAGCTATGAGAAAAACTCCATAAAGGAATCTACTAGTATTGATGGGACCTGGGAAAAACTTAAATCCTCCCCTTTATTTCGATTCTCCATCGAGATAGGTGATGCCAATTTGCCTCAGGTTAAGAAACAGGTTATAGGACAAGGAAAAGTCCTTTCAAAGGCTACAATCCTTGGAGATCTTATCTTCATATCAGGCATAGGTCCCCATGATCCTAAGACTGGAAAGCAGGTGGAAGGAGGAATAAGGGAACAAACGAAGGCTGTCATGGATCTTCTAAAGGCAGCCGTGGAGGAGGCTGGAAGTTGCATGGATAATATCCTCAAGTGTACTGTCTTCCTAACGGATATGAACCACTACTCGATCGTGAATGAAATTTACAGCTCCTACTTCAAGGTTCCCCCTGCTAGAACCTGCGTACAGGTTTCAAAGCTTCCAAGGCCCGAAGAAAACTGTATGATCGAGATCGATGCCATCGCCTGCAAGGCTTAGATCTGCCATATCCTTTCTCCGATATTAGTACATCCTACAGCCTTATAATTGGATCTTTTTTCACCATTCACCATCCTTTCTTTTGATTACGCTGGAGACTTCATAGGCGTTAGGAGCCTATCAGAAGAAAGGCGAAAAAAGAGAGATGGAAAGTCTAAAGGAATCCGTCTAGGCTTAAAAATTGATAGCCCTTAATCGAAACTCATGAAATTCCCAAGGCAGTCCCTCGTCTTTAGGGCTAGCCCATAACGAAAGATGGTCATCTCTTTTCCTGAAAGAAGGGCCTGTCCTACCGCCAAAAGCCTATCCTTGGAATCCGTTACGAGGGCCTCTTCTCTAGGGATTATTCTCGGATCGCAATGGGAAACGAACTTTGCAAAGACATTTCCGCCCTTGGCTACGATTTCTTCGACCTCTAGATCCTCCTTAAGGACAACTCGATATGAGGGCGAAGCTAAGGCTTTATGAAGGCGAAGGGCTCCTAGAAACCTTAGCCTTAAGAATCCATCCCTCGGGGCTATGGTAGCCAAGAGTTGCTTTCCAAGCCAGACCCTTCTTATCCTTCCAGTAGCCTTACTTAGTTCAACCTCCACCTCTTCAGGGAAAAGAGCCCTTCCAACTCCTGAACCGAACTGATAGTCGGCTATCACACGAACGATTTCGAGGGGACTCTCGGGCTTCCCCCCCTCCTCGAATTGGAAGATTCCCTTGGGAATGATCGCCTGGCCGAAGGGGTAGACCCCTCGAAGGGCAGAGGGTACTTTGAATCGCGTAGCCGAAAGGCGTGCTTTCAAGCGCTTAAAGGCCCTCCTCAACTCGATCCTATGAAGGCTTTCAGGACCAGAGTACATAAAAGCAGAACGTTTCCATATGGGCTCAAGTTCTTCAAAAAGCCCCCTTCCTTTCTTTAAGGCTTCAAAAAGGGCTTCCAAAAGCTTTGGATGAGCCCTAGCCCTTTGCTGTACGAGCTCCCAGAGGTTATTTTCCACTATCGCTTGGCGAATCGTCTTCACCTCCCTCAAGATTGTATAAAGATTATGCTTTGCAAGGAGCTTCGTACGCTCTTCCGAAGGAAGGCTTCGAATCTCTTCGGGGGTATGTCCTATACAAATAGGGCATTGGCAGGGAAAGTAGGAAAGTTCTTCGAGCTTTTTTGTCCCAAATTCGGTCATATAACGCCCATCTTTGGCATATAGGCTGTAACTCGCGGAGTCGAAGATGTCGTAGCCTATAGCCACGAGGATCGGGAGAACGATCGGGTTTCCCATACCGAAGGCATGGAGGGGCTTGCTGAAAGGAAGACTTCTTTTCGCTGTTAAGCCTTGGAGTACGATTTCTTTAAAGGCATAGTTCTTCCAAAGCTTCGGTGGTACTCCCACAGCAAAAAGATCGAAGGGAAAGCGCCGCATCTTAAGGCATGATAGTCTCACAAGGTCTTCAAAGGCTCCTCCTTGGATCGTCCCCTCCCAACAAGGCGTTATGCCTCCCATCTCGCCTATAATACGATTCCATTCTTCAGCCCTTTCGATCGTAGCCAATACGCTTGCCATCGTTTCTGAGCGGCTTTCATGCCTCGAGGGAACGTCCAGCATAACGCCAACATCAACGCCCAGCTCCGATTGAAACCTAAGGATCTCGCTTTGGGTAATAGGAACTTGTCCTCGAAAGGTTTGATAGGCTCCAGAATCGCTGAAAATGGCACCATCAAAATCCAAAAGACCTCTTATGCCCTTCCTAAGGGCTAGTTCCTTGAGAACAGGATCCTTGTAGATTAAGTAGGCATTCACCATTATAGCCTCGATACCAAAATCCCTTTCCATTTCCTTTGGGGCTATGGTGGGAATATGTGGATTGTAAACTGGAAGGAATACGGGGGTCGAAATCCTCTTTGTCCTTAAGGATAAAGAAGCCAAGCGCCCTGCGGCATCTCGATCTTTAATCTCGAATTTTAACAAGAGGTTTGATTCGGCCCTCCATTCAAAAAATAAAGAAAAAAGCCTTCTTTTTTATCGTTTTCAGAATTCCTTAAGAGGGATCTATCTCAAACAAACATGCCATTCCAAAGGCTTTCGGATTGCAGCTGGCGCTTCCGGTCCTCTCCTACACACCATTCTCCGGCCTCTAGGATGGAAAGATCCAAACGGAGGTTGTAGGCGCTACATAGCTTTCTAAGGGCATCGCTTGCCGACCTGAAGTCCGGTCGATAGGGATTATCGTAGGTGAGAACGGCTGCTGCTGGGAACCTTCTAATCTCGAAATTCACCATCATTGTGGCTATCGGACCATAGACGACGAAACCCGATTCGAGGAGGGGAACCTTCAACCTTTTCGTCCTAGATAGGTAAGCGCTAGTCGTAAGAAGCCTTACGGATTCGCCATCCCCATTCCTTAGGCTGGAGTCCAAGCTGCCAAAAAGGATAGCTTCACTTATTCCCCTGTCGATGATCCAGTCGGAAAGGGACTTACCGAGGGCCGCCTCGTCGTTCCTATGGAAGCTGAACTCCGTCTTCATAAGGACGAGATGGTTCCTTCGATAGAGTTCGAAGGGAGTTACGAGCTTTTTTCCGTCCATAAAGGTAAAAGCTGGCATATTCTTCGTTTGAATGAAACCTATTCGCCTTGCTGAAAGGGCGCTAACCAAGTAACTGACGATGAGGTATCCCGTGGAGCCAAAGCCCGTCAATCCACCTATGAAAAGGCAGTTGGAAAGCCTTTCGTTTTTGTTCGTTACTATGCTGACAGCCAAGAAGACTGCACCCTATGCCGTTCTAAACGGTGAGCAGCGTTAGAGAAAAATGTTTTGTTCTAGCCATGATGGATAAAGCCTTCCTTAAACCCTTTCTTTTTCTTTTTTCTTTCGTAGAAAGAATCATTTCGAAAGCCGAGCCGGGGGGTTACTCTAGACTTTTTCCTTTTGAATTTTGGACACATAGCTTCCAAGCTTCGGATAAACGCATTTGGTAGCCATCACTTCCCCCGAGTCGATGAGTTGCATATAAGGACATGGCGTAGGCTCAAGACAACTGACCCTTCCACTTGTATCGCAGGGGCGTTTTTTCGATTCGAGTTTTTCCTTATCCAAAAAGCTCACCCACTCATTTCTTTTACCTATCATTGGTTTGTAAAGTCAAACACATTGCGTTTTTGGAAAGATATATCCCTACGATACGATTCTCTATCTTAAGCCTTCATAAATAACTTATCATGCACCCTTTCTGGGAAATTCCTTGAATCCTAAATCTCACGCCTTGAAATCTCTGCGCAGAGATAAGAAGATTTTCCTGTGTAATAAGATAGGATAATGCCACTCCTTCGCCTTCCAGCCAAATTCAATTTCAGGGTAAGCAACCCTGGCGCTCATCTGAAAGTTCAATCCCATCCCTTCCGTTTTCTTTTCTTTTCTTTTATTTTATTTTTTCAAAGTTTGAACTTTCAAAATCGAAAATTAGATGTTGGACGAGGCATAGAAAGGGAAAGAAAGTTAAAATGGCCTTTTGTCTCGAGATAGATAGTGAAAAATTCGATATGGCCAGGGAAACACTTTTCTCAACGAAGGATTACCTCCTAGTCATAGCCCTTACCATAATTTTCTTCTCTGTACCAGCTTCCACACCCATAGTCGTCTCCGCCGAACCTAATACTCCTAAATATCTTTACTTTTACGAAATAGACGGAGATGGCAATGCGGCCGTAAGGATCAACTTCCTTCATGAAACCTCAAAACAAGACTCCTCATGGCTGATAGTTCCATCTTTCGTTCCTT
>JAWCLV010000030.1:0-17713 GCA_038850515.1 Bathyarchaeia archaeon
TCAAACTTAGGCGGATACAATGAGCTTCTCGACCTAGCCATTAAAGGGCTTCCTCAGGACTTAAGGGCATGGTTCGAGGATACATCGAAACAGGAGATCACGAAGGTTTACGTAGAAGCGGGTCAATCTAAGGAGTTCTACGCGGTAGTCTCAACGCCCAAAGGAACGAGCCTGGGCGCCAGGGACTTCTTCGCATCCGTTAATAACGCAAACCTTAACAAAACCTTAGCCCTTACGCTTAACATACTAGGGCTTTACGAGATTAGAGCGACGAACGCAAACTTCTACACATCCCTAAGCGTGGGAGGCGAGGGGACCTTTACTCTAAGCATAAGGAATACGGGAAGCCAGAAGGTTACGAACGTAAAAGCCATATGCGGAACAACCCCCGATGGATTCTCGGTAACGGTCGATCCGGCGTCTCTGGCCGTCCTAAACGTAGATCAGGAGGCCACCTTTACGATAACGATTAAGACTGAATCCGACGTCAACGCCGGCAACTATTACATCGACTTTAGCCTCTCTTCGGATCAGACCGAGCCCAAAACCTTTACGCTGAGGATAGAGGTTCTCCAAGAGACTAGTTGGATCCTTTACGGAGGGGTTATCATGGTTGTTGCCCTTGTAGGATTATTCTTCGTCTATCGAAGGTATGGTAGGAGGTGATGGATCGGGTTGGATTACGTGATCGAGGCAAAGGAGCTGACGAAGGTATACAGATCCGAAGGAAAGGACGTGCTAGCCGTAGATCACCTAAACTTGAATGTCGAAGGGGGTTCCATCCTCGGTTTGCTTGGACCCAACGGAGCTGGAAAGACGACCTTCATCATGATGCTGACGGGGCTTACGCTACCTACGAGCGGATCAGCCAAGGTCTTAGGCTACGATATTATCAGGGAGTCCCGGGAGATTCGAAAGAAGGTTGGACTCCTGCCTGAGGGCTTCGGTTTCTACGATCACCTTACGGCTCCCCAGAACCTCGAATACATAGCAGCCCTTAACGATATACCAAAGGCTGAGAGGACGAAACGCATAGATGAAGCCCTTTCCCTAGTAGGTCTACAGGACGTGAAGGATAGGAAGGTGGGAGGCTTTTCAAGAGGCATGAAGCAGAGACTAGGCATAGCCCAAGCCCTCATAAAGAATCCAGAGCTTCTGATCTTTGACGAACCAACGGTAGGCCTGGACCCCGAAGGCTCTAGGGCCTTCAAGGACTTGGTTCTGAGACTTCATAAGGACGGTAAGACGGTCATACTGAGTACGCATCTTCTTTTCGAAGTAGGACCCTTATGCCATTCCATCGTCGTCATGAACCGAGGCAAGGCTATCGTTCAGGGAAGGGTAAAGGAGCTTGTGGAAAAGCTCATGGCTGAAGAGGGCTATAGGATCCGCGTTGAAGGAAGGGGAAACCTTGGCACCTTTGCCGATGCCTTGAGGGAGCTTAAAGAAGTAAGGGAAATAAGGCTAGAAGCCAAGGGCATTTTCTTGAAGGCCAATAGCGATATCAGCCTTCAGATAGGAAGGATGGCACCCAACTATGGGGTTGAGGTTTCAACCCTCCGTGTTGAGGAGCCCACGCTAGAAGACCTTTTCATGAGGTATTACAGAAGGGAGGGGATATCCATTGGCTAATATGCTCACTGTAGCCTCTAAGGAGTTCTCGGATATCGTGAGGGGTAGAAGGTTCCTTATCCTTGTGATAGTCTTCGGGCTTGTGATGACCGTAGCCATAGCATCCGTATACATAAGGGTTGTACAGGCTGCACAGCAAGCCGGCGGTATAGCCATGCCAAGGGGATTCTTGGGCTTAGCAGCCTACAACCTCATAACTACGATGTCCTACTTCGCCCCTATTGTCGGATTGGCTTTAGGTTGCGATGCCATTTCCGGAGAAAGGGAGAAGGGGACCCTTAAGACGACCCTAGCCCAACCTGTCTTCAGAGATACCGTTATTAACGGAAAGTTCTTCGCTGCCTTCCTCTCCATCTCCTTGGCGATCGTGATAGCCTCCCTTGTGGGCATAGGGGGGTCGGTGCTGACCTTGGGAATAACGCCTACAATGGATGACATCGCGAGGCTTATACTTTTCATGCTCTTCTCCATCCTTTTCGCCATGACTTACTATGGCTTAGCGGCCTTCCTATCAACCGTATCCAAAAGGACGACACAGAGCGTCATCATAAGCGTTATGCTCTGGGCTGTCTTTACCTTCGTTATTCCGATCGTCGCAAGCCTTGTGGCCTTCAGCACAGCGCCCATATCCGTACGTCCATTCCAGAATGCTACAAGGCCTTTCCAGAATGCAACGAGTCGCCAAGAAATCCAGCGTTACGTCGAGGAGCTAAGGCGGCAATCTGCCATTACTGAAAGCATTCAGAGCATAGCGCCCAACTATCATTTCACAAGGATAGCCCAGTATATTCTACAAGCTTACGCAGGAGGGATAGGTGCGCGTATAGGCATCGGGGGAGCTGGTCAGGCACAGGAGGGCTTAAGGACTGCGTCAATCCTAGAAAGCCTATCCTTCTCTTGGCCAAACATCCTAGTCCTTACTTTAGCAACTATCTTAACCTTCATAGTTTCCTACATCGTCTTCACAAGGCAAGAGATTCGATGAGATGATTCATAAAAAAGCTAGGAAGCCTTCGCTAGGTAAGGATTGTTGTCTTCAGGGATGGCAAATCCGCAGATTAAAAAATATATCTCGACTTCAATGTTCGAGGAGGAAAAAATAGGAGGTGAAGTTTCTTAGCGACCCTTGAGCTTAAGGAAATCGCGAAGTTTTTAGGAGTAAGCTACAGAATTGCTCGACTCCCTTCCACCCTATGCTTTACCTCGGCAAGCCTTGTAGGAAGTATTCTTGCAAGCATGACTTTTGACCTGAGGATCTTTTTGGCGTTATTATTCTCTGGCTTTAGCACATCCTTCGCTTTTATCTTCAATGATATCTTTGATGCTGAGCTTGATAGATCTGCTGGGATTACTAGGAATCCTGTCTCTACGGGTGAGGTAAGTTTTGGGCGAGGCATGTCCTTGGCGCTTATATTTCTCATGGCTTCCATAGCAATAATTCCTTTTCTATGCTATGAGAACAGATTCCTCGGTCTGATTGTGATCTTTCTATACACGACCTATTCATGGCTTATCAGAGCGAAGGCCCGTCCTGTGCTAGACGTCGTCTACCATGGTCTTTCCTTGGCGATTTTGGGAATGATAGGGTATCTTGAGTATGGAAGTTTCGATGAGACGTGTCTCCTCTTTGGCTTCTTGGCGTTTTTCCTTTCAGCCACTTCCCAACTTCTTCAGGAGGTTAGGGATTACGAGACCGATAGGCGAATGGTGAAAACAACCGCAATTCAATTGGGGAAAAAGGCTTCCCTAATCCTTTGCCTTCTCTTCTTGTCATTTGCCCAAGCGATCTTCTTTCTCTTACTTTTCTTCGAGGCGTTTCCCTTTGGAATACTTTTCTTATCTCCGTTGGCTTATCTTATCATTGCTCCTATCATCCGAGCCATACGCAACGAAGGGTATGAGAAGGAGGCATTGGAGGATATCGGAAGGAGAAGGCATATTTTAATCCTAATTTGCATCATATTTTTGATTCTATGGAAAATGGAAATTGAGCTTTAGGAAGGATTCTTTTGTCGAATAGGAAAAGGCTTATAGGCTTTCAAAGAATGGTCGAGGGCTTCCAATTTTCTGAGCCACAAGAATCGTGAATCGCTACAAATAGAGGGTCCCTAGGTTTATCGGAAAAAGCGCTAAGTTTAACTCTTACGCATCTTACCATTCAATAGGAGGTTTAGGAGATTTTCTATGGAAGATCCTTTCATGAGTTTTCTAGAACGCGAGGCTAAGAAGCTACCGGTTAAGATCGTAGAGGGTCGCCTATCTTGGAACGAAACGGGAGGAGGCGAAGCTCAAGGTAAGGATGAAGTGGGGGAAGGGGAAAGGGAAAGGAATAGGGAAGGCAAAGGGCTAGGAGGAATAATAGAACGTCAGCCAAGGCTCGTAGATGCGATATACTTAGATAGGGAGCTTTCGGCCAGCGTCACGATAAGCAAGGCGGAGGCAAACCTACTAAGGTATCATATTTCCCAGCTTGATGCCGAAATCGGACGCCTCAACAAGATAAAGAGACTTCTCCAAGCCTTAGTCGTTATCCTAGCTTTTATTTCCATCGTTTCCATCCTTAAGGGCTTTCTCCGTCTTTAATCTGATAAGAGGGAGGGGTGCATGGGGTTCCATCAGAACCAGGTTCATAGGCTGAAGGAAGAGCTAAAGGCTCGATTCGTAGGCGGCGAAGAGGTTCTCGACACCCTTGTCCTTAATCAGCTTCATAGGAGGTCCACAACCCTCATAAGGGCTCCTAGGGGTACAGGGAAGTCAACCCTCATGCTCCTCGTTCTTAGGGGACTTTGCGGCGATGATATGGTCGTTATATCAGGAGCTTCAGAGGTAAAACGGGGAGAAGTCATAGGAAGGCTTCACATACCATCGCTTGAGAAAGATGGAGTTGAAAGGGTCCTTTGGGCCGCTTTTACGAAGGCTAGGGGAAAGGGACTCGATGAAGTCAATCGCTTGAACCCTTATACGACGGCCAATATCCACCATATGATGCAGTTTGGAGAAGTTTGGGCTTACGGTCAGAGGGCGCAAGTCGGGGACTACGTTATCGTGGCCAACGAGAATCCCATGGACCCTACAACCTTCATCCATCCTCCGCCCTTCTACGATCGATTCGATATTTGCGTATTCCTAAGGTCCTTAACCTTACGAGAAAAGTTCCGGCTACAAAGCCTTCTAGAAAAATACGGGGGGGAAATTGTATCATCAATGCCGCAAGTAATCTCCCAAGAAGAACTGGCAGCCATAAGGGAGGAGGTTCAAGAGGTTGAGCTGAGCCCTGAGTTGATGGGAGCCATAAACATCATCATCAGGGATTTTCAGGTGTGCATAAGGGGGCGAGATCACTCTGAGCTCAAGCCTCCAGCCCTCTGTGAGGGCTGCCATTTTACTAGGGAAGTATGCTCTAGGCTGAAGGAGCCTCCCAGCGAGAGGGCCGTCGTAGTCCTTACGGAGTTGGCGAAGGCAAAGACTTGGCTTGAGGGAAAATGTGAGATAGAAGACCTTCTGGAAATGGCCTTGTGGGTCTTACCTCATCGTACTACTCTCGTGAACGTTAGGAGTATGGTTGGAGACCTTCGTGATCTCTTAAACCGCGAAAGGGCAAAGATGTCTGACAGGGAAGTAAGGCGTGAATGGCCTATCCTCAATCGCCTTTACAAGGAGTTCGATAGGGCCCTTTATCAGCATGCCAAGGAAATCGCTATGGAGGACATGGTCTTCGCCGAGGAACTCCGAGCCCTTGAGGAAGCCTGGATTCAGGAAGGAAGGCTTAGAAAGGATGAAACCGTGGGGGCTATTGTCGATTGGAAGTAGACCATCGAGTGGCAATAAGGGCCTTTGAAAAAGCCCGCGAGGAACTCTATTGTCCTCCATGCTCTTTGCGAATTATAAAGGATGGAAGCCAGGGAGATGCATCGAGGGATTCCTTTCAGCCCATCCTGAACGGAGTTGTATACTTGGATCCGAGGGAAGCGTATCGAAGCATAAACCCCGAAGAATTCATGCTATGGAGCTTCCGCCATGACCTAAGCCATGCCCACTACTGTCCTTATGACATCAGGACTGCCTACGAGCTTGAGAGGGTTGCCCTTTCTGCCTGCAATGACTCGGAGCTTGCCTTTCTAGCCCTCCTTCTCTTCTGCGACCTTCAGGTAGATTGCATATATCTGAGGAATCGTTTCCATTCAACCCCTTTTCATTTGGAAGAGAGATTTCGAAGGAATCCTCCGAGGGGTATAGAAAGACTCTTCTACGCCACCTACAGGATTTTCTATCCTGAGATCAGGACCTATAATGTTCCGAAGGAGTTCGAAGCCTATGTTGGGCTTTTGGCAGGAGCTATACAATCTCCCCAGCCTTGGCGGGACAAGATTAGGTCCATAGCCACCCTTCTGGCAAAGCTCAGGGGAAGAAGCCCTGGCACCTTTTCCCCTTCCGCCATAAGGCGCTTCTACTTAGGAATGGGCGGAAGAACCGTTGCCGTCAGAGAAGACTTCGAGCCCAATTCCATTAGGCGCATATCGGAAGTTTTAGAGGGTATTGAAAGCCGGGATGAAGCCAAAGCCTTCTATGAGCATTGGTTGAAGCCAAGGATTTCGAGAAGAGAAAAATGGAAGGGAAGGATTGCCTCAGGGTATCGAAAGGTTCATGAAAAGAATGGAAAAGGGGCTGAGGGGGGAGGCTCCCGAGGCGTAGGGGAGGGGATAGAAGAGAAGGAGGGGAAGCGGGAAGGGGAAGGAGGAGGGGGAGGAAGGGAAAGCTCTCATGGATATGAGGGCTTTCAAGAACCTTCCAAGGCTGAGGAAAAGGTCTTAGGAGCCTCTTATGCGCTACCCAGTGGCATCGGGAAAGAGCGCTACCTTGCCCGGCTTCTGGCGGAAGATTCCATATGGAAGCGCCTCTGGTACAGGGCTAGAGCGGAGGGTTCCTTAATGAAGTTTCTAGCCGAGGGCATCCATAGAAGACCAAGGTGGACGGTTCTAAGCTATCCTGATGAATGGCTCATCGAGGATGAGATCGAGGATCTAGACCTAGAAACGAGTATGGAGGAGGGGCCCTTCATTCCTGAAGTTACGACGATAAAATGGCAAAATAGACCCCTAGGAAGCATGGAAGGACCTATACCAGGCTATGTTCCATCCGTCATCACGATCCTCGATTCTAGCAGAAGCATGGCTAACGCCTTTGATGAGGCGAGCACGGCAGCCTATATAGCCCACCTAAGCGCCGCCTGGGCTGGTGGCGATACGGCCACGATATCATTCTCAACAGACTATGTCCAAGCAGGTTGGGATGAAGACCTCGAATCTAAGGAGCTAGTCCTTACGATACACTTCGGAGGGCTCACGATCCTTCCAGCCATCGCCATAAGAAACCTAGTCAGGCAGGCAGGAGGCCCTTGTTTCATAGTAATCATTACTGATGGAGGTTGGCAGAATATCGAAGAAGCCGACCAAGTCCTCAAGGTTTTAGGGGAACAGGGACATAGAATCGTAATTTTCCATCTATATGGGTGGGACTACCCAGAAGAGGTGAAGAAGCTGAAAAGCAATCCCTATTTAACCCTCTATCCTGTACAAAATCCATCCCAAGAGCTCAGGGATATGGTCCTAAGGGAAGCCATGAGAACCTATGAAAGGTTCTTCTAACATCCTTGAGTCTAGGCATTTTAGAGCGAGCAGTTTCATCATGGAAACCTTAGCATCACTGTCGTATCTTCCAAGAATTTCTTACGAAGATAGGCGATTAGGGAATCTTTCAATGGCTAAATTCTATTTCATCGGAGGAACCTTCAAAACCTTCTTAATCTAGTTTTTGGTTAGCGATATAAAAAACATGGTCGATTCCTCTATGGATAGCCGAATCCTCTTCCTCTTAGGGGCTGCCTTAATATGGGCTGCCCTTTATGCGGTTTCCAAGGTTTTTCCCCTTGAAAAATATGGCATAGAGATGGGCCCTTTTCTTCTAGCCCTTAAAACAAAGAGGCTTAACGGTTGGATTGAAAAGACTTCGGAGAGGCATCCAAGGCTTTGGAGGATCCTCATATCCCTTGGAACTCTCCTTTCAGGAGGGCTTTGCCTAGGAGCCCTATTTTTCCTCGCCCGAAACATTTATGCTTTTTTCTATTCCCCAAGGGAGGCAGGGGCCGTGACCCCCCTCATTCCTGGCTTGACCATTGGGCTCGAATCCTTGGCCTACCTTCTTGCACCTCTCATCATCGTCATGTTCAGCCATGAATTTTCCCATGGTATCGCTGCTCGAATCGAGGGCATTCCTATCAAGTCTTCGGGACTAATATGGGCATTCATTCTTTTTGGTGCTTTCGTCGAGCCTGATGAGGAATCCTTTAGGAAATCGCCTTGGAGGTCTAGGTTGAAGGTTCTAGCCGCAGGTTCAGCCGCCAATATAGCAGTCGCCCTCTTCGCCTTTTTCCTCATGCTGGCAGCCTTCCAAGGTCCAGCAGGGGCCATCGTCGCCAAGGTTTCTCCAGAGGGACCGGCCGGAAAGGTAGGTATCGAGAGCTGGGATGTCGTATTGACATTAAACGATACTGCCATAAGGACCCATGAAGACTTATTGAAATTCCTTAAGGGCATCGATGATAACGCTACGGTTCTCATCACCACGAATCGGGGGACCTTCCCCGTTAAGGTTCTTGAATCGCAAAAAAATGGAATTGGGGCAACCTTTTACATCCTCCCCTACTTCACCCTTAGAGGAATTCCTATAGCTTCCAGATGGTCCTTCTACATTTATGGTTTCTTATCCTCCGTCTTCGCCCTCAACTTCGGTGTTGGATTGATCAATATGCTTCCCCTCTATCCCTTCGATGGGGATGGATACATGAAGGCAGTCCTTGAAGGCCTCGGCTTATCGGAGAATCTGAGGAAGGGGATAAGGTTCTCTATCAACGCCATAGCCGTTACTCTCCTCATTTCAAACATCCTTCTTACCGTCATGCGCATAGGCTATTACCTAACCTTGGAAATCTGATGGGAGGGTTTTACCTTTCAGTGCCAAAGATGTGGGGCTAAAGCCCTTTTTAGACGTCCCTACTCTGGGGAGATCCTCTGTGTAAGGCATTTTCAACAATCCCTAGAAGAGCGTGTAAGGACAACGATAAGGCGGTACAAGCTCTTCACCCGTACGGATAAAATAGCCATAGCCCTTTCTGGAGGAAAGGATAGTACGACCCTCCTCCATATCCTTTCAAAGCTTGAGGCAAAATTCCCCCAAGTTTCCCTATTCGCTATTACAGTCGACGAGGGTATTAGGGGCTACAGAAAGGAGGCCCTAAAAATCGCTAGTAAGGTCTGTTCGGAACTAAAGATACCCCATATCATAGTTTCCTTCAAGGAACTCTATGGTGCCACTTTGGACCGGATAGTCGGAAAGGCTATGAGCCAAGGGTCCAAGTTAGAGCCCTGTTCCTACTGCGGGGTCCTAAGGAGGAAGGCGCTGAACATAGGGGCTAAGAGACTTGGTGTCATGAAGCTTGCCACGGCTCATAACTTGGATGATGAGGTTCAGACACTCCTCATAAATGTTTTTCATGGGGATATCTTCCGCCTAGCGAGGAGCGGACCTATAAGCCCTAATTCCTTTGGAAGGTTTCCTATCCGAGTAAAGCCCCTCTATGAGGTCCCTGAGCCCGAGGTTACCCTATACGCATACACGCGAAGACTAAGGTTCCAATCTAAACCTTGCCCTTATGCAAGATTCTCTCTAAGAACGGAAGTCAGAAGTATAGTGAATCGCCTCGAATTCGCTCATCCTGGTATGAAGTTCACGATACTTAAGACGTTAGAAAAAATTAGGCCTTGGAGCAATTTGGCAGTGAAGGATTTGGAACTTCGGGAATGCGAAGGCTGTGGAGAGCCTAGCATAGGAAGGCTTTGTAAAGCCTGCGAAATGCTTCTTCAGCTCGGAATATCCTAAGGCTAATCCCTTGGAATGGAGGGAAGTTTATGGATTCTTGAACCCTGGGACTTGAAGGGACCCTAGATAGAAGAGGTTATTTTAAAGATTATATACGCGATTTAAGCCACGAAAAAGTTTCAAGTTCACTTTTTCCGAACGTAGATATTCGTATCAGATCACATAGAATTTAGGCTTTCTTTCCCTCCTTTCCCTTTTTCGATATTGATGGCTTAACACCGTAGCCTCTCCATCCCTATGGAAAATGTTAAGTATTTATCTGATTTTATGAATTTTTGATTGAGATGACGGCATACATGGACAAACGTCCTAGGCTCCAAGGCATCGTTAAGGAAATAGAGCGAACTGGCGAGTTCTTCCAGGATGAAGATGGAAATAAATGGGAAAAATGCATCTTCACCCTAGAGCTGACAGGATTCTCGAAGAGAACTCCTGATAAGATACCCCCTAGGGAACTCTTGGGGAAACGGGTTAAGGTCATCAGATATGCTTGCTTCGATTGGCATTTCAAGCTCGGGGTAAGAAAAACCCTAGAACCCGACGAGACGGAGGCCGTCCTTAAAGGAGAAAGGATCGAAACAGTCTTTTGGTAAAGGAATCCTTTGCCCTTTTATTTTTATTTTCCGATCAACATAAACCTTATAGGGTCTCAAGGAAGCTGAACCATTAAAGGAAAGGGCAAATTCAAGCGAGGTGCGAAAGGCGAGTGAGCCTTGAAACCTTCGAAAAGGTTTTTCTGAATGCCATGAGAAAAACAATGGTTTCGGTTTTAAGGGATCCTGAGGTTCAAGAAGCCCTAAGGAAGAAACTTAATGAGAAATTACAAAATAGTCGAATACCTTCATCTAAGGTCTTGGGAGCCCTTGATGACATTTGTACCTATGCCTTTGGCTCCCTTGCAGCCGATATCGCTATAGCGAGTATTCTCGAAGGTAGTAGCGAGTCCCAAAAAATACAGAAAATCGTTGCTGATGCCGTAATCGAGGCTGTCGGGGATAAAGGAGTTAAGACTCTCCTTGATCATTGTAATATGCAATTAGCCAAGGAAAAGTTTGGGGAAGAAAAGATTGAGGAGGTTGCAGAACGCGTAACGACGACAAGCCTTTATGAAGTTGAGGAGTTCAAAGAGTTTTGCGAAACCCTAAAGGCATTTCTTCAGGAAAGTCTTAAGATAAAGAAATAAAGGTAAGTGAAATAAGTTAAAAGCCGGGGTTGCGGAGTCTGGATTAACGCGCAGGCCTTGAGAGCATGATGTTCTCCACCTGAAAGTATGGAAAGCCTGTGACTCATACGAGTCGCGAGGGTTCAAATCCCTCCCCCGGCGCCAACTCTTAGGCTTGGAATGTTCTTCCCTTTCGGATTCTTAGGAAGAAATTTAGGCTTAGATTTTGTATCAAATTATCTAAACGATGCTAATCCCGGCGAAAAATAGCTTTTGGAAATGGACCATAGCTAACATCCTTATGGTAACCTTCGGCATCGTAAATGGTGTTATGATTCTCTAGATATTATTTTATAAGCGGCTAATCCAATATTATCAACCTCTTTCTTTATTTCAGAACTTCGCCTTAAGTTTCTCTAAATGAAAAAATCAATTTCCCCAGCCTATCGCATTTTTCTTGATTAATCTAGTATAAAATCGAGAAAAGCATTAATTTGTGAGACATTTTTCTATAATCCCCATGATCCTGCGAACAAATTCAGGAGTAATCTTCAAAGGCGCTCCCCATCGCAATGTTTTATACAGTTCCTCATAAAAGCAAGTCGCACTATCCTTAGAACCAGCAGAACTCCAACTCTCCTCCTTCCATGGAATTTCCTCCACATTATAACTGCGATCGGGCGTAGGCTCCGTTTCGACACGCCTTGGTGGAAGGTCCTTTAGGTTAAAGTACTTCCATTTTAAGGAGTATCTGTTGCCTGTGAGACCTCCTTGCGTTCCCATCACTAGCCAATAATCTTGAGGATAGGCACATGCTCTTGTTACTTCTATATCGATGAGGGGCGAATCCGGTGCCTTTAATATAACCTTCACATGGTCCTCAGTATCGCCCAAGGTTAATGTTTTCTGTAAATCGAAAAAGATATCCGGTTCCTTGTTTCCAAGGAAGGAGAGTCCCTGAGCTATGAGGTGTACCCCATTGTTTCTTAGTTCTCCTCCGCCAAATCTTTTCAAGGTCTGCCAATCCCAACGCCTTCCAAAAGAATGGGCACAAATTCTTATGAGAACTATGCGTCCGAGCTTTCCCGATTGAATGATTTCTTTGACCTTTAAATAATCGGGACTAAAGATACTATTTTGGAATACCGTAAAGATTTTTGGACTCTTTTTAGCAGTTTCTATGATCGTATCGGCTTCATGAAGGTTCGTAGCCATAGGTTTTTCAGAGACCACATGCTTTCCAGCTTCCAGAGCTTTTATTGTATGGGGGGCATGGAGATGACTTGGAGTGGAAATCACAACCAATTCAACTTCCTCATCTTTTATGAGGTCGTCGAAGTCGGAGTAAGCTTTGCATCCGAATTTTGTTATAGCTTCCTGACGCCTTTCATCTATTGGATCAGATACCGCTACAACTCGATATTTATCGGGTAACTTTTCGAGCGTTCTAGCATGAATGTTCCATCCACTTCTTCCCAATCCAGCTATTCCAACTTTTATTCGGTTATCCATATTACCCAGTAGTCTTTAGCGATAAATGCTTTAAATAAATATTCGATGTATCCTTCTAACCCTTAAGGGCATGGAGCCTAGTCCTAATCCGATCTTCCTAATCCTTCATTCCTTCGATGGCTTTTTTCCTTTACAATACACAAAGGAAAGGATATAGGGTCTTGCGATCTTTGAGAATTATTTGGAGATACGAAGTTATAACAAGGCAACAAAAAGTTAGAGTTTCTAAGCATCTTAATGATCTTTTCTTTGGACGAAGATTCCATATAAAATCAGGCGGGATAAGAGTTACGAAATTGATGGAAGTTAATTCGAGCATCGAGCCACCTTCCCATTTTTCAGCCAAGATCTGCCCCGACTCTAGCTTATGAATCAAATCCGTAAGATCCTCCTTATATTTTCTCCAAGGATTTTCTCTTCTTCTTCCCTTGGAAGCCTTAGAACCTTTATCTTCATAAGCTCTACCAAGGGATGCATCCAGTATCCGTCTGAACCCCAGATAAGCTTATCAGCCCCAGCCAAGGATACAGCTTCGGCGATAACTCTATACACATGTACAAAGGATGTGTCTAAGTAAACATTCCCAAGCATAGCTAGCTTGCAAAAGCGTCTAAGAAGTTTGATATCGCCTCCTAAATGGGCTATGATTATTGGCGCCCTCGTAAAATTAGTAACTATTTCTTCGGCTATATCGTATCTCCCGGCGAAATCAATAACTAATGCAAGACCATAATCTTGCGCTTCTCCTACGATTTCTGAAAGAAATTCCATATCGATGCCTTGGAAGTATTTATGTGTTAAATCAGGAATTTTCTGGGCATGCCCAACTGAGAACTCCCCCAAATGCAGTTTTAAACCCTTCCAACCAAGATCTTTGGCTACCCTCCTCAGCTCATCCCTCCAATAGGGATCCACGGGTCTTACATGACCAAAGGGTATGAAGAAATCCGGATGTTTCTTATAGGCATCGAGAGTCAGGTCGTTAGACTCCCTTGAAGGGTTCCATATAGACCATACGACGGCTTTCTCAACTCCGGCTTCCATTTCTATCGCATAGATAAGATCTGGGTCTTCATGCTCTATGTGCATATGGGCGTCTATTATCATTTCAAACCAAAATTAATAAGGTAAGCTTGTCTATATAGTTTTCCGGAATTTTATATTAAATCATAGAGAAAGGTTTTGAAAGGGAACGACGAAAAGCGAATAGAAGGCGATAAAAATAAGATCTATGAATGATTATACGTTCAATTAGAGGTGAGGCTTTGGGCGAGGCTTTTGATGTCCTTGATAGATTCATATTCTCGAAGATGTCTGAAACAAAGTTGCCGGGCCTATCTATAGCGGCCATAAAGGATGGGGAGGTCGTCTATAGCAAGGGCTTCGGTTTTAGGGATCTTGCCACGGGACGCCCCGCTACATCCGATACTCTTTATTGCATCGGGAGTGTGACGAAGTCCTTCACATGTATTTGCATCATGCAGCTTTGGGAAAAAGGTCTATTGGATCTTGAGGATCCCGTCGAGAGATATCTTCCCTTTCCGCTTCGAAGCCAAGGGGAGCCTGTGAAGATCTGGCATCTTATGAGCCATACAAGCGGAATTCCGGCCCTTGCCTATGCGGAAGCGGTAATAAGGCATATGATGAAAAGTTCCGATAGATGGCTTCCTATTTCGGGCTATAGGGAAATGTTCACCTTCATGGACGGAGCCGAAGGGTGGTCCCATACAAAGCCAGGGGAGCGATGGTTCTATCTTAACGAGGGATACATACTTCTAGGGTATATCATCGAGAAAGTTTCGAAAGAGGCGTATGTAGATTATGTAAGAAAAAACATTCTCGACCCCCTTGGCATGAGGAGGAGCTATTTCTATAAGGAGGAAGTGGATAGAGATCCTGATGTAGCGATTCCCTACATAGTTACAAAGGATGGAGATAGGATCCCAAGCATGTATCCTTATGGTGCCATACTTAGTGACGGCGGTCTCATAAGCAATGTATCGGATATGGCAGAGTACGTAAAGATGTTCCTAAACTTTGGTAAACATGAGGGATGTAAAATTTTGGAGGAAGAATCCATAAAGGAAATGATGAAGCCAAGGGTGAAGACTCCAGATGAGCCCTTCATAAGCAGGTATTCTAGGCATTATGGCTATGGTTTGACCATAACCAAGGACTTTTACGGATGCGATTTAATAAGCCATGGAGGAAGCGTCATAGTGGCAACGGCTTACATGGGCTTCATACCTGAGATGGGAATTGGAGTTATGATCTTAGCCAATGGAAGTGGATATTCCCTAAGCTATTTGGGGGAATTTGCCCTGACTCTTCTTTTAGGAAGGGACCCTGATGAGAACCCAATCTTCCGATATGAAAGGATTCAAGATGAGCTGGTTGGAGTCTATGAGACCTATAAGGGGACGATTAGGGCAACCGTAACTAAGAGGGGAAGCTTACTTACGATCGATATGGGAGACAGGTACAGGGAAGCCATGATTCCTCTAATTCCCTTGGAAATCCAAAGGGAAAGACATCTCTTTCATGGGTTATCAATGGATAGGAAGATTCCTGTAGAATTCTTCAAAGATAAGGATTCAACCTACCTATTATATGAAAGGTATAAACTCAGGAAAGTTGGAAAGCTCTGACATTTTTCGTATCCAACCAACATTTCAAAGATATTGTGGAATGGTACAATTCCAGATACCGCAGAACTGGTAGGCATACAAAATCAGGAGGCTGCGATCCATGGAAAGGATTTCCCCAACACCTTTTCAATTGAAATCCTTAAATAGCCATCCGTTATCCTTACTTACGGGAGGAAATCCCATTGGTTAAGGTTCTGGTTCTTTATTATTCTCGAACAGGTAGGACAGAAACCTTGGCAAGGGCTGTCGCAGAGGGTATCAGCAGCGTGGAAGGGGCAACCCCTAAGGTTTTACGAGTGGGGGATGCTACCCTTGAGGATCTCATGTCCTCTGACGCGGTTGCTTTTGGCTCTCCAAACTACTTCGGCTATATGAGCGGCTTGATGAAGGACTTCTTCGACAGATTATGGAGTATAAGAGATAAAGTGGCTGGTATACCCGCTGCCGCCTTTACCTCTGGAGGGGGGGCAAGTAATTCGGCGCTTCTAAGTTTAGAGAGAATGATAGAAGCCTTCAGGATGGAGAAAGCCTGTAACGGAATTGTTTCAAGCGGAATTCCAACGACAAGAGACCTAGATGCCTGTAAAAAGCTGGGAGAAGCCCTAGCAAAGGCAGCAATTAAAAAGAAAAAGTCTGAAGGTTAAAAATCAAAGCAAGGCTGGTGAAATTATAAGCGGATTTTAGGAAAGTTTTAAGGAATGTAAAAGTCTTGGGCGATTACCTTCTCCTTCGCCTGTATTCGCCTCTTCCTGACCGGTAGCCGCCGCTCCTATAGGAGGATCTGAAGCTAGGGTAACGGGCTGTTGCTTCAATGCGTCTTTCAGAAAGGTTGTTATCTGTCTTTACCTCGGAAATTGGATTTTCGGAAATGGCGAAGCTACCGTATCGACCAATATTTAGGCGCATAGATCCTCGGAAAAGGGATACATAGCCATTTTTTATAGCGATTGTCTCACCCTCGTTTATCCTTCCTATATCGTCCTCCCAAAGGGTCAAGAAAATGCAACCCGTTTCATCGCCAACAAGGGCGTCAGCAACCTTCCGCCCGCCCATGGTTTCCCTTACAGCTCCTTTCGAAACGACCTTTACTAATATATCTATGCCTCTAGAGTTTGGAGCTAGGCTTTCGATCTTAATATTTTCGGGAATTCTTTCCTCTCCCATTTCCATAGAAAAACCTCTTAGCCTATTACATTTCGCCCCTATTAAGGATTTTACCAAATTGATGAAGAGTCGCTTATTGAACTCGCTTCCCTTGTTATAGTTTCTCTTATGCGGTTTATAGGGGTTTCAAATCAAAATCAGAAATTTTTTCAGAAGGGATTCACGAAAGGTAGCCTTTCTTTGAGAAGAAATATGACTATATCGAATGATCGCATCCCAATATACCTTGAAGACCTAAATCCTAAAAATGGGCAACGGGCCTTCCGATCTAGCGTTATATTACATTTGGTTACGTTACGTTTCATTATCTTTTTGCCTTCAAGCATGAAAGAACGATGTCCGGCTTATTGCTTCCGATAGCATCGACCCCTAAATCGATCATTCTATTCGCATCCCCGGGTTCATCGACATTCCAAACGGTTACTTTCAGTCCCGCCCTATGGACCTCCTGGACAATTTCCTTATCTACGGTCATATAGTTTATATGAATTCCATCGGCTTTGGCAACCCTAGCCATATGGACAGGATCCAAGGGTCTGCCGACGAAGAGAATTCCTGTCTTGATAAAGGGCTTCAGTTCCTTCACTTTCCTAACTCTGTTGTGGAAGAAGGATGTTAGAACAACCCGATCCGAGAAATCCCTATCTTCGATTATTCTAAGAACAGGTTCCACCGTTCCCTCTCCCTTCAGCTCGATCTGTAGTATCGCCTTATCTTTTACAAGATCGATAACCTCCTCGAGCAATGGAATTCTTTCTCCCATACCGGCATCGAGTTTTGAAAGCTCCTCGAAGCTTAGGTCTCGAACATAACCATGACCATTAGTCGTCCTGTCGACTTTTGGATCATGAATGACGACGACACGACCATCCTTGCTAAGGTGTACATCTAGCTCGACGGCATGGACTCCGATCTCCAATGCCCTTCTGAAGGATCGAAGGGTGTTCTCGGGCTCGTAACCTGCAGCACCCCTATGGCCTATTACTTGTATCATGAAGTTTTATAGCAGAGAAAGTGCTCTATTAACCTTTGATCGTTTATCAATTAAACTGTTAACTTTTGCTTTTGAGGGTCCATCCTTTAGAGGTGATGTATGGATAGGCTCCTCAAGGACCTGAAGGAGAAGGGCATCTTTAAGCGTAATAGGTTTTCCCTCCGAAAGAAGTTGAGGATACGCCTTCTGTACATGGCGGCCTTGAGCTACACGCATATCGCATACCTATGCCAAGTCCTCCGTCGAGACGATCCATGTAGCCATATGGAAATAGTTCTGAGTATGGGCAGCCATAGACCTTAGGACCAAGGAGCTCCTTTCCATAAGGCTTCATGACATAAAACGCTTGTTTAGTAAAGAATTCCTTAAGAATCGAACGAGGCGCTTCTACGCTACAAGAACTTTTCAAATAAAGAATAGACCCTTCAGAATTAAGATATTTCAAAGGTTCTTGAGCTTATTATAAAAGAATCCCCTTCATCAAAGCCCAATGAGACTGCCGATCATCTTATAAAAAGTTGAAGGCTGAGGCTTATGGATTGAAAGCCTAAGAGGATGCGAAGAAAGGCCTTAGGATGGGCTCACATGCGGATGTGTTTTAAAAAGGGTATAGACGCTTCCCATAAAATAGTATCCTCCTCAGAAAATGGTCCCCTTTGAAAAATG
>JAWCLV010000031.1:0-17270 GCA_038850515.1 Bathyarchaeia archaeon
AAAGAAAGGTGAAGTACTGGTGCCTCGCCTTGCTCAGCTCCTTCCTAACGACGACCATCGTAGGAACCTTGGAGAACTCAACCCTCCGATCCCTAAGGACCATCTCCGGGAAGTCCTTAACCCTGAGCCCATCGTTCCCCGAGTGGTTGCCCAGGGTTTCAATCCTGAGGCCCGAGTGGGCCACGAGGACGCAGGCCGTCCTCGCCTTCTTGTCGCTCGAAAGAAAAATGCGCCTCAGCTCTTCCCTGGTTGGGACCCTTTCATCCTTAAGGGTTGGCGTATCCTGGGCTCCTCGGATCTTCACCTTCCCCTTCAGCTCCCTTCCGTTGAAGGAAAGCCAGCTCCTGACAGCCTTAACGGTCGAGTGAATGTAGCTTCCGGCGTAGCGGGGCTGCATTTCCGTTACGTAGTCCAGTACGATTCCGTAGAGCTCCCCATCCCCTAGGGCGAGGAGGCCCTGGGGATCCGTACCTTGGCGGTGGCAGAAGGAGCCCAGGCGCCTAAGGTATACCTCAGCCGTTACGGGCGATCCCCTCGCCACGTTTTCGAACCAGCGCCTCACCTTCGGATCAGACAGGAGGCCCCTGTAGCTGAGCCTGGGCATGGGGCATCGAGGATAAGAGAGAATTTGACATAGATAAAGGTTTCGAACCCAAATGAAAGCGGGCCCGGCGGGATTCGAACCCGCGACCCCCGGCTCCCCTCGAGGCAAGTCTTAGAGGGCCGATGCGCTCTCCGGATGCCTTCCTTTAGCCACTTACCAAAGTCTCGCTTTTGGTCTTAGCACTGTCCGTACTGCGCCACGGGTTGCCGTCGGTCTTTAAGGAAGCCCGAACCCAACCCTTCTTCGGGCCCAAGGATATTACAGCAAGCTTCTTAAAAGGTTTAAAGGCTTAAGGGAGGGGAGCGTAGGCAAGATATCGAATCGCTAAGGAGGCTCTAAGATTGCCAGGAGAAGCCCTTATTCACGAAGCCTTAGTCAAGGGACGCCAATTCCTCACAGAGCCCGAAGCCAAGGAACTCTGCAAGCTTCATGGAATACCCACAACCCGCTTTCGACACGCAAGGACTAAGGAGGAAGCCATCCTAACCGCGGAGGAGATAGGCTATCCCGTTGCCCTAAAGGTCGTTTCACCCGACATCCTCCATAAGACTGATGTGGGTGCCGTCTCCTTAGGCATCAAAAGTCCTCAAGAGCTCCGAAAAGCCCTAGACTCCATTATCTCTAATGTAAGGCTTAGGAGCCCTATGGCTAGGATTGAGGGCTTTCTCGTGGAAGAAATGGCTGAGCCTTCCGCGGAGTGGATTATTGGAGCCCTAAGGGATTTCCACTTCGGTCCCACAGTCATGTTCGGCCTCGGAGGAATCCTTGTCGAAGCCCTTGGAGATGTTTCCTTCAGGGTAGCTCCTGTAAGTCTCCAAGAGGCCCTTGATATGATCGGAGAGATAAGGGCTTCGAGGATTCTCCAAGGCTTCAGGGATAGGAAGCCCCTAGACCTTAAAGCCCTTAGCGAAGCCATTCAGGGCGTTTCGAGGCTCATAATGGAGCATCCGGAGATCGATCAGGTAGACTTAAATCCCGTGATAGCCTATCCCAAGGGCTGTAAGGCTGTCGATGCAAGGATAGTTCTTCGAAGCTCTGATAAGCTTAGCCCTAAAGAAGCCTTTGAGGCTTCCGAGGGCTCCGATGAATTTCGGATTCCCGAGACCTTCGAAGCCTTGGAAAGGCTCTTCAACCCAAGATCGGTAGCCATCTTTGGCGCCAGCCCCACACCCGGAAGGATAGGTCATGGAATCATCTCAAGCCTTATGGCTTCTGGCTTTTCTGGAAGTCTCTATGCCATAAACCCCAAGTATAGCGAAATCCTTGGTCTTCGAAGCTACAAAAGCCTTATGGAAGTCCCTGGCTCCGTAGACCTGGCTGTTATGGCTATTCCTGCTCAGGCTCTACCAAAGGCGATATCCGAATGTATCTCAAAGGGTGTTAGAAGCATCGTTATCATATCTGGGGGCTTTAAGGAAATAGGCGATGCCCAAGCGGCACTGGAGCTTCGAATAGCCGAAGAGCTGAAAAACCATGGCATCCGCCTTATAGGACCAAATTGTATGGGAATCCTTAATCCCAAGGCTAGGCTTGATGTCCTCTTCCAGCCTCCAGAACGCATGCTAAGGCCTAAGCCTGGAGGTATAGCCCTCCTCACCCAGAGTGGAACCATCGGATGCGCTTTTCTTGAATGGGCAGCCATGGAAGGCCTTGGCGTCAGCAAGTTTGTGAGCTACGGTAACAGGGCGGACTTGGACGAGGCAGACCTGATCCGATATTTGGGAACAGATTGGGAAACGGAGGTAATAGGCGTTTATATAGAGGGCCTTGGAAACGGAAGGAAGCTCCTCCAGGCTTTGAAGGAAGTAGCTTCCAAAAAGCCCATCGTAATCCTCAAAGCAGGAAGGACATCGGAGGGATCCAAGGTTGCGAAATCCCATACGGGAAACTTGGCAGGGACCTATGCCATTTTCAAAGGCGCCATCCGTCAAGGAGGAGCCTTAGAAGCCCATAGCCTCAGGGAGTTCTTTGCCATGTTAAAGGCTTTGGCTCTACAGCCCAGGGTTAGAAGCCCTAAGGCTAGAGTTGCCATGTTGACGAATGGTGCTGGTCCATGCGTAATGGTAGCTGATGGGCTCTCGGAGGCAGGACTCAGCCTTGCGGAGCTTTCTAGGGAAACCCTAGATGACCTTTCAAAGCGCCTTCCAAGCTACTGTATAGTCGGAAATCCCATTGACCTTACAGGAAGTGCGAAGTCGCAGGACTACCTAACGGCTCTAGATGCCCTCCTCTCCGATCCGGGCGTAGATATGGTCCTCTCCTTCTTCGTCTTTCAAGACCCGCCCTTGGAGGAGGATGTTGTTGAGGGGGTTGCTGGAATTTGGAGAAAGAGCCACGAAGGGAAGGAAAAAGAAAACGATCAGGAGGACGGGGATCGAATGGGAAAGGAGAAGGAAAAGAAGATATATGGAAAACCTCTTCTAGCCTGGGCCTCAGGCGGCCCCTTCGTTGCTAAGCAGTCTAGGCGGCTTCAGGCCTTGGGCATTCCGGTCTTCGGGACTCCCGAGGAGATCCTCGCGGCTGCAAGGGCGCTCGTATGGAGCCCTAGAACTATACTAGAATCGCCATCCTGACTAAGGATGGAAGTTTTCCTTTGGATCTTTCGACGTTTATGATGCCAGGTTTGAATAAAAGCCTCGAAGAAACTGGGAATACTCGATCCTTCACCTTTTTCTCGAGGAAATTTTCCATTCCTAGCTAAAGAAACGCCTTAATCGGCTTTGACTTCGACCCTCCGTATTTCATGACGTTTCACGGCTTCATCATCGAGCTCTATGCCTAACCCAGGACCCTTGGGAACCTCAAGGAATCCATCTTTGAACTTCAAGGGCTTAAGGATCAGGTCATCCTCGAAGAGATGATGGAGCAGGTCGCAAGGCAGAAGATCGTTCTTCACGGCTCCACAAGCATGGGCAAAGGCCGCATCCATGATGGCAAAAGCTAGATGTCCCCCATGCCATATCCTAACGCCTGCCATATCTGCCATGGCAGCTCCCTTCAGGAATCCCTCATGGAAATCCGGTCCGGCAATATTCATGTAATCGCAGGCCTCCGCCTTAAGGGCGTTCAGGATTTCCCTAGGCCTCGGGTAGCTAGACCCATTCTCAAAGTGGATGGCTATTGGAAGACTCGTCTTCCGCCTTAGGAGTCTGTACCATTCTAGGTTGTAGGGAACGGGATCCTCGAGGCATTCGATGTTGTAGCCTTCGAGCTTCCTTATGATTCCCATAGCCCTAGCAGGATTCTCCCATGCCCAATTGGCTTCGAGCCTTAGGGCGAGGCCATCGCCCACGGCTTTATCGATGGCCTTCACCCTCTCCACAACGGAGCCTTTATAGTTTCGCTCCCATGCTTTGAACTTGTAGACCTTAAAGCCCTTCTCTACGGCGACTAAGGCTTCGGAGACCGTCTCTTCTACGGTCATCTCATGGGACCAATAGGCTAAAGGAACCCAATCCCTGAACCTTCCGCCTAATAGCTTACAGACTGGAAGCCCTAGCTTCTTTCCTACGATGTCGTAAAGGGCCATCTCAAAACCGAGGAAGGCGTACGATGGAATTCCTGGCATAAAGCTCCAGAGATCCGCTAAGTTGAGTTCCATAGGGTCCCTTCCGAGGAGTCCCTTAGCGTAGCCCTTCAGCCTCTCCTCATCTTCCCTTCCGGCATAGGCTTCCCCCAACCCAACGATGCCCTCATCCGTATGGATCTTCAGGATCAGACTTTGGCGGCCCTCTGGGCGATACTTCCTTACGGCCTCGATATATTGGACGTTTACCGTAATGGCTTCCATGCCCGTAATCTTCATTAACGTTCCTCCAAATTTGAAAAGAGGCTCTCGTCTGGGTTTATAAATCTTAGCCATGTTGAGCGGTGCAAGGCTATCCTTCAAGGGCATGTATGACGATCTTCAAAGCTTTAATCTCCTAGAACTCTTTTTCGACAAGCATTAAATTCTTTCCTGCACCTTCAAGGTACGATATGATTTAATAGGCGAATGGACTTCTATTTTTTGCGTATGCCTGCATTCTTTAGAACAGCTCAAATTCTTGGGATCACTTTATTGATGGTGTTTGCTATCGGAATAACATATACGAGAATGGGAAAGGCTTGCTCGGTTTTTGGGGGAGGAAGAAATTTTGGAGAAGAAGAAAAGGAAGTAGAAGATCCATTATCGCTAGAAATAATTTATGATACATTATATAGGGATGATTTAGAGTTTAATACATCCAAAAGATATAAAATTAACATAAAAAAGAACTCTATCATTGTTTTCTGTATGAAAGTGGAGGAGGGTGCAGAACCGGAACTTAAAATTGAAGGAGATATAAGTCCGGTTTCGCTTGCATCCCCACCTTTCCCGCATGACATCATAGGCCGTTTATACTATGCGAATAATGATGGTGAAATAGGATTATTTGTAAGGAATTTACAAAGAGAAAAAATCTTGAAATACAGTTTTTTCTTAGATATAAGTGAGCCTTTGAACGCTAACACTATAAAAAAGATCCCTTTGGATGGAGGCTCGGTTGGTTTTCATATAGATCTAAAAGGAGATGATGAAATTTTTATCAAGTTTAATTCTAACTTAAGATCTTTTATAGATGCTAAGGTTTATAGCCTATATTATATATACTCTTCTGATTATCAAGGCTATTTACTTAAATCTTTTAAAGACTCTCTGAATAATTCATTAAACTTCCAAAGCCATCATCAAGGTAGATACTATATTCTTATTACATCTAACCAAATAATTACATCGTTACATCTAACCTATATCCTTTCTTCCTCACCTTGGAGCCACGAATTATTCTGGCCATTTCTCATAATTTTTTGCCTCGTCATAACCTCCATACCATTTATTTTTCTCTTTAATAAGAGAAAAGATTTAGAACCAATGGAAAAATATACTTCCTTTGCATCTTACTCCTCCCTCATCACCTTGGTTTTATTCTGCAATCTGGCTGGAGCTTATAATACAAGAAGCCCCGCATTGATGATTATTTTTTATTCTTCGATAGTTCTATATTCTATTAGTCTTGGACTTCAGATTTATGCCTCATACCTCCGCGTCGCAAGTCCCTTTATCACATGTCCCCACTGTCTCAAGAGAATAGATTCAAGACTAACAACTTTCTGCTGCGATCGGATGATTAAGAGGGTTTCGAACAATTGGTATTTTGAGCCAGTAGCTTTCGGTTTGCTTTTCTTCTTGGTCTACTCCTCAGCCTCCTATTCTACGATAACTCGATTCGCAATAGAACTCCCCGTACTTCCCGAAACGACCCTATGGGTTGGAGGAATAGGTTGCTTATTCGGGGGTATCGTTGCATGGAGAATCAACAGAGACGCTGATCGAAAAAAATCATGGTCTTTCATAATCATAGGGATAGCCTTATCCATCCTTTTCCCCCTTTTCCTATCGCTCATCCTATATCTAGACTTTGTTGGAGTGTTTGAGCCCATGAAAGATGTGGAACTAGTTTATCCAAACGTAGTTCGTCTTCTTGTAAGAGTAAACGCATTACCTAGGATACCTCAAGGAACGCTTTTGATCTTCGGTGTAATTGTTTCTTTCCTGAGTTATCTTCTGATATGCCAAGTACGAATAACGATTGTTAGTTCAAAATATCGAGGGGAAAAGAAACTCAATTAGTGTTGGCGCGTCCTAAGTTTCTTTGATGGTCGTCTCACCAATGGACTTCTTCACCTGTCGTCTAATGTCCCATATGATTAGTCCAAGGAACAATAAAGTCAAGGCTAAGGCTATCAAATCAATGATAAATTCGGCGCTATCCCTTCTTACAATTGGAAGAGGAATAAGGGCGAGCAGAAAAAGTAGAAGGGCTATATTAAAGGCGATCTTTCCAACGTGAGGTTCCATGTAACTCTGAAAGATGCATTTCAGCTTAAATAGCTTTTTATTAAGTTTTTGAGGTAAAAGATAACATGAATTTTCAAGGGAGAAAGTTCGAAGGGAAATACAGAGAATATTCTGTAATAGCGATAATACTAATTATAATTCTCTTACTTGCGGCGATCTTCCTTCCCGACTTTACTGGATATGCGCTTCCTAAGTTGCGAAGGCTTAGCCTATTAAAGACATTAACTTCCCCCAATCCCCAGGTTGGCGCCCTATTTGGATGGTCCGTAGCCCTGAGTCAAGATGCAATCCTTGTAAGGGAAACAAAGAATCTTATCACAGGCGACCCCTTAGGGGCTTCCATATATATCTATGATAGGAAAACACTGGCTTTAAGGGAAATCTTGAAATATCCAAACCCTAGGGAGGGCGCTTATAATACTTATCCCGTTGCTCTTGGTTTAAATACAATTGTTGTTGGTGAGCATTGGGCCGATGTTGATGATAAACGAGATGCAGGTCGAGTTTATGTATATTCTTCAGAAAATATGGAACTAAAGGCTATTCTTAGTTCTCCAAATCCAGAAGCTGGTGGATTCTATGGATGGTCAGCAGTTATAGGATCAGGAATTATTGCTATTGGCGAATTAAGGGGCTCAGCATACGGAGTACGCAAAGCTGGACGAGTATATCTCTATGATGAGAAAACCCTAGCCTTAAGGTCTATCTTAACTTCCCCAGAGCCTATGGAATGGGCAGGATTTGGAGCTGCTATAGCCTTAGCTCCAAATCTAATAATTGTAAGCGAGCCATGGGCCTATGCGAACGATATACCAAACTCTGGGAAAGTATACGTTTATGATTTTACGCCCTTATTAAATGCGATTCTGATTTCTCCAGATCCACAACAAGATGCTGTCTTTGGATATGCCGTTGCCGCCGGACCAGAACTCGTCGTTGTTGGCGAGCCGAAAGCTGATGTAGGGGATGTGCGGATGGCGGGCCGTGTCCACGTATATAGGGTATTGTTGGAGCCTATCTTTATTCATAAGTTGAAATTTTTAGCAATATGTATAATCTTATCTCGATATAATGAAGAAATCGATAAATTTATACCATCAAACTTTTCCAGGACTCAACGTTTTAGTTAAAAATCGACCACTCCTTTTGAAGCTTTAGGTTATTTTCTTATTTCACCTTAGGAAAAAGGCTCCTTATAAGGGAAAGGTTTATAAAGAATGGAGGGATCACAGAAAACGAGGGAAAAAATATGAAAATGGCACATCTATTTTCGATGTCGATCGTGGCTCTGCTACTAACATCGCCTTTCATTCTGACCGTTGCTACGCCAGTTACGGGACAAGAGATTGTAAGAAGATTCCGTTACATCCAACCGATACCTAAGCCTCCTGCGCATTTCAATGTCTTTGTAACTCAACAAGCCGCCTATCCATCCCTTGCGCCACTGGTTGTGGAGCCATTAGCCTTCCTAAATCGCGAGAACGGAACCTGGTTCCCATGGCTTGCAACGGATTGGAACCTATCCCAGGATGGAAAGACCCTTACAATCCATCTCCGAAGGGGCGTTAAATGGAGTGATGGAACAACCTTCACGAGCAAGGATGTCTTAACAACCTGGTATTGCGGCTATATTATGAAATGGTGGCAGTGGCGATATATAGATACGATCGAAGCTCTCGATGACTATACAGTTGTCTTCCATCTGAAACAACCTTGGATTTATACTGAGTTTTATCTATTACGTCAAAATATCGTAGCCCCCTATTCTGTCTATGGGAATTTCTCAGATGCTGCCCAAGCGGCAATAAAAGCTGGAGATACAGCTAGATTAACTGAACTCTTGGCGATGCTTACAGCCTATAGGCCTCCCAAACCCGTAGGTACGGGACCCTTTGAATTTGCAGCTCTATCAGAGTCTCAATGGCTCTTCCGTAAGAGAAGCGAATATTGGCATGGTATCGACCTCATTAAATTCGATGAGTACATGCAAATTCACCTCGGAACAGGTCCCTCTGAGTTCGCGGGCATACTCTCCAAAGCAGGCGATCTATGCTCACCAGACCTTACAAGGGAGATATACGAGGAGCTTATGCAAAGGCCTGATATCTACGTGCCCGTCTACTCTTGGCACCATGGACAATCGTTATTATTTAATGGAAATAAGTACCCGCTTTCGCTAGTCGAAGTTAGGCAGGCGATAGCCTATGCGATAAACAGGACTGAGCTTTGCCTTGCCGTTTCGCCCCATCCAGACTTAGCTATGCCCATTGAATACCCGACTGGAATGCTCTTCGGCGACGAGAGAAAGTTCATTCGAAGCGAATACTTAGAGAAATACTTCAACAAATACGAATATAATCCTAGCAAGACTATAGAAATCTTCCAAAGCCTCGGCTTTACAAGGGGGACTGATGGAATCTGGGTTACACCCAATGGTACAAGGCTCGAATTCGACATCCTATCCGCTCCTTGGACTGATTGGGCCCTTGCTTGCGAGAACACAAAACTCCAATTAGCCAAGGTAGGGATTCAAATCAATGTTTATGCTACTGAGCCTGTCACGTGTACTAGGGTTCCGGCGGGCGATTTTGACTTAGCCTACTACTGCGTTCTTCGTAGGTGGTTACCTCTCCCAACGGAAACCTTTGATGTCGCCTTTGCCCAAAGCTGGGCGGAAGGCCTCGGTAGCATTAATAAGGTCTATGAAGTGCCCGAGTACGGCATGGTAAACGCCACAGAATGGGCTTCGCGGCTACCTACGGTCTTCGATGAAGCTGAGAGAAACAGAATGATAGAGGCTTTAGCCTATATCGCGAATCACTACTTGCCTCATTTGGCCATAAGGGAGAAGCCCTCCACTTGGACCTTTAATGTCGAAGATATAATCTTTCCGCCAAAGGGAGATGTCTTCTATGGTTGGACCAGCTGGGAACTCGAAACTGCCACAGCCTACTACATACTGAATGGTTTAATTAGACCAGTTATCACCCCAACAGCCTTTGTTACTGCCTACGCAACGAAGAACATCGCGGCATTCATCGGGGTCGATGGCAAGACCTATGGTCCTTACAAGCCAAAGGATGCTGCTCTATTGCCCAAGGAAGACGCCGATAGGCTCATTGCTGAAGGCGCTCTATCATTAACGCCTCCTGCACCAGAAATCTCAGAGCTTGTCGAGACTGTAACGAAGGTTAAGCAAGATATAGAGAGCGTTAAAAGCGATGTTTCGAGTCTAAGCGGAACGGTTGGAACACTTCAAGGTGCCATAGGTGGTATCCAATCTCTAGGCTATGCTAGCATCGGCATAAGTCTCGTGGCTCTCATTATTGCCATTATAAGTCTTCTTAGAAAGAAAAGTTAAAATTCCTTTTTTTCTTTTTATGTGGAAGGTGTTCCTATATGCGATGGGTGGTAAAGAGGACACTAAAGGCAATTTTAACGATTTATGCCGCCATCACTCTCACTTTTTTCCTCATAAGGGCGATGCCCGCCAATCCTATTGACAGGGCTATGCAAGAATATAGGAGACAGGGCTTACCAGAGTATGAGGCGCGCCAGATGGCTGCGGCCATCTTTGCGAGCTTCGATATATCAAAACCTATTCTCGATCAGTATGTTAGCTATATCCTAGGTCTCCTTAGGGGGGACTTGGGTAGGTCAATCCATTGGTTAAATGTTCCTATCGTCGAAATTATGGCATATGCCATTCCTTGGACCGTCTTTATTGTTTCGCTATCCCTAGTGGCGAGCTTCCTAGTAGGAATTGTACTTGGAATGGCCATGGCATACCTAAGGGGCTCGGTCTTCGATTCGATTATGACAGGCATTTGTACAGTTTGCAATGCCATTCCGAACTACATCCTTGCCTTATTCCTTCTCTTCTACTTAGCCTTCGCAACAGGTTGGTTTCCTGCGTACGGTGCTTACGATATAAACATTCAACCGGGTTTCACTTGGGAGTTTATTTCAAATGTATTACAGCACGCAGTCCTTCCCTTTTTAGCCTTCTTCATCACGAGCTTCGGTGGCTGGTCCCTTGCCATGCGAGGGAGCACCGTAAGCACACTCGGCGAGGACTATGTAGAGGCGGCTGAGGCAAGGGGGCTTCCTAGGCGAAGGATCATGCTCTCCTATGTAGGTAGAAATGCGATTCTTCCCCTCTTCACATCCTTCGCCATAAGCCTAGGCTTTATCTTCGGAGGCTCTACCCTTATCGAAACGATATTCAGCTATCCTGGTATTGGATGGTATCTAAATATGAGTATCAATAGGAGGGATTATGTCCTTATGCAAGGCTTCTTCCTCATCATAACCTTGGCAGTGGTCTTTTCAAATTATATAGCTGACATGCTTTATGGCAAACTCGATCCCCGCATAAAAATGGAATAGAAATCGAGAGCTTGGGAAGTGGTGTCCATGGGAAAGAAGATCGATGTTACCTCGGCAACGGGAAGAGCCTCTAAGGAATTCCTTCGAGCCATTTATCAATGGTTCAGGGATCTGACGTCGAGCAAGAGAGGCATTATCGGATTCTCCATAACCCTATTCTTCTTCCTCATGGCAACCATCGGCCCCATAGTATGGCCACTCGATCCTACTAGCTTCAACTTGGCTACAGCTTATGCCCCTCCATCCCTTGAGCATCCCCTTGGTTGCGATTACTTTGGAAGGGATGTTCTCGGTATGATCATTATTGGGTCGAGGGAAGTCCTCCTCATAGGTGTCCTTGCGGCCCTTCTGACGACCAGTATAGCCCTAGCCGTAGGGTTAACGGCAGGCTATCTAGGAGGGATTGTAGATGCGATTCTAATGACTATCGCCGATGTAATACTCACAATACCTAGCTTTCCCTTGCTCCTTGTTTTAGCATCTACTATTTTGAGAAGGGCAATGGATCCCATAAGCCTTGCAGGCGTCCTAAGCATAACTGCCTGGGCAGGCTTGTCTAGGGCTGTCAGATCTCAGACCCTTTCTATGAAAGAGAGGGAGTTCGTGGAGGCTGCGAGATGTCTTGGGCTCAGCAAGCTTCACCTTATCTTCAAGGAGATTTTGCCTAATCTGCTATCGTATATTGTAGTCGTGACCATTTTGGGAGTTACAGGGGCAATCTATGCCCAAGTAGGCCTCTTTACCCTTGGAATAGCACCTTATTCGAGCATAAACTGGGGAGTCATGTTAAACAACGCCATACAACAAGCGGGCGCAGTACATTCAACAAAATACATGAATCTCCTCGCTCCTGCTTTCTTCATCATTCTCCTACAACTTGGTCTGATCACCCTTTCTGGAGCCCTTGAAGAAACATTGAACCCAAGACTTAGAACAAAGGCGTAATTTAAAAAATCATCATTCTTTATATTAAAAACTCTTTAATTTAGAGTATTGTAGTTTCTTCTTATTAAGCCATGTGTTGTTATGTATTATGAACATCTGTATATTTAAGATATAATAAATGAGGCGAGTTACCTTCTGTAAAAATGTAATAGCTTGATATTACATGATAATTAGATTTGACCTAGAAGAAGTATTTTCGTCAAAATCATTTATATTTTCCTTCTTTATTATCATGACCTGAGGTGGCATGCTACAAGCCTACCAGCTTTTACCTCTCTCAATTCCGGTGTTTCTTTAGAGCAAATATCTAAGGCATAGGGACAGCGAGTATGGAATTTGCAACCGGAGGGTGGATTGGCGGCACTAGGTATTTCGAGACTCCTAAGCCTGGGGAGATCTCTACTTCTTGTCAGTTTTGGGTCTGGTATGGGAATGGTAGAAAGTAAGACTTCTGTGTAGGGGTGAAGGGGCTCCCTTAGGAGATCTTCGATGCCCCCTTCCTCTACAATACTTCCGAGATACATCACTAAGGCCCTTCCTCCTCGGCAAATGTATCTTGCAACGGCGATGTCATGGGAGATAAAGAGACAACCAAGACCAAGCTTTTGTTGGAGTTCCCTTAGGAGGTCAAGGATGCTTATCCTTAAAGATGCATCGAGCATAGCTACAGCCTCATCTGCAACTATGAAACTCGGCTCAACGGAGATAGCTCTAGCTATAGCAATCCTTTGCATCTGTCCTCCACTAAGCCTACTTGGATGTCTCCGTAGAAAGTCTTCTGGAGGTTCTAAGCCAACCTGTTTTAAAAGCTCCGCAGCCCTTTCCCAAGCCTCACCGTGGCTTTTCACGATCCGATAGCGATATAGCCCTGGGGCTATGCTTCCATAAATCGTTCTCATAGGATTCAAGGTATCGTAGGGGTCTTGATGGACGATTTGGGCGTTTCTACGGAATTCTCTGAAGGCCTTTCCATCCATGCGCCATATATCTTCGCCCTTATACAGTATCTGTCCGGAAGTAGGCTTTACTAATCCCAACACAAGCCGACCTAATGTACTCTTACCACATCCGCTTTCACCGATAAGGGCTACTACTTCGCCCTTGTCTAACGTGAAACTAACGTTATCCACAGCCCTGATTAGGGTCGCCCTTCGGAAAAGGGTCCCTCCAACTCTGAATACCTTTGAAACGTTGTTAATTTGGAGTAGTGGTATGTTGGTCATTTTACTATACCTCGACGAACCTGTGACAAGCTACAAATTTATCATATTCGAAATAAACCCGCTCAGGCTTTGAGCTTTCACACTTATCGATTTTATAGGGGCATCGAGGATGATAAGGACAGCCAGGAGGGGGATTTACGGGGTCTGGCACAGGACCTGGCAAGGGATGGACATCTTCCACCTTTCCTGTTATAGAGGGAATAGATTTCAATAAAGCATTAGTGTAGGGATGCTTGGGATTATAGAAGATTTCCTCTGTTGGACCTGCCTCGACGATGTCACCGAGATACATAATGGCTGTTCTATCCGCGATTTCAGCTATAGCAGCTAGATCATGGGTTATAAAGAGCATCGTTTGACCCGTCTTCTGGTGCAGATCTAAAAGAAACCTTAGAAGATACTTCTGCGTCAGGACATCAAGGGAACTTGTGGGCTCATCAAGGATAAGGAGTTGGGGCTCCAATAGCATGGCCAAAGCCGCAATGGCCCTTTGCTTCATCCCTCCACTGGCTTCATGGGGGAAGAGCCTTAGGACACGGTCGGCATCTAATCGGACTTGACTGAGTAACTCCTTCGCCTTCGAGAAGATCTCGCTACTGCTCTTCTTGGCAGAATAGGAGGGGGGGAGCTTTTCCTCCCCTTCTTTTGCTTGATGAGCCATGAAAGTGTCGAGGAAGTGTTCTCCCACCCTCATTACAGGATTGAGGGAATTCATAGCTCCTTGAAAAACGATGGCTACATTCTTCCACCTGAATTTCCTCAACTCCTCCGGCTTAAGTGATAGAACATCTATCTCTCCCCGAAAGAGGACCTTTCCGCTCTTGATATATCCGTTAGGATCGACTTGATTGATGATCGCATGGGCGAGGACAGACTTTCCACATCCACTCTCACCCGCCAAACCAAGGATTTCCCCCTCATAAATATCCAAGTCTACGTTATCTACAGCTCGTAGAATTCCTCGAGGAATTCTGAACTCTACTGTCAAGCCTCTGATGCTGATAAGAACTTTCTTTTGGTTCGTATCCTTACGCTCCGACGCTAAATCTTGCATTTCTGCTCCCTTAGCCCCTCGACGACCCCGTATTTTGGCTAATAAGGAAATTGATGCTGTATGCTGATATAAAAAATTTCGAGTCCACTCCGTCCAACTCATAGTTTTCTTGGTTCGTCTCGATCCATCGTTCATTGATATTAAGGTGGCGTAAAGAGGAAACATCCGAGTTTTTAGAGCTTTCAGCAAGGAAAAGGAATTAGATAAATCATCCGGGAGTTAAGGTTCTCCATATATATTAATTTGAGGTCTAATTTCTTTCTCAAGATGATTTTTTCCTTTTCATTCGATAAAAAATGTTCGAAGAAGATTTTAGGCTCGACAAAGTCTGAATGTAACATGTTTATCATAGCATATAGGATCTTCACGTGTATAACCATTGTCAAAAACGAAGTAATAAACTCCTTTGCTGGGAGCTGTGAAGGTGAAATCATATGAGGAGACTTTCTTAGCCGCTAAAAATGGAGATATATCTTCAGACTTAGCGTTTATTTTGGCAAAATTGCTTTCATTTAGAATATAGAAGTCCACACATAGTTTCTGGGTCTCCTTTAAATTTCCAGAAACTTTTTCACCAACAGCAAGCTCAATTTTATAGAATACTAATTGATTCTTCCCGACTACAAATGTCTCATTTATCAGGAGCGATTCACGAGTGGATTCTGGAGCCAGCAGATATAGGTAAGAAAGTAGGCCGAATAAAACGAGTGCCAGTATGGGAACTACAAGGAACATCATTTTTTGGATTCTTCTCCGAGTCTCTACTTTGCTCGACATTACAAAGTTTTGATTAGTGATATCTAAGGCAATCCTCTTAGTTCTAAAATTGATCATTGCAAACCTGACCCTAAATCTTTGATCCCATCTATAAGGCCTTCGATTTCTCCATCATTCGAGTTTATAATCTTAAGTCATTATGGAACAGGGGACGAAATTTCTTCCGCGAGAATTTTGCTAAGCTGCATGGGGAGGATTGACTCGATATGAACGAATCTGCTCCTTTTCGATTACTTTTATATAATACATTGCCTTGTTAGATTGGCATAAAGCAGGAGGAAAGGGGGAAGGCTCTTGAAATACAAGAAACTTGGAAAGTCTAATCTTCTTGTTAGCCCGATTTGCTTAGGTACATGGGAATTCGCACAAACTGCTGCATGGGGTTCTATTGATATAGACGAGTGTAAACGAATAGTCGATTACGCCCTAGACGCTGGAATAAATTTCATCGATACAGCAGAGGGATATGGGAAATCTGAGGAGATCTTGGGTAAACTCCTTAAGGGAAGGAGAGAAGGCATCGTGTTAGCTACTAAAATAGGTCCACCAAAATGGGACTATGAGACAATGCGTAAAAGGCTTGAAGGTAGTCTATCTAGGCTACAAACCGGCTATATCGATCTCTACATTATCCATTGGCCCAAGATCAAAGGTCATTGGGGGACGAACCAGACAGATATGGAGGATAAAGATTATGAGGATATATCCAACTCTTTGAAAAACCTTATTGCAGAAGGCCTCGTAACAACCGGAGGTGTCTCCAACTTTCGGCTCCATCACCTTACTAAGTTCAGGGATGATGCCTTTGAATACATAGTCGTAGATCAAGTCCCCTACTCACTACTCTTTAGAAGTTATGATGAAGAAGATATAGCGAACTTTTGCAAAAGTAAGTCACTGAAGTATCTATCCTATTCTTCCTTGGCCCAAGGGTTGCTTACAGGCAAGTATACTAGGGACTCAGCCCTTACGGATATACAGCAGATGAATGTTCTATTTAACGAGCCGATCTATAGCCGTGCCATGAAGGTCGTCGATGTATTAAAGCAGGTTGCAATGGAAGTTGACGCCACCCCCGCCCAGGTTGCTCTAAAATGGGTTATCGAAAGGGATTTAATCGCCTCAGCTTTGGTAGGTGTTAAGCGAGTAAGTGAGCTTGAGGAGAACGTTAAGGCTTTGGATATACACCTAACAACAGAACAAATGGAAAGACTTGACAAAGCTAGCCTTGAATTCTGGGCACCTCTGTCTCGACGACAAGGGCTAGAACTCTGGCTCCATGACAGTGTGAAGAGCGATCTTGAAGCCATAGGGATAAGGGAAGAAAACCTGTCAGGTAAGGCTCTCGCTTCCTTCCGAGGAGCCCGCACATAAAGGCTTCCATTTCGATGAATTTATTTTTATATCTACGATGAAATCGTTCCATCGCATATTCGATAAAGCCTAAAAGCCCACATAGGAAACCGCGTAATAGACGACATCCCCTCTACTCTCAACAACGGCAAGGATGAGTTCCTTCTTGGATCCCATAGCCATCCTTAAAGTCTCTAGGAGGCCTTCGAGTTCCAAAGTTTCGCCCTCGGAGAATCCCAGGACTAAGAACTTGGCAGGTTCCTTTCCAAAGGATCCCCTTTCATAGACTAGAAAGTCCAATCCAAGGCCATAGCCGTCCTTGACGACATAGCCCTTCTTCCGAAGGTCTCGATAGATAAGGTATCTTGTCCATAGCTCGGGGCGCTCCCTTATGAAGCGTTCAGCAAGACTCTGGAAACCCGCCTCCTTTCCCGTATCCATATCCTTTACTTTTAGCCTTCCATCCTCGGAGAGGTATAGGGTTTCCTCCGGCAGAAGTGCCAGCTCATCGCCCTCCAAAACTCCGTAGCCCCTCTCCTTTAGAAAGCTGGCATATTCCTTATCCGAAACGATTACCCGCCCTTCCTTTAAGATTCCCTCGCCCGTCATGATGGAGGCCAATTCCTGCACCCTTTTAAGCCATAATCATATCTAATGAGGGAATCTAGGTAAGAAGAATAAAAAGAATTTAAAACATATAACCATATTTGCCATTCCTTAAAGCATACGATACGATAGAATGGAATAAAAGGGCAATGAGGGCGAAGGGAGAGAGTGGGAAAGCTTAGGTAGAAGCAGGGGGAGAGAAGTTTGGAGGTTCCTAGGACCGTTCGTTGGAGTGATGGGAAGGTTATCCTTTTAGATCAAAGGAAGCTTCCGCTGAAAGAGGTTTTCATAACCTGCCATGATCCAAGACAGATCGCCAAAAGGATAAAGGATATGACGGTTCGTGGTGCGCCTGCCATCGGAGTGGCGGCGGCCATGGGCATAGCCCTAGCAGCCCTCAGAAGTCAAGCATCCGATTACGAGGACCTTATCGAAGAT
>JAWCLV010000032.1:0-17177 GCA_038850515.1 Bathyarchaeia archaeon
CCAACTGTCATGACTGCTTCAGTGAAGTCTGCGCAGTCTTAGGACCATCCATGACGATTGCATCTGATTGCGAATAATTTGTTCCAGAGGCGTCGCCAGACCACTGGGCAAACATGTGCCTAGTGCTGTTTTCATGGTAAATGGAGTCAACATCCAAACCAGCATAAGCATTCGTGCCGCTATCATACCAGCCTTCGCCATTAGTGGTTCCATATGGCGAAGAAACTGTCAAGTAATATTGAGTCTTATAGCGCAGAGTGATGGTTTTGTCAGCATCCATCGTCACATTTTGTGATGGTTCATATGTTTGGAAGACATATTGTGTGGCGCCAGAAATGATGGGGCTTTCAGGATTAGTTATCGTAACTCTACTTCCATCGTCAACGCTCTCCTTCCAAGGTGTAGTTTTAGTCTCTGTGATCGTATTTCCATTCTTAGTGTAGGTAACAGTGAAAAATTTTCCTGACGCAACTTCGGGATCGGCGATGACCCTAATCTGTCTAACGATCCTCACATTTATAGTGAATGCCACGTCTCCAGAACCCTCATGACCTGGAGGCTGTGTGTGGTAAAGCTTCACAGTAATCGAAATAAGGCCAGCGATGCTATAGGTATGATCGGGATCTGAATGCCACGTTCCATTGAAATTATCCCCATATTGTGTGAAGCTTACATATGAATTTGGGTCGATGATTCCATCGCCCCAGTCAATCTGAACTTGATACTGCCAAAGTTGCCCAGGGAAGTTCGTGGCGTTAGCTATACCTTCTAGGTGGATGGGACCGCTAAACACTGTTTCAGGCTGGATCTCCGATATTGGAATGCCGTTTATCTTGGTTATTGCTATATAATACTGCGGAGGAGAATCGGAAAATGATGTGGAAGCTACTATTTGGCCACCAATTGGATCTATAGCGAGAACCTCGTACGTCCCGCTCATAGCCCTTTCGGGCGTGAGTCTATATTCGACTTCGATACTTCCGGAGGCATCCGCTTTAGCGACGAGCCAATCCGTGCCTGTGGGTCTTAGAATCTGAAGGACTAAGGTCTCCCCAGCCTGGAATCCGGAGCCATAGATGGAGACAGTCTCTCCGGGGGCATAATCCTTCTTGTCCGTCCAAAGCAGAGCCGTGGAAGGTGCGAAATTTCCACCTAAGCTAAAAAGGGAAGGTATGAAGGCTAGATCCAAGGAAATTATGGTTAAAATGACCCTGAATACGGATTTTTTGTTCATATTAAATATTCATATTTTTTGCATCTATATAATGTTTTTGGAACTTATAGTGCGCACTGTATGTCTTACCCGACGACGGGAAATAGTTACTGCACCTATTTCGCATCTGGGTTGTTATTTATTTTCCAACAAGCTTCAGTCAAAAAGAGCGTTTTGATTTAAAGGATAATTCAGGCTTTTCTCATTGAAATGGGGTGAAGAATGCAATAAAAGGATACTAAGGAAGATTTGCCGTATTGTAGAATTCCTTTCCAGAAGCCGTAACAAGCCTCACATCGACCATCTGTCCGGATCGATAGCCCTTATCCAAATGTATCTCAATCCTGGCCTTCTTCCCGACCGGTAGCCGAAAGGCCTTCGGAATTGTTTGGTTCACATCCTCGATCCAGAAGCTTACCCTCGTGACATTGGCTTCCCAGAAGGGCTTTTCGTTTAAATAGATTCCGTTTATATTAATCGTGATGTCTTTGGTGCCCGTATTCTTAATATGGATCGTGACTTTGTAGGTTCCATACTCTTCGCCAGTATCCGTATATAATCGAAGTTCGATGCTTTCATAGCCTATGAAAGATTGGATAATTCCGGACCACCAGAAGGCGGCTCCTATGCCTATGGTGATGGCGATAACTATGAGAACGATGGCTGCGATTATTGGGGAAACTCCCCTTCTCCTTTTAGCCAAAGACAAGGCATATCCCTTCATCAGAATATTGGATCCTGCATAAAATAATTTACAATACGCCCCGAAAAAGGAGGTAAGAAAGACACGGATAGGAAAGGATGGGGAATAAATTCAAAGGTTTTTTGAACTTCAATTTTAGGGCCTTTTTTGAACTACATCGATGATAAATCCTTAGAACCGTAAGGTAAGATGGTTTCAACGAATCTTTTTCTAAGAATTCCGAAGGTTTGGAGACTGACAGCCCAAGTTTTGCTTTTGAATCCTGAGAAGTTCGACGAATACCCTCCTAGTCTTTTTGACTCTTACTCAGCGTTCCCGAGATAGAAACTTAAGAGAGATTCTCGGTTTGAACATTTAGCTACGAGACTTCAGCTACACAGAAAAGGATGTGGATTAGATTGGAGCATTAAGCAATAGCCTTGGCTCGTTCTTTAGGCATTCTTAAGTTTGATGCTTCCGTAGCGAGGCCTAACTCAATGACGAAGCCCCCTTACCCTGTGGAATGAAAGGAGGCCATGAAGGCCTTTAATTCGGCTACAAGCCTTGTAAGATCCAAGGGAAGCGGCTCCTTTGAAGCCCATTCATCAACCCAAGCTACGGCTTTCGATTGGATCTTATCATCGGAAGCTATGATGACCTTAAGACGATATGAAAAGAAGTCGGCGACCCCTTCCTTTGGATCATAGGCATCTTTTTCCAAGGAAAGGAAGCCGCTATCCAAGATTATGCGGATGACTTCTTGGAATTCTTCATTGCTTAGTTTCTTCTGCCATATAATAATGCCTCGGTTAAAGAAGGATGCGGTTGCGTTGTTGTCTAGGATGAAGGCTTCTTGAAAGCCCGCAATGCCTCCACTGCGCTCAAACTGTAGAAAGAAGCGGGGCTTTCCATTCGTAGCATGGATTGTAGAGACTTCTATTAGGAAGGATGGTGAATCTAGGAGCTGGGAGCGATGGCGGAACTTTCCTTGGACTAGGACCTTTAAGCCTACGTAGGCATCCAGATCCTCATCGGCTAAGCTCGAAACTGCTATCCCGTATCCAGCGTCAGTAAGATTGTAAAGGAAGGCATTAAGAAACCAAACCTTTCGGAGAGAGCCCTCGACTAGCACATCCCTTCCGCTATAGCGGTTGGGATTTGAGAAAAGCTCCTGAACAGTAGCATTGACAGGGGCTATGAAATTTATGTAAAGGATGTTGACAAAGAGACCAAAGAAAGCTAATATGGCCATCATGAGAAGTAGAAGGTTCCTCATAGCCATAGTTCAAAATTCCATTGGGATTTATTTATCATTTGTCTTTATTCGAGAGCTTCTTTAACCATGAGTTTTTATAGAGTCGAAGTTTCACCGAGAATAACCGCGTATTAACGCCTAATGCGTATTATTCAATCTTTAAGAAGAATGAAAGCAGTAGAAGTATATCAGAAACTGGATGAGCCCATAGAAGTTTCGATTTCAGGTTGCGTAGGAATGCGGACGAAGGAAAGTATAAACTACTCCTTGAAGGTGAGGATATTTTATAAATCTATTCCAAGGCCCTTGGGATCTTTTCGGGATGGAGAGATGCTGAGAAGGCATGATAAGATAGCAAAAGAAAGAAGCTTAGCCTATTAGCTTAAGGATCCCTTCCTAGAAAATAAGCAAGGCACTATTCTTCCCTTTCGTTCCTTTAAACCAAAAGCTTCCATATCCTCTACTTAGCGAGTATCTTCCAAATCCTTTAGAGGTGAAAACAACCGTTATTATCCTTGAAGATGCGTTATAGGGGAGTCCAAAAGGCCATGGCTCCTATAACCCTTTGTGGCGTAAAGCAGGCTAGGAAGGGCTACAGGTTCCTCCATATGGGAAGGGCTGAAGCCTGTAAGGGGTGCGAACTCCTCAAGGTTTGCGACGGAAACTTGGAGAAGGGTCGGATATACGAGGTAAAGGCTCTAAGACGTAAGGTCTTTCCATGCCCCCTCCACGAGGATGGTGTAAGGGTTGTGGAGGTCCAAGAAGCGGCGATCTACGGAGCCCTAGAAACCAAAGGGGCTATTCTAAACGCCATCATAGCCTTCGAATCCCAGCCTTGCGAACGAAGAGATTGCGAAAGCTATGGGCTATGCCATCCCTTGGGCTTAAAGCCTCAAGATCGATGCCAAGTCCTCAGCGTAACGGAAAGGATTCCGTGCCCCGAGAAAAGGGATCTTAGGAAGGTCCTTCTTAAACGCAAGCCTGTCTAGGGCGGTAAAGGCATAATATGGCTAAAAAACGTTAGGCATCCCAAGGAAAAGCATAGCTTGGTCGATTGGTGAATAGCCTCATACCGAGCCTCAGCCTTATTTCCGTCCCGGGGGGCATATGCACATGGAGGCATTTATCATCGATTTGGAGGCAATTTTCATCCGTCCTATCGGGCGATTCCCCTCCCCTTTCATGGCGGGGGATGAAGCTTTCCTCCGTAGGGACTCTCGACGAATATCTTGCCTCTGTGAAAAGGTGCTCCCCAAAGGCTCCCGCCTGTAAGACGACATCCCTAGCCTCCCTAGGGCTTAGGTTTACGAGGCTAATGGAGGCTCCATGGGCTTCAAGGCTTTCCACGAGGGCGGCAACATCCTGGGGCAATCCAGGCCTTCGTTTCGTAAAGTCGAAGTAACGAATCCTGGCTTCCAAGAGGCCTCCGAAGTAGAGGATTCCTGGAGAGCCTAAGGTAAGCTGGACGAGGGCTTCCGTCGTAACGGGATTCCTTACCTGCCAATGGTGCTCGTTGACGCTCCTTAAGTCCGCCTTATCCCCCCTTATCATGTCGATGCGCCTATAGACATGCTGGACACTGGCTAGAAGGGCCTTCTCAGGATATTCGGGGTACTCGCCCGATATGAAGAGGATCCAAGGCGCTTCATTGAAGTGGGACCTTGGCCATGAAGTCGCAACTTCCTTCCAATCCTTAGCCGTGTTAAGTTCCCTTAGCCTTCTGATGCGATCCCAATCTAAGGCATCCATGGACATGCTCCATAGATGGGCAACTAAGGCAAGGAAGTAGGATCCATTTCCCGTATCCTGATACTCAAACCAGCCTCGGTCTCCATGCTTGAAGGGGACTAGGAACCTTCCTTCCTTGGCGATTCCTTGGCCCATGATAAGGTCTATCTGGGATCTAGGGAATTCCAAGTAACGCCTATCGCCCGTGAGGAGGAGGGCGTTGAAGGCTGCCAGTAGGACCGTAGAGCCTAGGTTCAGGAAGCCATGCCAAACTCTCCATCCGTAGGCTCCGCCCCACCACTTTCCATCCATGTACTCTCCGATCTCCCCCGAAAGCCCCACATTGTCCGGTAAAATTCCCCCGTTTTTCCTAGTACGGTCTATCCAGGCTTCCACGTAATCCAATACCCAACTTCGATACTTTTCTTCGCCCGTTAAGAGAAAGGCATTAGTAAGGAGGCTTGTAGCCGCCAGGTTCTGGGCCACATCGCCCCTATCCATACGCCTATGCATGACTTCCCCCATAAGCCTAGCCTTCTCAGGATCCCGAAGGTCCTCGTAAGATTCGATGCCAGGCACATCCTCGAAGGGAAGCCCATAGGGTCTTGACCATTCTGCCCAGCCATAAGAACGCCATACGTGGAAGTTCGCTCCTCGGCTTCCCACACGCCAGGACCTTATGAGCTTCCTCTCTGGATCATAGATAGGCTCTTCGACTTCTGGATCCTCGTTTAGATAGAAGCCTGCGAAGCGCTTCGCCCTCTCTAGGTTCTTGCGGTCCTTAGGATCTGCAAGGCATAGGAAGTAGAAGAAAAGATAGCCTTCGCCTTGATGGAACCAGTCCGCATCCTTATCGTACTCCTTATAGACGGTTCCGTAGTAGGCGTATTGGCTTGTTATGCCATCGAAAAGCTTCTTGGAAATCGGAAGGAGGTGATCAGCCCCGCCTAGAACGTATAGAAGGGGCCAGTTGTAGAAGCTCTCGTAGGCATCGTCGAGGCTTCCGCCCCCTCCAGGCTTATCATGCCATATAAGGGAGCCATCCTCGCGGGTATACTTCTCGAGGAAGGGAAAGACGGCTTCGCCCATGAGATCAATTAAGGATCGCTCTAGAATGGCCCATTTAGGCGGAGGGACCGAAGGAAGGCTAGCGTCGATTCTTTTCATGAAACCTAGATCTGAATGAGGGGCTTTAAGGCTTTTTTCTTCTTCTACTTAGAATTGTTTCGATTCCCTAGGATTTCGATTTTAATGTAATATAATATAGCGTATCTTAGTTTCTCGTTATAATTGCTTCAATAAGTACGCTCCCTTTTGATCCTTCTGCATTTATATGAAACGGTAGGCTTTCTGATCTATTGAGGAAGGTAGCCCGCTATGCTTACTAAGATCCATAAGCCAGAGTTCTCTTGGAGGACCCATGGAAGCACCGTCAACCATGAGCTATGGATCTACGATCATGAGGATCCCATAGCCCGCTTTGATACTGCTTTCGTGGAACAGCCCGAACAATCCTTAAGGTACTTCAACCTTACGCCCCGTCCAATCGTATTAAGGAGGCTTAAGCTATCGCCTCAAGGTCCTCCCCTTATTGAAGGCGTACAGCTTTACTGGGTCCTCAAGAGAAGCGCCACCATAGCAGGAGCAAGAGCCATAGCTACGGATCGCCTTTCCGACCTTCGGATCGAGACTTGGGACTCCGATCGATTTGAACTGACTATCGAAAGCCAAGACGCCCATGGTATGGCTTCTTCCAAAAGGACCCTAAGCCTAACTTATGACCTAGAGCTAGAAAGCTATGTATATGATTTTCTTTGTACCTTGGAGGTTTCTTCCCCTGAAGAGTTCTATTCTCCTAAAGGCGAGGTAACCTTCGAATACTCGGATCCTTGGTTCGTCGACCTTCCGGCGCCTTCGATAGCCTTCCCAGGGGCCTGGAAAGGACGGTACCAAAGGTTCGTCTACGAAGCCCTGGATGGCGAAACCATACAAGTCCCGATAAATCACTTCCAAAGCTCCCATAAGTCCGAAATTCGCCTAAGGGAAAACGGCCTCTTCGCCGCCGTCTATGAAGTCGATGGGAACCCTGCCCTTCAGATTTTGGGCGAAACGGCTAGAAGATCGGTTCTTTCGATCTGTCCATGGGGTTACGATGTCCATATGGGGCTAATCTTAAAGCCTGAGGAGCTATCACGCCCCATAGAGGCAAGGTTTAGGATCCTTCAGCTTTCCGACGATAAGGCGAAGCGTATGGAGAGCCTTGCGAGGCCAAGACCCCTGAAGCCCCATGAGGTTCCCTTTTCTGTCGTTCCGGCTTACAGTCGCCGATGCAGTTTCGAAACTCCCTGCGATGCCAACAAGCCCTACGAGGGCATCGATCCCTGGCCTTGGACTCCGATAGCCGGTAAAGGGCATGCCTGGGAAACGAAGGAAGGAAGGAGCGATGGATACTCGCTTAAGATAGAGAAGGAAGACTATGGACTTGCCCAATGGGGAATTCAGCATGAGGGCGCAGGGGGATGGATGGGTCCTTGGATACCCCGAAGGGCGGTTCGAATCTCATGCTTCGTAAAGACGAAGGATGTGGAAGGCGTAGGCTCCTCAATCGCAGCTCGCTACAACATTCCGAATGAGCCAGATGTTTATCCGATAGCGAGTTCTAAGAGGCTTCGAGGGACGAACGATTGGACGAGGCTTTTCGTTATCCTGGAGCCAGCTCCGGAGGATGCGTATTTCCTTCATATTTTCCTTAGGCAGGAAGGAAGGGGAACTACGTGGTTCGATGACCTTGAGGTTGAATATTTCAAGGATGAAATATCGATGGCGGTTAAAAAGGAGTAAAGTAAAGGTATCACGAACCAAGGGATGGAAAATAAAATAAAATAAAAAAAGAAAAGACGCTATTCTCTAGGGCTCTCGTCCCGAAATCTTCAGCCAAGACCTTTTCAAGGTGAATATTCAACCTTAACACTGCTTACGATGCCTTCCCGCCCAAACTTATTCACGGATTTTACCTCAAGGCTATTGACACCTTCATGAAGGTTCCATAGGAAGCTTGAGGGCTTCTCGATCCATTCGCCCCCATCCAGCCTTACGAGGAATTTCTCGAAGTTCGGGGTTGCCGTGTCAAGCTGGACTTCCAAGGAAACCTTTGGTCCCTCAGGACCGGCGAGGCTTAAGTGCATTTCCGTAACATTGACATTCCAATGGAAATCTCCGATCCTATTGGATTGGAGGGAGAACCATGGCGATGGCGCCTTCTCATCCTTCCACCAAAGGTAGCCATCATAGTGGTAGCACATCCTTCCATGTTCAGGCTCTCCAGGCTCAAGGGATGTTAGCTCATCGTTTCTAAGCGTCGTACAGAACCTCTCGAAGAGGGAAAGCCTATCTTTTACGGATGGGAATCGTTTCGCCGCCTTCTCAGGCACGATCTTGATGGCATCCATATCTCCCTTTAGCCATGCCTGGTGGGCTTCCAAGGCGCTTAAGGGAATTCCATCCTTCTCGAAGTGGTATGTAGCCTTTACAGAATCGTCCACATCGCCACCCACATCGAACATAACCCATTTTTTGTGATCGTTGGACCAGACCTCTGTGACGCAATGGGCCTTTATGATAACGGTCCTGGCAGGAAAGCCTAAGGCTGCGCAGGCATGGACGAAGGCCGTGCTATAATGGGTACACATGCCTAAGGCGAGCTTCCTTTTCGCCAGCTCTAGGATGACTAGGCCATCCCAAGGAGGGCAGTAGTCCAGATAGCCCAGCCTTCCTCCCCAGTTGGGCGCCGTCTTCCAACCATCCTCCCACTGTTGCCTTATCCAATCTCTAAGGAGCGTAAGCTTTTCAAAATCCGTCCTTCCGGGTTTTATGACCCAATCGAGCTCATAGCGCTCCCTAAGGATCTGAAGACGCCTTTCCTCATAAGGCTGGAAGGAAAAGGGATACGAGCCCCTTACGATCCTTTCGTTACGAAGCTCCAAGACCTTTATCTTCGTCATCTCAGCCAAATCTTGGTCGAAGGCTGAAAATTCCGCTTCCAGGAATACCTTCCTAAGGACTGGCGTGGCCTTGGGAATCCGGGTTTCAAGGATTGCCCTCCATTGAAAATACCTGAAACATGGCGAGCGAAGGCTTTCGTCCTTCAGAATATCCTCAACGGGCATCCAGCAGGTCCAGCTATCCGGAGAGTAGGAGGGCTTAGAGCCGAGGCGCCCCTCTAGCCTTATCGAAGTCCCAGGTGGCTCTTCCGCCTCACAGGAAAGCCTAAGGCTTCTGAGGACTATCCTAGGGCTTATTGACCCTTTGAAGGCCAAGGATGCTAGATCCAAGACGGGAGAAGTGATCGTGCCTCTACCGGCGTACCTCTCCAGCCATAAACGGGCTACATACTCGCCATCGCAGGAATCGTTGAAACCCATTCTTTCATAGTCCCAACTTTTGCCACCATCGATGCTTTTGGCGCTTCTGTTAGGCCATCGGCTGTTCTCGATCCAAAGGTTCCATACGGTATCTTTGTCGCAGTGAAATACAAATTCGTTTATGCCCTTCTTTAGCCATTCTACGGGTATTGGTATGGCAGCCCAGCGATCTTCCCAGTATTCCCTAGAGGTCTTCCACCGATGGACTACGGTTCTTCCCTTTCCAATTCCGTTTATTTCTATGTAGAGGGGGGCTCCCTCGCCTCCCTTTTCACAAAAGTTGAATATGCAAAGCTTGGCTGAGAAGACATCGGGATCCTCTATCCAGAATTCCTTCTTAGCCCATACTTTTCCGCTGATCCTATCGAAGGTTCTGCTGTTGATGCGCCCCATCTCATCAGCGATGATTACGAAACGCGTAAGCCTTACGCCATCATTTGTAATCTCAATTCCCCTATCCCTAGTCGCCTCTTCAAATTCTTCCTTCGTGCCGAATTCCTTCAATAATTTTGGAGTCAAGGTTTATACCGCCTTTCTTATGCAACCGTCCTCTTCTTCAAGGCTTTTAATAAGCTTAAGGGTGCTAGGCTTTGAGAAGGATATAGAAAGAAGGATGCTTGATGCCTTTAGTCTGGATAAAATTACAGATAACTTCTTCTAAGGACCTTTCCAGGCTTGGCGCCTGTATGCTCGCCTCCCTCAACGACAATCTGCCCATTGACGATGACATAGTCGATACCTTCAGGAAAACGCTTTGGCTCCTCTATGGTTGCCCTATCAGCTATCCTATCTAGGCTAAAGATGACTATGTCCGCCCAGAAGCCTTCCTTCAAGATTCCCCTATCCCTAAAGCCACATCTTTGGGCCGGAAGGGAAGTCACCTTTCTTACAGCCTCCTCCAATGTAAGGATGCCGAGCTCCCTAACGTATCTGCGGAAGATCCTGGGAAAGGCTCCGTAAGCGTTGGCATCAGCCCTTTCCTTCGATGGAGCGGAAGCTTGGGCCTGGGCTTGGGAGGAAGTTGAAGACGAAGCGGAAACTGAGGGTCCATGGGGTACATGGAGAGCCCTATCGGATTCTAGGGATGACCATGGATACTTCATGACCATTATCGAATCCCTTTCCTCTGTGCTAGCCCCAAGGATTCCGCAACTTCGGCCTCCCTCCTCTAAGAGGATATCGTAGGAAGCTTCCCATGGATCCACACCCTTTTCTTTTGCGATTTCCTCGAAGGTCTTTCCGACTAGATGGGGACTTCCATGGCTTTCGAGGAGGATGAGCTTATCCCATAGACCATGGCGCCAAACCCCCCAAAGGGGCTCAGCTTCCCTCCGCATCCTCCTTCTTGTTTCCGGATCCCTAAGCCTTTCTAAAAGTCTCTCCCGCCCGCCTTCATATGCCCATAGGGGAAGAACCTGGGTTGCTAGGGATCCGTGGGCCCAGTGGTAGCCTCCAAAGGCATTAGGGACGACAACATCGCAAGTCACATCGATGCCTCGCCTCCTCGCCGCTTCTATGATTCCCATGCACTCTAAGGTTTTGTTTCCATCAGGAAACCTTGGAACGAAATGGGATATCTGAACCGGGACTTGGGCTTTTTCCCCTATCTCTATCGCCTCCATAGCCGCCTCCAGAACCCTTTCCTGCCGATTCCTTTGGTGGGTTGCGTAAAATCCTCCATATCTAGCCACGACCTTGCATAGCTCTATGAGCTCTTCAGTATCGGCATAGCATCCGGGGATTAAGCCCTTATCGAGCCCTGAGGATAGCCCCAAAGCCCCATCCATCATGGATTTATGGACAAGGCTTCGCATTCGATCCAGCTCTTCAACCGTAGGCTTTCGGTTTTCAGAGCCCATAACGCAGGATCGGATTGTCCCGTGGCCTACCAAGGAGGCGATATTGATGGAAATGCCCATTTTCTCAAGGAGGCTGAAGTAATCCCCTAGGCTTTTCCACCTAAGCCCCTCGCCCTCTTGGCATCCATGGCTTGGATCTCCGTACCTTTCATGGCCAGGGGCTAGGGGACCAGCCGAGCTCCCGCAATTGCCGTTTACTTCCGTCGTTACGCCCTGCTTAACCTTGCTTTCAGCCATGGGATTCGATATTATGGCAAAGTCTGAGTGGGAGTGTATATCGATAAAACCTGGTGCCACAACATATCCTTCAGCCTTTACAATCCTTACCGCTTCGCAAGCATCAAGGCTTCCGATCCTTACTATCCTTCCAGCCTTTATGCCTATATCTGCATAGAACCAAGGGTTTCCAGTTCCATCAGCGATTCGCCCTTTTTTTATTATAAGATCGTATCCCATCCTTACCGATTTTATCTTGCAGACCTAGCCTTTAAAAGCCTTCATAAATCAAAGGCAAAGTCCAAATTCGATGTGGCGAAGGATTCGAGGGATGTGGCTTGGAAAGATTTGAATTGAAATGGAAAAGAATAAAGGCTTTCGTTTCTATCAAAGCGGGGGCTTCATAAGCCTTCTCTTCTCATGGGGAAGCCTCACCCATCTTTGGAAGGCTTCGGAAGGAGGCTCGGATTCGTATAGCCTCTGGCGTTGGGCTTCTAGGATTCTGATCGGCTGCCCTAGGCTTTCTGCGGCGGTAAGGATCTGAGAATGATTCTTAGAAGCCTCCTCGTAGGCGGGAGCTGCGAAGCTCCTCCAGTTTACATCCCTCAGCAGGTGATGGTCGAGGATAATACTTCGAACAACCGAGGTCAGCTTGGCTAGGTTGGATATCCCAAGCCTAACGCTCTCCTCCGATACTTTGAAGCCTGCCAAGTAAAGGGGAGGGCCTCCAATCATAGCCACATCGGGCTTTTCGGAGAATATAAGAGCAAAAGTTTCCTTGGATATGGGTCCTTGAACATCGGGGCAATACATGAAGCTTTCATTAAGCCTTTTTATCGTTAGGAGAAGGACCCATCCAAGTCCTTCGCCTTCCTCCCCATGGACCACGGGCTTGGAGAAGCTAAGCTTGGTATCGCCGAAGGAGAAGGTGGCTCCATCACAAGGAAGAACCCTTTTGGCTAAGGGTTCAAGGACCCTCCTGAAGATCCAACCCCTCTTCCGTTGGCTGAAGTTAATCTTTTCCCTTATGTCCTTTAGAAGAAGGATCTTATCCCCATATATCTGCTCTGCAACCTCTCTACTACTCCATGTCCAGACATTATCGCAGTGAAGGGGAGGCGATACGTGGTCAAAGTGATAGTGGGAAGCCGTTACGACCTCGGCTTTGGAAGCATACTCCAAGATCCTTGCTCGGCATTCGCCAAGCGCCCGATATTCCTTTGGATGGGGTAGTAGCCGAAACCTAGGGCCTAAAGCAACCCCTGGATCCAAGAGGATCCTCACTTCTGGGGTTTCCACGTATGTGCACATGGACCTGACACCGAGGCTCTCGGCTGCAAGGGGCTCGATCTTAATTTCATCTAAAAGAGATGACGCGGTTTGCATAGCCTCTTCTAAGCCTTTTATGGACTCATCCTTACTATGAAGGGAAGGCTATTAAATCTGCAAACGCTTGAGGGCTTTGAAAAGGTTCAAAAGGACGCTTAGAATTTATATAAAAAGGGTGCAATGGCAGCTCTGGCCCATGCGACGGAAGGATGAGCGAGATCTTGAGTTTGCTAAGCACCCCCCAATAAGTCTGGAAGCCCTCACTCACCTAGGGGTTGATAAAAGCTTGCGATCATAACGAGAATTAGTCACCTAGAAGGCTATGAAATCTTTATCTTGAGACAAAGGATGTGCGCCGCTTATTCCAGTCCTAAGGTATGGGAGCTTGAAGGTTTAGATAGAGATAGATAATATAGCCATGGTGGAGCCCTATGATTTATTTTTAGGGATTCGTGAAGCTCCCGTTTCGTGGCATATATTTGCCATAAAGATAATTTTTGAAATTTCCTTTTGAAATTACCTTTCCTTCCATGGCTAAATTAGCCCTGGAACTCTTTTTAGGGCTTTGAGTACTGGGATACCAACTATGAAGGAAACTATGATGACTTGTATATCCTCTATGTAGGAGGCGATAGCACCAGCCATAAAGATAGGGTATACGGTCTCTGTCGTTAAACCGAGTAGCGAGAATAATCCCATCGGTATAAAGAGAAAAACCCTTGCTAAAGCATCGGTCGCGGTAGCTACGAATGATGTAAGAATTAGGGAAATAGGCGAAATTTCAAAACTTCCCTTATTAGGGATTCTTTTCATCTTTGCCGTTGGATATATTATCGCTAAGGAAAGCAGTATATCTAAAATCGTCCATAAAGGGAATCGCTGGCCTAAGGGATGCATGAAGTAGGCCGTCAACATTATACCATAAATCGCCATGACAGGCTTCCAAATTCCTCTTACAAGGAAGCCGGCCGCTAAAACTCCAAGGGGCTCTGCGAAGACTCCAAACATCCAAAAGTCTATGGGTTTTATGGCTCTGGCAACAAGGCTTCCGATAAAGGCTGCTAGAAAACCGATCCATGGACCAAGTATAATGCCTTCAATGGGTTCAAGGTAGATAGCCCAATTCCTCCATAAATCAAAGGATATAAAATATAAAAGGGTATGAAAAGAGGCAAAAACCGATGTAATCGCAACCTTCTTCGGCGACAAATTAATAGACCTCTATAACTGATGGCTTTTGTGCTTCGCTGTGAAGACTGGTAAGGCTCATTGTAGGCTTGAAAGCCTTCTTTGTTTCTGGTTTCTAGGGGGACTCCTCGACTCGGATTCGAGCAAACGTTATCGTAACGTTTAGTATAGAGCTTCGATCGGCATGGATTAAGAGCTGGATAGAGCCTTCCGTTTTCGTCTTTAAATTAGGCTCAAGAGGAGCCATTTCGACCGTATGGGCTCTATCAGAAGGCACCACCATGGCTTCCTAGCCTTCCGATGAGCCAAAGGATTGCCAGGATGAGGAGAGTTTCGGCAAAGCAGAAGGCGCTCACTACGAATCCGGGGACCATGAGCCCGTATCGAAGCCAAAGGACGAAATCCATGGCTCCTGAGAAACCTAGAAGGCCTACGGCTGCCATGAGAAGACGGCGCATGAAAGAGCTTCTTATCACATTCAAGTCCCGAGCTCGGACTACCATATCCAGGTTCCCCCTCAGAAGCGACTAATCATCCGTAATATAAAGGAACTTTCCATAACTATCTCCATCCCTATCCTTATTCTTATCATCCAGATTTCTCTTCCTATTTTAAGATCTTTTACCTTATTTTTCTTCTTAAGCCTTACTTCCCCAGAGGTCGAAGTGAAAGTTCTCCCTATCTTTAAACTCGAGTAATGGCTTTCCTAGAAGTTTCATAACAAGTGAGTCCTGAAGAACTCGAATTTCTATCGAATAAGCTCTGAAGGGCAAGGCTGAAGATCCTTGGCTTCCTCATATTCCTTCTAAAAGCTTCTCAAGGTGTAATCGAAGGGGGGATCTTGCGCTTATGCTATGCCTTAGTTTCGACTATATCATTTCACATATCCTTAACCGTTATTCAAGAAGGGCTTTCGATCCTCCTCCTTTCTCTAAGCCGAGTCCTTTCCTATCCTATCCCCCAATTTAATCCCTGTCGATTAGAATCGACACGTAATTATGAAACCAGCCATTAGACCGAAGGCTGCATTTCTTTCAAAATTCCACTATGGTTTTCTTGTATCGTCCCACCGCTGACAATGAAGAGTATCGCCCCGTAGGCAAGGGCTAGGCATCAAGCTAAAAATTGGAAAGAAAGTGGATACGACGGAGAGGACCAAGATTCCGCCTATGGACTCGACCAACCCATTTAAATAATTTTCCATGTGCCTTCAGTATCCTTCTTTAAACAAGGGTATCGCCACCCAAGGACCTTAGAGAAGATTCTAAAGCCCGTTCAGAGGACCCATCCACCATGGAGAGGCTTTACATAATCCATTTCAACCTTCAGCTTTCTAGCAATTGTTAATATTTCATTCCATGTGGCTTCCTCTACATAAATTCCCTCCCTTCTCCTACGTTCATCTTCCCGAAACTCTGGCTCTCCTGGAATAAGGATTTCCTTATAACCCTCTGCTAATCTTGAAGCCTTTATGGTCTCGATATAGGCATCGACTCCGGCTTTGAATTCCTCTATTGGCGTGAAATCCTCGATGTTCAAAGCCATCATGAAGATTCCCTTCCCTGGACCCTTTGTAAGGTTCTTAAAGCCTAGGAGAGGACCGCACATCAACTCGACGATTAAGGAAAGGCCATAGCCCTTATAGCCCACATTTCCTCCGATAGGAAGAATTGCTCCACCCTTCTCTAGATCCTCAGGATTGGTTGTAGGCTTTCCATCCTTATTGATTATCCATCCTAGGGGAAGCTTCTCCCCCCTTACGGCCTTCACCCTTATCTTTCCAGCGGCTGCAACTCCCGATGACATGTCTAGGACGAAGGGTTTATACTTACCAGCTGGCATAGCCACACTAAAGGGACTAATTCCTAAGATGGCTTCTCTTCCCCCCCATGGGGCAACCCAGCGGCCTCCTGGCGTCATAACCATGCCTACCATATCCCTCTCAGCTGCCATCATTGCATAGTCGGCAAGGCGCCCGATATGACCGCAGTTGTAGGCTCCAGTGGCCGCCATTCCCTGTCTTCCAGCTTTTTCGATGGTTAGCTCCATGGCCTTTAAAGCCACGACCTGACCAAAACCCCTGTTCCCATCTACGATCGTGATAGTTGGCGTATCCTTGACGATCTTGGGCTTCGAGCCCGGAAGGATACGTTGTTCCTCGATTTCTTTTACATACGAAGGAATCCGAATTATTCCATGGGAATCGACTCCAGCAAGGTTTGCCCTAACGAGGAGATCTGCCACTAAGGATGCTTCTTCCTTAGGAGCCCCGAGGGCCAAGAAGATTTCTGAACCCAGATGCCTTAATGCTTCATGCGAAAAGACGGGCAAGGCGAATCACCCAAAGGATTCATAATGAGGAGGCTCCCTACCTTCTCCTTATCTACTTTAGAATATAAGATCAACCCCAGATTCCGAAGACCTTTTCTGCCGTCTTTCCTAAAAGCCATTCCATTTCCTCAAAAGATATGCCTTGTATTTCGTTTTTTAGGACTTGAAGACCTTTCTTATATCCACACTGTCCCATGATATAAGGAAAATCGGTTCCCCACATCAGTCTCTCAGCCCCGAAGGCCCGAAGGAGGGCATGAACCCATGGATGAAGGTCTCGATAGGGATAGGGCTCCGTAGATGCTTGGGGAAATTCAGAGAGCTTTACATAAAGCCTTGGATGCCGCGCCATGCCCAAAAGCCTCCTGAAGCTTTCATTGGTTTCCGGCCCTCCATCCTTGGAGCTACATAAGCCAAAATGGTCTATGATGGCATCCACATCAGAATGACGGGTAAGGAGGGCATCCAAGGCATCGAAATGCATAGGATTTATGAGGAATCCTACAGCTATTCCTAACCTTGAGGCTTGGTTAAGGATTCGATCGCTGATTTCACTATCTAGGCTTTTACCGTGAGGATAGAGGTTTGGGTTTAGACGTACGGCTACATATCCCTCTTCCTTAACCAACCTCTCTAGGGTTTCAGGAGCCTCTGAATCTGAAGGATTTATGAGGGCCATTCCCTTGAAGCGCTGAGGCCATGTTCGGAGACAATAGGTCACAAAGCGATGGTCCCATCGGTATGGGATTGGCTGGATTATGAGGGCTCCAGATACGCCAGCCTCATCCATGCAACGAAGAAGAAGCTCAGGAGAAGCATCTATTCGTTTGAGATGCTCGTATCCTTGGAAGGGGTAGCTTTCAAAGTCTGAAGACCAGACATGGACATGGTAATCGATGATCTTCATTCGCATACACATAGGAAGCTCTTAAACAGCTTCTTCTTTTCTTTACTT
>JAWCLV010000033.1:0-16597 GCA_038850515.1 Bathyarchaeia archaeon
AGCCTCAAGCTTCTCTTGGCTTACGGGGTTTCTGTGCGCTGTGCCATTGTGGCTATGAAGCAGAATGAAGATGATCTCGAAGGGACGAGTTACTTCCTCTCTAAGCTTGGGGTCCTCGATAGAGCACCGGATCCCATCCGCCCCAGCGGGAGGGGGAAGGGCATGGAAAACTGGCCTGAGAAATACGGACAACGCTTCATCCGATCCCAACCCACTTTTCTAGTCAACCGAGAAAGCTATGAGAGGAATCGAAGGTGGAACAGTTGTTGGTTTGCTAAAGCCGCCATCACGAGCCTTGGCGATGTTTTGCCCTGCGTATTTGCCAGGGACCTAGTGGTTGGCAATATTAGGATGCAGAGCCTACATAATGTCATCTTCGGCGAGAAGATGCTTGCTCTATGGAGACTGACGAAGGACCTAGTTGAGGTCTGCAAAGACTGCGAATATCGCTACCTATGCGAGGATTGCAGGCCTTGGGCCTATGGCTTTACAGATAACCTCTACGCAAAGCCTCCTAGGTGTACGTACAATCCCTATACTGGCGAGTGGGCAGAAAACCTTGGAGCCCAGGTTAATGCGGAAGGATGCGTAGGCTTCAGAGAGAAGGATAAAGACACTGTGATTTGAACTCCTTAATAATTTAAAACTGCCTAAGCTATGCTATAGGTTGATTACTAGATATATAAGCCTGAATTGAATCGAATCGAATTGTATTCGATTGGATAGGATTGAAATGAATAGTTTTTGTTTCAGGGATATGCATCTGTTTATGCTAGCATCCCTTCCTACCTATGCCTAAGTTTCATGACAATCAATGCGACGACCCCAACTGCAGCTACACAAATCGCGATTACAGAGATCAAGAATGTTATATTAGAGAAGTCTAAGAATGATGGGGATTTTTTGATATTAACGGTCACGGTTATTGTCCGATCGGCTATAACATTAAGGGTGACGTTTTGCTTTTCATAGCCTTCCTTTTTTATCTCAAAAACGTATGAGCCAGACAAGATGTTTGTGAAGGCTACAAGGCCGGTTTCATCAGTAGTAGAGCTTATTGCAGACATACCGCTTGGCTTATCGATTGAGGTGACGGTTGCTCCTTTAAGAGCCTCATCCTTCTCATCCTTTACATATATGCGTATGCTTCCTGTTTTAATGATTGGGTTTACAGTAATTTGCTTGTTTCCAATTCCACTTATATAGCCAGTTTTAGAGGCGTTAGCAAAAATTGTAATTATAGTCCTAGAGGTGACGCTTGGGGTTGTGAACGTGGCTACGTAAGATCCATTCTTTTCATCGATAACAGACGAAAAGCTTCCCTTACTATCCGAGCTAAATTTCACCGTTACATTAAGTGCAGGACTTATATTATCATAGGTTACATATGCTTTTACAGTTACTTTCTCACCAGAGTTAACTTCTTCAGGATAGGATAAAACATTGACCTTTAACGCATACTCGTCTATAAGATACGTGGTAACTTTTGTTTGAGCTGAGGTGTAGCCAGCGGTTTGGGCAGTTATATAAGTGGAGCCGGCTGATAGGGTTGAATAGAAAGTGGCTACGGCGTAAGTTTTACCATAGGGTATTATTAGCTTTGAATCGACAGTTCCTACATAGGGCTTTGAGGAGAAAAGACTTACTTCAACATCGCCCTCAGGATCCTTAGCAGGCATTCCTTGCGAATCTTGAAGTTGTACTATGATGGCATTATAGCCTTTCCCATCGGATGGCAGGCTTGATGGAGCGCAATATACGGCAAGCTTTGAGGGAATAGGTCCAACAGTAGTTAGGGTTTCTTGGCTGCTTTGAAGGTCCGTTGCTGCCGCCGTTATAATCGTGCTTCCAGATCTATATGTTGAGCTGAAGTTCGCTGTCGCATAGGTTTCATTCTCCTTTATCAAAGCTATATCGTTAACAAAGCCTACTGCAATATTGGATGAAGATAAGACTATAGTAGTGTTACCGCAGGCTCTCGCAATCCGGCCCTTAGAATCTTGAAGTTGAATGGCTATGGCAGTATAAACTTTTCCTTCAGCAGGCACCTTAGGGGGACTGATATAAACTTTAAGTTTAGATGGCTCATCACTTGGACTCTGTGTTTTAATCACTGTTTGTCCTGAGACATAGCCTGATGCCATAGCAGTAATGGTTGTAGAGCCTGTAGCGTTTGGATAAAAATTAGCTATAGCATATGTTTCACCCTCCCTTATGACTAAGTAGGGATCGACTGCGCCAACCGTAGTGTTCGAAGATACTAAGGTCAAGGATACATCACCAATCGGAGCCCTTGCAGGGGTCCCGCTGGAATCCTGTAATTGCACGACTATAGCCCTATAGCCTTGCCCGTCTGCTGGAAGAATGGGTGGGAGACCATAAACCACAAGTTTGTATGGAACGGGCCCAACCGTAGTTACGGACGCTTGAACGGTTGCAAAACCTGATGCGGTAGCCGTTATGGTTGTCGTTCCAGGGGTATAAGTTGAATAAAACTTGGCGATAGTATAGGTTTCTCCAGCATGAATTGTGACGTTACTATCTACTGAACCTACATACTTCGAAGATGAAGAGAGGTAGATGTCAACGTCTGTTTTGGCCCTTACAGGTACACCCTTTGCGTTCTGCAACTGAACGAAAATTGCCTCATAAACCTTATTGTCGGCAGGAATCTTAGGTGGGCTAACATAGATTTTCAGTTGGATAGGCTCAGGCTCCAGCCCAGAGATAAAGCTGATGTTGATCGCCATACGAAAACAGAGGAAAAGGAGGGAAGCTAATATTATCGTACATAATATCTTTCTCTTCATACTTAACCCCACTCACCAATCATAACTATTTGTAGTTTTAACTATAAGACGTTTTTGATGTATAAATCTTTCATAGCCATATCTCCTATCCTTGACCTAGAGTCCTAAACCCTTGCATCCAAAATAGAGGCAGGAGGATACGTTAGCTTTCAAGAAAATAGCCAAGGGCCAAGGATTAAGCTAGAGCTAGAATTGTCGTCTTCCTTATAACCTCGAAGCCTTATGCTTGGATAAGGCGAGCTTAGCCCACGTATCCCCCACGTAGCACGAGCTAGGATCCCTATGCCCTCCATTGGGATTTAACGCCTCCCTTGGCCAACGAGTAGGTCGGGAACGGACCGAAACTTGCTCGAATACCCTGATTTTAGCGTTCTAGGATGAAGGCCCTCCTGACTTCCGGAAGCTCCCTCACTTCTTGGATGAGCATCTCCATCGATTCGCCGACGGCCATGAAGCTACCCTCTGTAACCGCCTCCTTGGCCGCCTCAAGCTTCTCAAGATTTTCCGAAAAAATTGTGAAAAGGGTATCCCCTGGCTTTACAGGATCCCCAAGCTTCTTCTCAAGGAGGATGCCCGCTCCCTTATCCTTAGGAGCCCCTGATAGCCTGGCAACCTCCACGAGGCGTCCATTATCGATCCATAGGATGCGCCCAGCAACCTCGCTGGTAAAAGCGAAGCGATGCCTTCCAACCTTAATATCTTCAAGGGAAATGTCTGGATCCCCACCCTGTTCGGCGATAATTTCCCTCAGCTTTCGCTCAGCCTTTCCAGAGGTTAGGGTATCGAGGGCTATCTTCTGGCCGCCTTCAAAGCCCGCCATCTCTAGGAGGATGCCCGCTATACGCACGGCCTTATTGACAAGGTCTGGAGCCGATAGCTTTCCCATGAGAACACCGAGGGCTTCCCTAGCCTCTAAGGCGGGCCCGACCGAATAGCCTATGGGTTGCTCCCCATAGGTTATGGCTGCCTGGGTCCTTATCGAGAGCCTATTGCCCAGCTCTATGAAGTCTCGAGCCAAGAGGTTCGCCTCCCCTATCGTCTTTACCTTAGTTCCCCTTCCCGTCGGGATGTCTATCACTAGGATCTGGGCGCCAACGGCCTTCTTCTTACTCATTATGGAAGGGAGGAGGAGTGGATCTATGGAAAGGGGATGCTCAACCCTTACGAAGAGATCGTCTGCAGGAGCTAGGTAGAGGGACCCTCCCCATACCATACAGCCGTTCGTCCGGCTTACAACCCGCTTCATTTCCTCGATGCCAAGTTCTACGGGCATGAGGACCTCAACCCTGTCGGCACTTCCAGCCGCCGATGTGATGGCCCGACTGCTGGTCTTAGGTATCGTAAGGCCACAGGCAGCCACTATCGGAACGACGAGGAGGGTCGTCTTATCTCCCGGAGCCCCTCCTATCGAATGCTTGTCCACGATGAGCCTTCCATCGAGCTTTAGGGTTTCGCCAGTTTCTACCATGGCTAAGGAAAGGCTTGTTGCCTCTTCCATGTCAAGGCCATGGTTGTGGAGGGCCGTTACGAAGGACGCTATCTCGATCTGGCTTAGGTTTCTTTGCACCACATCCTTCACGATCTCGTAGATTTCGTGGTAGGCAAGCCTCTTTCCATCAAGCCTTCGTCGGATATATTGGAAGGATCGTGGCGGAGATGCCGCCGTAACCTCGAGGATGGCACCTTCCTTAAGCCTTAAAAAGTCCTTAACTCCATCGTAAACCCCCAAAACCCCCTTTGGCACCAGGGTCCTTGCTGTGTTAACGATGGCAGTAAGTTCCCTTCCCTCAAAGCTCAGCTTTACCCTGCCAAGGCTTCTTACTCCAAGGTCCTGGGCATCCTCATCGTTCAGAACGACGATGTACTCTCCACCTGCCTCCAAGCCCAGAAGCCTAGCCATCAACTTCAAAGCCTTAAGCCCTCCGAATTGTAGGAAGAAGGGTGAAGGCACTTAAAGCTTCTACCTCATAGGCTGTCTGTCATCCTTATTACAAAGCTTGAGAGAAGAAAGGGAGAGAGAAGGAAAGGAGACGGAACGGGAAGGAAGATACCGTGGAAAGGCTTCTTAGGGAGAGGGATTCGGGAAACATCGAATACAAGCTCATGCTTACGAACGATGATCCCCGAACCCTTCAGCATCTGGCAACCCAGATACGCTATCGCCTTAATGAGGGGGGAGGCGAAGCCTTCTTCGAGATAGGCGTCTCTGATGAGGGTGAACCCTTAGGACTTACAAAAGAAACCCTTACCCGCTCCTTGGATATCCTCAGACGTTCCTCCGCTATTGTAGGCGCCCAATGCCAAGTCCTCAGAACCGTGGAAGGTAGGAAGGGTCTTATAGCCGAGGTTCTTGTTAGAACGTGCCGTGAGGGGGAACTTCCAGTTTATCTTACGATACCGATGCTAGGAAACGTCGACTCTGGGAAGTCCAGCCTCATAGGCGTTCTTTGTACGGGACAGCTGGACGATGGAAATGGACTTGCCATGTCCAAGGTTGCGAGGTACCTGCATGAGATCGAGATGCGGAGGACCTCGAGCATTTCATCCCACCTCTTAGGCTTCACGGGCGAAGGGGATGCCGTCAACTATAGACTTCTTAACCCCTTAGATGAGGCCGAAGTCTTCATGAAGAGTGCCAAGATTTTATCCTTCATAGACCTGGGAGGCCACGAAAGGTATCTCCGAACGACTTTGAAGGGGATCATGGGACGGGCTCCGGATTATGTAATCGTAGTCATAGGCGCCAATGCGGGCATCATAGGAACCACAAAGGAGCACCTAGGTGTAGCTGTGGCTCTTAGACTTCCGATCATCATCGTCGTAACGAAGGTGGATATGGTTTCTGAGGAACAGACAGCCCATGTCGTTGAGGAGGCTCAGCGCCTTTTGAAGCTTCCTGGAATCGCCCGCATACCCATCGTTATCGCAAATCTGGACGATGCCGTCGTTGCGGCTAGGAACATGGTTACCGGTAGGATCGTTCCAATCTTCCTCGTTAGCAACAAAACAGGTTTTGGGCTTACGCTCTTAAGATCCTTCCTAAACCTCCTTCCGCCTAGGCTTCGATGGAGCGAGAAGTTCGAAAAACCCTTCCTCATGTGGATCGATGATAAGTTCAACGTTAAAGGCGTGGGAACGGTCGTTAATGGCATTATACAGCAGGGTTCCGTAAGCCTCGACGATCTCCTGCAGCTTGGTCCCTTCGACGATGGAAGCGTTAAGATTGTAAGGGTGAAGTCGATCCATGTGAACCGGGTTTCCGTGGCTAAGGCCTTCGCAGGTCAGGATGTATGCCTAGCCCTAGCCAATGTCGATTATGAGGAAGTTCAAAAAGGCTTTGTCCTTCTGGACAAAAGCCAGAGGATGGTTCCTGTCAGGGTCTTCGAAGCCCGAATTACAGTCCTTCATCATCCTACGACGATTTGGAGGGGATACAATGCCGTCGCCCATATCCAGACGATTAGACAGACCGTCGAGTTCTTAGAGATGTCGGAGGAGCCCTTGAGGACTGGGGTAACGGCGGATGTGAAGTTTCGCTTCAAATTTAAGCCCGAGTATGTAGTCCCCGGGGACTGGTTTGTCTTCAGGGAGGGTAGAACGAGGGGGATAGGTATTATATCAAATGTTTATGCATAGGTCCTTCGTCTTGTAGAGGCTTATGAATAATCATTCCATTGGATTTGATTTGATAGAATTAAAATGGGTTCATCCTTCCTTCCTTACTTTCTTTCTTTTCCTCTATCTCTAACCCCTTCTTTTCCTTTCTATCCTTCTAGGGCGTTCCTTGGGGAAGGATGGAGCCCCCTCGCTGCTGGATGAGTTCCCTCAATCTTTCAGCAGTCCTTTCGATGGATTCCTTAGCCTTTTCCAAAGTCTCGGAGCTCGTTGTGAGGTGGAGTTCAATATAGCCTTTCCCTTCCTCCATCCTTGGATGGGATTTCACGTAGACTGTTGCATTCTCTCGCATAGCCACATCGATGAGGGGGGCTAGATCGGATTCAAAGATCCCCTCCACCCTTAGGCTTTTCTCATGGAAGACGCTCTTTGAAAGATTCCTTATGATGGGAGCGATACTCTCCTCGAAGATTGCCTCCATCTCCGAGGGGACCCCTGGAAGGGCTACCAAAAAGCAACCTTCAAGCTTTATCAAAACTCCTGGAGCAGTTCCCACGGGATTATGGAGGGCTGAGGAACCCTCAGGAATCTTTGCCATTTTTAACCTAGCAGGAGTAAGCTCATATGTTTGTCCTCGCAAGCTCGAAAGATGGGCGTAACGCTCCTTTACCATCTTTAAGGCTTCGTCATCCAATACGAGGGACCTACCCAAAGCCCTTGCAATGCCCTCCAAGGTTTTATCGTCAAAGGTTGGACCTAGCCCTCCGGTAGTTATTATGAGGTTGGGCTTGCGACTGAGGGATTCCCTAATCGTTTCGGCGATAACATCGACATCATCCCCTACGACCGTGATCCTCCTAACCCTTCCACCGAGACTCACGATCCTTCTGGCAAGGAACTGGGCATTCGTGTTGGCTATCTTTCCGATGAGAAGTTCCTCGCCTATGCTTATCAGCTCAACATGGGGATTTATAGCCATTCTTCCCTCACCCTTTTCTTCTATTCCCTTCTCTTCCCGTCCCTTCCCTTCATTCGTTCCTTTTTTATTCCTAGATCTTTGAAGACATGCGAATAGACTCTTAAGCTTTCCCGAGGCCCAAGCCCTTCCGAAAAGGAGGAAGGATAGGCTTAAATGTAGGGGCTAAAGATCTCGTTTAATCTCTTTTAAGTTTCCAGAACTTATCCTTGGAAGGGCTTCCTCAAGTTTCCTTGCGATCCATAGATGGATGATTAGTGCTTTACCCATAGATAGACGAGGATGAGGAGAAGGATGGCTCCGATGATGAGGAGAACCCTTAAGATTCCATTACGCTCTAGGACCGTCAAGGATGCCGAAAGGCGTAAGAGGGGGTTGGAAGATGTTAGCATCTCGACAAGAACCTTGGCCTCCTCTATAGTAAAGGATCCCCCGTCCACCAGAACCTTCCCATCCCTTCTTTCGAACCTATGGGGACCTAAGCGGAAGGGGCCTCCGAAACCAGACTTTAGCCAGAGTTCGAATTCTTCAAGGACTTGGCTCATAGCCTATTCATCCATATTTTACAGAGAAGTAGTTAAGTTTCACGATTCCTCCCTTGGCTTCCATGGTTCCGAAGTAAACTGTATCGGAGCCTGAATACCAGCAATAGACCTCCTTCAAGGCATTTCCTTCAACATAGTTTAGGATGAACTCATCTATGGCTGAGGATATCTGGTTCCATTGGCCCTCCTCTACGTAGGTCAGGTTGGCGATGAGGATTTCCACATTGGCCCGTAAGGCTGAGGGCTCGATCAACAGAATGCCCCTCGAGGTAAAGGCTTCCTTGAGCCTTTTCAACCTCCCTTCCTTCCCCACCTCCGTAGGAGGAACCAATCCTGTGAGGAGGGCATAGGCTTCCGCCGCACTATTTCCTGCAACAACCTTCGTCCCCGTTTGGGCATCTATGGCGACGACGAAGGCCAGCTTTGTTGTAACGGCTTCGGCAACCCTCGTAAGGATGTAGACTGGGATGAAGTAGTAGAGGCTTCCACCTATAGAGTAGAGAAGGATGTTTCCAAGTCTGTTGTTCGGAAGAAGGCTCCTTTGTTGTTGAACAAACTTGTCGGTTTCTACGGCCTGGAGGGCTGCCGAGGGTCCTATCAGCTGGGTTGATGAAGAGCTCGTAACCCTGTAGAGCTCAATTTTTCCCAGGAGGGGTCCTCCGTAGGAGACGTAAAGCCCTGCCAGGTTTCGTCCAGGAGATTGCTCGAACTCGACAAGCTGGATGCCGACAAATTGGGGCTCCTCCCCGACCAGCATAACAATATAGTGGACTTGGGTTTGGGCTGGCCTTTCGAAGAAGTCCGATCGAGACCTCCAAACGGTAGGGTCCTCCACATGGTAGTAAAAATGTACATCGAGCTGCCCAGCCTCGTTAGGAAGGCCTAAGAGACGTTCTGGGTAGCGGAGCTGGGGGATGAGCCATGATGGAGGTTCACCCCAAGACTTGTAGTAGCTTCTATAGAAGTCTACAAGGAATCCGTCGGGCTTTCCTACGATGAATCCCTGAAGCCTTCCATCCTCCATGTCCACGAGGACCACTGCGAAGAACCGCAGATAGGAAGAAGCCGAGAAATCTGTATGGAGCGGGTAATTTACGTATACCTGGACTAGGTAGTAGAGCCTTTCTCCATCGCTCACGGGATAAGCATCTGGATCAACCTCAAGCCCATAGATGAGGATGTCCTTAACGCGCTTGAGGATGTCTCGGTTGTAGAGCATAGATATGCTTTCTTGGGGAGGGGTGAAGGCAAAGCCCAGCTGCCCCTCGGAAAGGAACCAAAGGGCCCGCTCCCATCCAGAGAGCACGTAATCAGGCTCCCCAGAGTAGGTGATGTTCTCTATCTCGCTGAAGCCCCTCACTCCCGTATAGACGTGCTCCTCGAAGCCCTCACCATAGTATATGCGGGGCTCATCCTCCAGCCCAAAGCATTCCTTGACAGGGACGTAATCCCCCGAGTGGCTGTCTAGGACTATGATCCTAGAGGCATGGGTATAGATGATGTGACGACTGATCCAATCATCGCTCGGATAGTAAATCGTTGTTGGAGCGACCCAGTACTCTCTTCCGTTATAGTATATTATGTCGGAATCGCTTAGGGTCATCCAATTGACGCCTATCTGGCCCTTCATCTTCGTATAGGCGGCATCTTGGTCCCATTGTCTCACGAGGGAAAGAAGCTTCTCAACATTTCCCGTAGGGGCCTGTTGTATGGGATACTCGGGAATATTATCGACACCGGAAGCCCATCTGGTAACCTCTATCCTATTTCTAGTTAGGGGCATCCATTCATACTCGACCCATTTATTGTTCCAGTTAACCCTGTACCAAGCGATTATGGCAACATCGCCTAAAAGGGCAAAAGAAACGATCAAAGCGATGCCGGTTAGGAGGATCCTTCGCCTTTTAGAAAAGGAAAGGTTTCCTCCAAGGACTCCAAAATGGAAAAGGGTCGCCATGGTTACAAAGGCTGCAAGGAGGATGACCGTAAGGGCGAAGTCATAGGGCATTGTGGCATCCATGGGCCTTAAGGGAGAGCCTAAGATAATTCCCAAGACGATAAGGGATAGAATTACAAAGACATCCCTAATCCAGGCGTTTCCCTGTTCAAGAAGGAATTCGCCCACAAGCCTTATGCCGAGCCTCAGGGAAGCGATTCCGAGGATGGATAGGGTTATGGCATAAAGAAATCTGTACTGACTTTCTAGGGTAGGTATGAGGGAAAGGAGCTCCTCACCCGACGGGAGAATAATAGGTAGCGTTAGGATTCTGGGTAGGAGCCTCCAGTCTCCAAAGCCCTTGAGCACCATAAGCATGGGGACGGTCAGGTTTCCTAATCCAGGAAGACCGTTGAAGTAGCTGAGGAAAGCGAAGGAAATGGACCACTTCACGAGCTGCCAGAAGGCCCATAGGGACTTCGAAACTCCGAAGCGGATAGGTATGGGTTTCGAGGGGGCCATGCTAATCCTCCTCTGAAGCCACTCTCCCCAGTTGGATATGTCGTAGAGCTGGCTTCTCTGAGGCCTAGGATTGATCGTAAGGCATGAGAAGAGGGCTGCGAAGATGAAGGTATAGCCTTCATAGAAGACCGTTCCGAACCAGTCTATGCCCGCCTTACGGAGATACATGGTCTGAAGAATGTTCCAACGAAGCCAGACAAGGGCTATGATAAGGCTTAGGGGAAGGGCTAGAATGATGGCTAAGGCAAGCCAAAGAAGGAATCTCGAAGACCTAGATTCGTAGAAGCGCAGCATCGTTTATATAATATAACAGAATCGTCGATAATAAGTTAATGTAGGGATACCAAGAGTTTGAAGGTTTCTCTTTGCTTTGAAGGCTTCATTCGATTCCCTATCGATTGCCTAAAGGCTCGGTACCCAATATCAATTGGGTTCAAACCCATTTTTTGGCTTGGCATTTCTGCAATTTGGGAGCCCTATCCATAACGCCCTATCATATGGAAAGTTTCCTTGAAAGCCTGAAGGCCGAGGCGAAGACAGGCCTAGCAAAACTTATTTTCCAAGAAGAACGATTTAAATCGAAGGTTCTGTTAAGAATGCCTGAAATCAAGACAGCGATCATAGGGATTGGCAACTGCTGTTCTGCCTTCGTTCAAGGCTTTTACTATCTAAAGGTAAAGGAAAAAGGGAAAGCACCCTACGAAGAAAACCTTGGCTTTCCATATCCTGAAGTTGGGGGTTACAAGGTTTCGGACATATCGGTTGTGGCAGCCTTTGATATCGATGCGAATAAAATTGGTAAGGACCTTTCAGAGGCTATTTTCGCTGAGCCTAACACAGCCTGGAGGTTTCAGGAGGTCCCAGAACTTGGCGTGAAGGTTCAGAAGGGCAGGGCCCTTGACGGTATCGGTGAGCATTTAAAGCACGTTATCCAACTGGACGATTCTCCAGCCCCAGAGATTAGCAGGGCTCTTAGGGAAAGTGGAGCCGAGCTCGTCCTAAACCTAATCCCCAGTGGAGCCGTAAAGGCGTCTAGGCATTATGCCAAGGAAGCCATAAAGGCAGGTTGCGCCTTCATCAACGCCACCCCCATCGCCTTAGCCAGTGATAAAGAATGGGGAAGGCGCTTTAGTAAGGTTGGCCTCCCCATAGCTGGCGACGACCTTATGGATCAGGCCGGTTCAACAGTTTTTCATAAGGCTATCTTGGAAGCTTTGCATAGGAGGAATGTCCGCATCGAGAAAAGCTACTCCCTCGATGTGGGAGGGGGAACGGAGGACCTAAACGCCCTTGAAAGGCGGAGGAATCTCCTTAAGCGTAGGTTTAAGACAGAATCCATAAGGGCTACGCTTCCATACGATTTTCAGATAGCAGCCGGAACGACGGACTATGTGGGCTCCTTGAAGAATCAAAGGGTCAGCTATCTTTGGATCGAAGGCCGATATTTCGCTGGAGCCCCGATATCAATAGATATCAAAATAACGAGCCTGGATGCCCCCAACGGGGCGGGAGTCCTCATGGATGTTGTGAGGGGAGTCAAGGTAGCCTTAGACCAAGGCTTGGGTGGCCCCCTGGAGGTTGTTTCGGCTTATGGATTCAAGATGCCCCCGTCTCCTATGCCCATCCAAGAAGCCATCAGGCGTTTCGAGGCCTTCGCCAGAGGAAAGGAGGCTCTTTGATGGGGACTTGGATGGGGAAGGGGGAACTCATGGAGCTTGCCGATGATGTGGCGGGCATAGCCCGTCGATGGCTTGGCTACGACTATGCAGGGGTTCTCATCCGCCAGTCGGCCCAGCGTTTTCCAGAGGAAGGGATGCTCCAAAGAAGCCAGGCCTTGAAGGTTCTTTTCCTGATCTATGACAGCTACGCTGAAGGCTTAGATCCTCTAGGCCGTGAAAGCCTTCTAGTCCTTAAGATATATGTGCTCCTAGAGGTTGCTAGAAGAAGACCCGAATACCTATCGAATGCGAGGAAACTTGCGATCCATGCCCGCCTCGCCTACCATAAGGCAAAGGGATTCTGGAGAATTCATGGAGGAGGAAGGAAAAACCCTTAAAGAACTTGAGTGGCTAGGAAGATCCTCGAACAATTAACTTCGGATAGATACGCTTCTGCCTAGAGGGAATAATAAAACTAAATTCAAATCGAAATTGAACTTATATTTCTAGCTCAATTTGCTCAAGTTTCTCTAGGGCCTTCTGGATCTCACTCCGGAGCCTCTCAATCTCCATCTCTGCCTCAGTCTTCGGGGGGCCAGTAGCAGGCTCACCTTCACCTTCGCCCCCCTCACCCCTTTCCCTCGATCGTCTTGAGGGGCGGGTTTCCCTCTGCTCGGCCTTCGGGATCTCCTTCGACGATGGCTGGGCCTTGGTAGCTGTAGACGGAGTCGGGGTTGGGCTTGGACTTTGGGATAAGGGGGCCGCATAGCCTAGTCTATTCCTAATTTCTTGGATTCTATTCTCAAGCTCGGCGAACTTTTCGTTAAACATTTTAACGAGCTCGCTTTGACCCACTTCGAGTTCTCTGAGGGTTATCAGCATCTGATTCCGGTGTATGCGTTCCTCCACAGACTTCATCTGAGCCTTATACCGCTCGGCCAAGGAGTCCCTCTCGGTTACACTCATTAGACCCCCAGCTTCGGCCTCATAGATCTTCATAAGGGCATACTGGGCTATGTCCTTCTCGATCTCGAGAAGCCTTAACTCCTTCTTTGCCTTATCCGCTTCCCCCTCGCTGACGCTTATTTGAGGCTTTAAACTAAAACTTGGATGCCCCGCCGTAGATGCCCTATCCTTTTCCCCGCTTTCTTCCTTTTTCCTTCCGAAGATTCGCACCATTATATGACACCATGGATTGCGGGGCCTAAGCTACATTAAATCCACATTTCTAATTGGTAGAATAAGAATATATACATAATTCCGCAAAAGGAAAATTGAAAGGAAAGAAAATAAAAGGAAAGAGGCTTAAGAAGACCGAACGAGAAAAACACATGAAGCTTGGTATTTCCTTTCCTCCTTAGAGACGCTAGACCTATGTTCCAGAGTTCTCCTTTTCAGCCTTTTATTATTTTTATATCGTACCTATCAAAAGGGGCTAAAGGAGTTTTTCCTGTTCATGGAAGCCTATGAGGAGCTCCTTCAACCTCTCCTCATCGATCTCTAGACCCAAGCCAAGTCCTTCTGGAACGTAGAGTTCCCCATCCTCGAATCTTACGCCCTCCCTAACAACATCCTTTTCGTAAAAAAGGGGGCCTGCTGGATCACATGGATAATGTATATTCGGAGTGGAGGCTATCAAATGGGCTTGGGCAGCTGTTCCTATGTTAAGCTCTTGAGTCGTCCCTACTACGCACTCTACGCCAGCCGCTTCGGCTATCGTGAAGAGCTTCTTAGCCCTGTAGAATCCGCCACCAGATATGGAGATGTTTAAGATGTCTACGGAACGGCTCTCGATCATCTCGAGGGCCCGCTCCGGAGAGCCCACATGCTGGCTTATGGGCGTATCCACAGCCCTTCGAACCTCAGCCATACCCTTCAGATCTGGGCAGGGACTTTCGAAGTACATGAACTCATACCGTTCCAATTCCTTGATGAACCTTATGGCCTTCTTGGCAGTGAATCGGTTACTTCCGTCCAAGGAGCGGATGAGGAGCCCATAACCGAAGGCATCCCTCAAAGCCTTTAGAAGCCCCTTGTCGACCTCTGGGTTGGCGCCTACATAGATCCTTATAGCCTTCACACCTCTGTTTTCGATCATGTAAGCGACCTCCCCGACCTTACGATCGATTTCTTCATCCTTGGAAATCGCCCATAAGGGGAAGGCTATGAGAATTTTCTCGCGAACCTTTCCCCCGAGGAGCTTGTAGAGGGGGACTTTATAGAACTTTCCTAGAAGATCATGGAGGGCTATATCGAAGCCCTCTGAAAGCTCTGCGAAGGAAAAGCCTTGGATAAGCCCCTCAACCTCGTGGAGGTTTGTTGGATCCTTACCGACAAGATCCTTGTTTGCCCTTTTCGCCACGAAGCCCACATCTGGGGCTTCATGATGAAGGATGTCCGATGCCTCTCCTATGCCAACAATGCCCTCGTCCGTATGGATCTTGATTATGTAGAAAAGGGATCTTGCATAGACGCGTTCCTTGATTATTCTTCTAGTGGCGATGGGAAAAACGTCAACACGAGTGATGATCAAAGGATACCCTCCAATAAATTTGAAACCCGATTTTCATCTTATCGTATTAAGGATTTTGATATGAATTTTAAGACCAGAATCAGGCTAATTTAACCATAAAAAGAAAGCCCATTTAGCGAGGAAAGATAAGATAATATCGATTAGACGCATTATATGGCAAGGGAGTCTTGCGGAGCGAGGGGGATGAGTGAAGGAATCGAGGGCAAGGTTGCGGAGCTGGATAAGAAGCTGGATGCTATCATGAAACGTTTAGACGTTCTAGAGGAGATGATTCTCCTCACTGGAGAGTATCCCTACTTCGCTTCCGTCATTAGGGGGATGAGACAAAGCGTCGCGGTTTATATCGAGCCCATAAAGATCCTACAAAGGCTAGTTTCAGTCAGAAAGCTCCTAACTGGCGGAGTAGCGATAAAAGACGATCTTTCTCAGACTATTCTCGGAGTTTTAGCGGTTAGTGGTCCCCTCAATATCTCACAAATCACGGAAGAGGTCAGGGCCATCAGGGGAAAAGCCTCTAGGCGCATCGTGAGGGAAAGGCTAAGGAGGCTTGAGGAACATGGAACCGTAAGAAGGACAGAAGGCTGGGGTCATCGGTATGAGGTTGTTGGATGAAGGAAAAGGATCCTAGAAAACTGCTTTGAGCCTTTCTTTTTTAATATAACCGTATGAATAGTTTCAAATTAAGCTCTCCTTGGATTTACTTACTAAAATTTTCTACGAAGGAAATGGACGCCTATGTCATGAGGCCTTCTAAGAGCTGGAGCTCAAGAGATGAAATTCCTAGGTTTCCAATTTCCATCGAAAGTTTTCCTTACATTCCTTACCTTTCCTTTGCTTTTTCCAGACCTTTCATTCGACTTATGTCTTCCTTTTCCAATAATTCGAGAACTTCCGATCTCTCTAAGGCTCGTTCCATTCTTGATAGGCGATTCGAAAGATCCTCTAGGCTCGTCTCGGATTTTGAAAGGCTCTTCTTTTTCCCCAGCGTTATATCGTTAAGAAGCCTTATAGCCGCTGCTATTAGACTAAGAATACTGGCAGCAAGGGCGATTTCAACGCTCATAATTATTAATTGTCTTCAATCTACTTAAGCCTTTTTCAAAGGGTATTGACTTATCCGGAGCCCATTTCCCATAAAAGACTCTTCTTATTGTCCACTTTTTTCCATAAGAATTATCTAAAGTGACCATGTATTATAAAGAACGGGAGGTGAAAAATAAAATGAGTGAAGGAGAAAGTAAGCCTTCTGGACCCGTACATCATCCAAAGCACCAATCAGATGCCGAGGAACTCGCCCAGGTCCTAGAAACTGTTTCGACTCAGATTCCTAACCTCATCCGAGGATTAATCTCTAGCGTCTTCTCGGAAGAGGCTGGTAGAAATATGGGAAGGGCGGCCGCGAGCTATTACAAGGAACTCAAGGAAGGAGGTATCCCCGATGATGAGGCCTTAAAGATGACTAGGGAATATGTGGCGATGCTGACTGAGGTTGGAAAGGCCCTTTCGAAATTGACGGGAGGAGGCAAAGGTACCATCGAGGTGGCGATGAAGGAAAGGCCTAAGGAGGAAGGAAAGGAAAAAGAGAAGGAAACGGGTACATGAGAGGCGAAGTAGCGAAGGGCTAAGACAGAATCGGATGCCGAAGTTGATACTGAAGCAGAAGCTTAAGCTAAAGCCAGAAACGAAGCCGATTTAAGGGCATCCCTTCCTTTTCTTGGGATTCTTATGTCCTTAGTTATTAAAGGGCTAAGGGTGGTTTACTATGCCTGCAAATTACTTCTCTCTTTCTTGTTCTATCTAATCTATCTTAGATGGAGTATCAGGCGTGCGAAGATAGGCTTTAAAAAAGAGCTGATAAGGCATGGGATTCCCATGAATGTTGCCCGAGAACTCGCCTCCTTTTACGATGGACAGAACAAGATGCTTCTCAGACTAATCCTTTCTCGATTCTAATGCGTTCTTTACTGATAATTTACAGAAGCCCATACCCCTTCAGGATAGC
>JAWCLV010000034.1:0-14348 GCA_038850515.1 Bathyarchaeia archaeon
TTCAGGTCCCCGTAGACAAGGGTATAGAGCTTTCCATCGATATTGAGCCTTGTCTTGCAGAAGCCCCGCTCTCCTGGCTTTATGAGACAACGGCGTTCGCAGGTGAGACATCGTGTGGCATAGCCTCCAAGTCTCTCGTAGAGCCTCGCCTCCTTCATACAGGGACTTTCTAAACTGGGGAGAGTGCTTGTAGGATTTGGAGGTGTAGAAGAGTAGAGGGGGTTGGAGAGAGAAGCTGGAATGGAAGAATTATCGGAGGGTGAGGGGTAGGGATTGAGATCGATATAGGGATGCGCCCTGGCATAAGGGAGGGAAAATGGGGGCATAAGTCCTCGTTTATTTATGAGAAAGGGGGAAATAAAGAAAAGGAAAGCAAAGAATGGAATGAATAAACTAAGAAGAGACCTCTAAAATAATAAATATTTAGCGCAATTCTTCTCCCCTTTTCTCTTTATTTTATTTTTTCCTTTTTATTTTCCTTTTCTTTCCTCGATTGCCCTCAGATTCACGGGACTTCTGGGCTTTTCGCCCCTCAAGACCCTCGCCACTTCCTCTGCAGCCCTTACCTGAAGTCTCTTCAGCGATTCCTCGGAGTACCAGGCTATATGGGGCGTGGCTATTACATTCGGAAGCCTGAGAAGGGGCTCCTCCTTCCTCGGAGGCTCTTCTTCCCAAACATCCAAGGCTGCCCCCGCGATCCAGCCCTCGGAAAGGGCCTTGTAGAGCGCTCGGGAATCGATGAGGGCTCCTCTGGACGTGTTGACGATATAAGCAGTTTTCTTCATGCGTCTCAGCTCACCCTCGCCTAGCATATGGTAGGTCTCCTTCGTAAGGGGCACATGGAGACTTACGATGTCCGAAGCTTCCAAGAGGGCTGCTAGGCTTAAGGGTTCAACTTTCTGGCTTCTAAGCTTTTCTTCGCTTACATAAGGATCCGAAGCAACGATTTTTAAGCCAAAGGATCTGGCCCTTTCTGCCACAGCGGCCCCTATCCTTCCAAAGCCCAAGATGCCAAGGACAGCATCCTTAAGAGGCCTTATGGGTTGGAAAAGCTTCCAGTCCCAGGCTCCCGCTTTGACAGCCCCGTCGAGCTGAAGAAGCTTTCGATTCAAAGCGAGGATCAGGGCCATTGTATGATCGGCAACTTCGTCGATACAATAGTCTGGAACATTGCAGACGAGGATTCCGCGCTCGGTGGCAGCATCAACATCCACATTGTCATAGCCGACACCATAACGGACGATGATCCGGCACTTTTCTAGAGATTCTATGATGCGCCTCGTTATAGTTATCGATTCGTTAAGGATGCCGTCGGCATCCCTAAGGGCTTCGATCAGTCCCTCTTCTGTTTTGCGTTGAGGGGGTTGAAGAATGTTGAGCTCCGCCAGCCCAGCCAAGACCCGCCTTTCTGGCTCATTGGAAGGATAGCTAGAGTCTGTTATAACGACCTTAAACCTAAGATTTTTTTCGATGGATGAGTTCAAGTTCCCTCGGGCATGGAAAAGCAATCTCTCCTGCCCAATTTTAGATATAACTGTAAGAAAGCTTAAAAAAGGCTGGAAGCTCCTAGCCTTGGCTCCGATAAGCCATAGTTTAGCCATAGCCCAAAGGGCGCATGGCTGGCGATTTCAAGAAACCTTCATCGATCCAATCTTCCTACTAAGGCTTATTTTATCCAAGGCTTAATTCCCGGATGACCTCCCATTCTTCCTCCTTGAGGTCGTTGTAATGCCAATAGGTGAAACGTCTTAGGCCAGCCCTTTGGGCAGCCGAAAGGATCCTTCTCAAGTGATGCGCACTCATCCTTACGCCGCCATGATGAAGCCCAACCCATGGGCTCAGCCTTTCCGGATCCCCTACCCGAAATATATCCTTCTTCGTCTCCAAGGGAACGACCTTCTCGAAGAACTCTGGGGCGTAAAGGCTCTGATCCCAGTTATCTAGGCTTTTTAGCCCGGGGATTTCATAGCCCATAAGCCTATAGACGAACTGGAAGCAGAGCTCCTCAGGCAAGCTTGGGTTCCATTCCTTGATCTGTCTCACCCACCTGTAAGTCGTGCCGTACATCCCATCGTAGCCATGCCAGAAGTAGTGCTTGGGACATAAGAAGTCTGTATAGGGGACTAGGCGGCGGAAGCTACAGCCACAAAGTGTCGCGTATGTTGCGGTCCTAGGACTTACGGCATAGAGGAGCCTAGGATCCCTTGCCTTAAGATCCTCGTAGGCTTCCCTCGTCCTGGCGACATCAAAATCAACCTTAAAGCTAAGATACTCGAGGAAATCGGGCTCCTGAAGAACCCAATCGATGGCATCCATAATGCCCACCTGCGTTTCCAAGAAGGCTTTTACCTCATCGGGCTTCAGATTGTGGAGCCATTTGTAGAACCATTCCTCCCCCGCCTTAACCTGCTTGGGATCGTAGCCTAAAGCCCTTATGACCTCCGCATCGTGGTGCATGCCGAAGAGGGCTTGAGGTATGCCCTCTCGTCCTATCCAAGCACCTGGTCCAATCTCGTAGCCGGAGGCTCCCGCTCCGTCTTGGAGGATTCCGTCGCCTTCAGGGTAGAGGTCGAAGATTTGGCTACGAAGGTTTCCGGAGAAGTAGAGGACCCTCATCCCTCTATCCTTCGCTTCCTTCACCGCTAAGCGAGCCGCTTCGACGACCTCCTTAGGTTGTGTAGGCATGTAGCCCATCGTCACATCCATGATTCCTGCCTCGACCAATCTATCGAGCTTGGGGAATATGTCCTTGGGAGGGTCTGGAGGGAAGGGATGAGATATGAACATAAGGACCTTTAAAGCCATGCAACATACCCCATTTGATTAAGCCAAGGCAAACGAGATAGAGATACCTATGGATCTATAATTTAAGTAACTTTGAAGGCTTTGATAAAAAAAGAAACCTATCCTTCCTTTGATAGGTTCTAAGATCCCTGTCCATGAGTCAAAGGTATTGGGATCTTCCCTATAGGAAGCCTAGAAATACCGATGCCTTTGAAAGAGAATTAAACCTATTCCATCCAAAAGTCTAAAAGAAGGCTGGCTTGTTTAAGATGGTTGATAGGAGATAACGGCTCAATTCGAAACGAGGTTAGGAAGGAAAGGCCTTGAGTAGGTCTCAATAGCCTTTAATTTACGCTTTTTTTCTTTTAGCCTCTCTACTACCTTCTTAAGGGCTTCCTTGGGCTTCTTAGCCCATACTTCTTGACGGCTTTGAAGTAGGCTTCGAGGTTTGCTAAGGGTACATTATCAGGTATCGAGCCCGAGACATTGATAAAGTATCCCGGGTAGATGCCTGCTTCACTCAAGCATCGCCAAACCTCCGCCACAACATCCTCGGAGCTTCCATAAGTTAGGATGCCTACATCCACACCTCCTACGATGACCTTCTCGTTTCCATAATTTTCTGCCAATTCCTTTAGGTCGCAGCATTCCTCGATGATGAAGCCATCCGCACCAGCCTTCGCTATGTCATCCGATAGGCAAGTCATATCACCATCCGTGCAGAAGAGGACCTTTATGCCTTTCGACCGAAGCTCCTGCCATATCCTGGAATACCAAGGAAAAAGGTACCTTCGCATCCAGCTCAGAGGGAAGAAAGGTCCCCTAGTAGAGCATATATCATCATGACTTATGAAGACCTTTATGCCCGTCTGGGCCCAAGCCCTGGCTTCGAGTCTCGAGAGGCTTCCGAACCTTTCTAGGAGCCCCTCAAAGCCCCTCGTATCCATATAGGCGGCCTTTATCGTCCATTCAAGGCCGAACATTTTGATAAGCCACATTAGGCAGGTATGGTAAGTTCCGCCCGGTACGAGCTGATGCCTGTAAAGCTTCTGGAATTCTTCATGGACCTTTTCAAGATGCTCGGCTAGCTCCCCTAGGCTAGGTATATTCCATGCCTCAAAAGGATCAAAATCTAGAATGTCCTCGATAGATTTCACCTCGAAGGTTTTTCTCCATTCCGTAGGGTAGGCTCTAGACCAGGAATCCCTCCTTGCCTCAACATGGCTATAGGAGCTTCTAATGAAATCTTCCAAGGGATTATGGGTAAACCATATCATATCAAGGTCGAGCTTTTCGATGGCCTTGCTACGGGCTTCCTCAGGTCTTTGAAGGGGATCTAGACCTGAAACCTTGGCTATGAAGTCCGTGTGCTGAAGGAACTCTACTTGGGAAACCCTATCGCTCTCCTCAAGATACAAAGAGGAAAGGGCCCTTTCATAGCCCAATGCCAATGCCTCTTATTACATTTCTTTTCTTTTTTCTCCCCTCTTTCTTACTTTCCTTTACTTTTTAAGGGTATCGAGAGAAAAGTTGAAAATTGGACAGCATGGCTATTTCCTTTATTATGCCCGATTTACGGTATTGGTATCGGGATAGGAAATCTAAGGAAGATAATGAGGTACAATAGCACGAGCAAAGCAACTATAATTGCCAAAAAGATGCCCAATAATATAAGCCAGCCCCTTGGCACCTTTCTCCTATCCCTCCAATCTTCATCGATTCTAGGCTTACTGGCACCTCCTATAAGAAAATAGGAATATCCATATAATTATATTACCCAAGCTCGTCTAGATAACTCTTTGAATTTGAAGATAAGCTAACTTAGTGGCCGCTTTGTATGGACTTAAAGGCTTAGCTTGTAATATATGCGTTGGCTAAATCGGCTTTTACTAAACTTCTGGCAGTTTATCGGAGAGCGAATGGCATGCGCCCGTACTGTCACTGTCTGTGGCGAAGGATGAAGAAGAAAGAAAAAATCATCATAGGCTGCGACTTAAAGGCTGAAAAGCTCTCTTAATTCGGATTTAACGATCAGCGGAGGAAGCCCGTATATAGAAACTGGTTAATTATTAAAAGCCTTGAGAGGGAAAAGGAATAGAATGCAGAGGGATAAATAAAAAAAAGGACTTGGATATGCGATGAGAGCCAAGAAGCTTCTTTTCTTACCCTTTTACCATTCCCGATTCCTTAGCTCCTTTCTCAGTAACAGCATAGAAGGGGCGTATTCCTGGAACTTTTATTCTCGCTATGAAGCCATCTTTCAGAAGTCTTGCGAGGGTAACTCCTCGTTTCGTTCCTTTTTCCTTCTTCACATCATTCCGTATTTTGAGAAGTTCGGACCTCGAAACCTTTCCTCCCTTCTCAATAATCTTCTTTACTACAGCCTTCTCGATTTCTAGAAAAGCTGGCGCAGCAACTCTTGGTTTAACCTCTTTAGCCAACATACTTTTCAGTTCTCCGACCTTTACAAAGCCCTTTTCCGGTATGTAAATAACTGTTTCGTTGCTCGCTTCTACTGGAGCCTTCCTCATTCATAACACCTCTTATTTCCTTTCCTCCACTCTCAAAATAATTTCTGAAGAAGTTATATATAAACTTAAAACTATGTGCGCAACTCCGAGGTTTAATTTTTTAAAACAAAATAATATAGGGGAAAAAGAAACTAGAAGGAAGCCTTCGCTGGCTCCTTTCCTCGGCTCTATGTAGCCTCCTAACAACTATGTAATCCTAACCTCCAACTTCTTCGCTTCAGCTGGGCTTTATTGGTTATGTCAATATAGCGTAGCTAGCGAATCTAGTGGAATCGAATCTAAGATGGAGGGAGAAGACAGATTAACTTACGGAATTCATCCTATTGGCTCTAACCTTCATTTTTGGATCGCCGCCTCAGAGAGTTTTAATAGTTTAATAATCTCATTATAAGGAGCATCTTGCCCAGCGAACAGATAATTAAGCCAAATTCCAGCTTCTATTCGATTTCCTGAGCATCGAAAAACCTCTTCGAGAAAAGATCTTTCCTTTCAAAATTCAGTACCAAATTTAAATCCAGATGCATGGGATTAAGAGAAAGCCTTCAGAGCGCCTAATGATCCTCGAAGAAGGACGCGATCCTTAACCATCGAAAGGCTTATGTTATGAGCCTAATTTACTCTCTAATCGCTTAGGAGGCATTCCTATGAATAAGGAAAGCTTCGATCCTTCGAGAATAAAGATTACTGACCTTCGGACTGCTGTCGTGGCATCGAATTTCGATTATCCCCTCATAAGGATCGATACAAACGAAGGGATCTATGGACTTGGCGAGGTCAGGGATGCAGGGCATAAGGAGGCCGCCCTTCTATTCAAGGGATTAATCCTAGGAAGGAATCCTTTAAACGTCGATGAGCTTTTTCGCATCATGAGACCCTTCGCGGGCCATGGCCGCGAGGGGGGAGGCATCAGCGGCATAGAGATGGCTCTTTGGGACATCGTGGGTAAGGTTTATGGCATTCCCGTCTACCAGCTCCTAGGGGGCAAGTATAGGGATCGGATCCTCATCTATGGCGATACGCCGAGTCCCAAGGAGCCTACGCCCGAAGCCTTCGCTGAGAGGGTTCTCGAGAGGAAGAGGATGGGCCTTAGGTTCGTGAAATTCGACATGGGAATAGGGATCCTTAGGGGAATCCCTGGAGCCCTCATCGGTAACCACATAACCGATAAGGGAATCGCCTATATGGCTTCCTGTGTCAGAGCCGTCAGAGATGCCGTAGGCTGGGATCTTCCCCTGGCCATCGATCATTTTGGAGCCCTGAGTGTGAAGGACTTAATCCGCCTAGGGAGGGCTTTGGAAGGCTTTGGAATAGCATGGATGGAGGATCCCCGGCCATGGTGGGATGTAGAAGGCAACAGGATGGTTACGAAGGCTATAGCCGTTCCCACGGCGACGGGTGAGGACATCTTCAGTCTTTCGGGCTTCAGGGAAATTATCGATAGGCGGGCAGTCGACATAGTCCATCCTGATCTGGCTACGGCGGGAGGCATAAGGGAAACGAAAAGGATAGCAGATTATGCTGAGGAGCGTAGCTCTATGCCCTGTGCCCTCCACTTCGCTGGATCCCCGATATCTTTCATGGCCAACGTCCATGCAGCCGCCGCCATCCACAACTTTGTAGCCCTTGAGCACCATGCCCTCGACATACCTTGGTGGAAGGACCTGGTTAAGGGGCTTCCGGATCCCCTCCTAGAGGATGGTTATGTCAGGGTCCCTGATAAGCCAGGCTTGGGAATCGACCTTAACGAGGAGACGATCCGAGAGCATTTGAGGTATCCAGGCTACTTCGAGCCAACTCCCGATTGGGATAAGCCTAAGCTAGGGTTCTACAGACCATAAAAGGCTAACCATTTAGACAGTCTAAGACAAGTTAATTTTATCCGCATATCTCTGCAGCGGCCAAAGCGTAAACCTTCGCGGCCTTCACCATGTCTCCCACCTTCTTCCTCTCATCGATGGGTTCCCGAAAATCCCCTGGTCCATAATTGACACACTTTACCCCAGCAGCTAATAGATTATTTGCATCGGAAGCGAAGCCTAATCGGATTCCCGATCCAATATACGGCTTCGTACCCACTACATATTCATGCCATTTGGCGATCGTTTTTACGATTGGTTCGTCCGGTGATATTTCGAAGGGTAGTCTATTGAACCATCCAGGAGCCGGAATCGTAAGCTCAGTTACAAGATTTGGGTCATGGGCTTTGATATCCTTAAGAAGGGCTTCAAGATCCCTTCTAACCGTCTCTTCACTCTGGCCAGGAACTATCCGGCAGTCGAAGATAAGGGAGCAACTCGTAGGATACTCGAAGGGATGCAATAGAATCGATACTATGTTAAACCTAGGATAGCCGGGAAGTTCCTTGTGCGGAAGGAAGGTGAGCCATCCATCGGGCGGCATGGGTTGGAATGCCTTTAGCTCTTGAAGGAGCTTGACCATCTTATCCAGAGGATCGATGCCTCCTAGGCCCTTGGGCCTGTCAGGTCTTCCATCGATATTGATTTTTCCGAAAATTCCAGCTACGGAAATCGTGACGAGCTGAAGATCCGTATCCTCCCCTACTATAGCTGCATCGGGCTTCAGCCCGCCGTTTAAGAGATGCTGGATTCCAAGGCCGCCCCTCATCTCATCCGCCAAGCAAGCGACGATGAGATCGCCCTTGAGCTTTATGGCTTTATTAACAGCTCTAGCAGCTTCCATCATGGCTGCCATCCCACACTTTTGACCACCTACTCCGTAAATGAAGCCATCTTCAACATCTCCGAGCTTCTTCTTCCATAGATGGGGCTTATATGGAGGAAGGGTATCAAGATGGGAGCATAGAAGAAGGCTTGGCCCTCCCTCGGCTCCTGGGAAACATCCTATAGCCTGCTTGACAGATGTGCCATTCGAATCTACGATTTCTTGGAGCTGAACATCCATGCCCATGCCCTCCATGTAAGCCGCACAGTATTTGGCAACTTCCTCCTGCCCACTTCGTTGCCAACTAGGAGTGCCTATCAGCTTACTGGCTAAGGCAGTAACTCTACCTTCGTCAACATACGACGATAATTTTTTCGCAAGTTCTTCGGAAATTATCATTACAACCACATTTCCAAAATAAGTTGTAATTTTTATTCATTTAATACCTGATGAAGAGCGTTTTGTAAAACTTAACCGTGAAGCGGCCCCTTCGAAAACAAAGGATACAATCGAAGGTTTAAGAAGGCTTTGATGATTCCCTCTATAAAGGCTTGAGAATTTTAGGGCGCTTGTTATTAGAGACTTTCGAAGCCTGATGCCTTGCTAGCCTTGTCCTAGCAAGATTTCGAGGGAGGCTGGCCTAGGGTTCTAGGCTTGAGAAAGGGGAACCGTCATTCCTCCCATGGGTAGAACCGTGACTGTGGCATCCTTTCCATGCTTCTTGAAGGCTTCCTCAAGCCCCTCTTCTATAGAGGGTGCATATCCAACGCCCAGCTCCGTAGCCTGCGCCCTATCGAAGCTATCTGATACGAGGACTACTTCGTTCCTTCTTAGGACCTTTGCGTAGCAATAGTCGAAGGCTCCTCCTGAAGCCTCCACTTCCCCAGACCTTATCATTTTCATAAGCTCCTCAGGATCTATGGATGAAAGCTCCTTGAAGCCCAGCCTTTCTAGGCGGCTTCCAGGGCCATCAAGGCATGGCGCAACTAGGATGATCGTACCTCCCTCTTTCACCATAGGAACGGCGGAGTAGAGGGAAAAGGTGGCATGACCGAAGGTCGCATCCCTTGGGCATGCGCCTAAGACCACGATATCCGAGACTTCTAAGGGCTTCACGCCATAAAGGCCCTCATAAGCCTTCACGGCTTCCCTATGGGCTTTGATAAAATCTCCAGCAAAGGCCTTCAAAACCTGGCGCCTTTCATTTAGGATGAGGTTCACGATGAAGTTCAGACCGGCCACCTTGGCGATCTCTTCCATATCCTCCCTAACGGGATTTCCGTCCGTCATCCCTATCCTAGCATTAGGATCGGAGATAAGACTATGGTTATAGTGAATCGTCTCACGGCCAGATACTCCGGGGGTTACGATCTTGGCTCCACCCCCATAGCCCGCCAAGGGATGGGTGGCGAGGCTTCCTACGGCAATCTTCAGATCAGCCTCATAGAACTCCCTGTTTATCCATATAGGGGTTCCTCGCCTTGTCCTTCCTAGGTTCACGAGACGTTCTCCATCCTCGTTTTCATGATGCCTCACCCTGAAGGCTTTCAAGACCTCTGAGCCAAGCTTCATCTCTAGCTCTTTTCTGGTGGGTTTCCTATGGGTTCCCCTAGCGATGATGATCGTTATGGCTTCCCCCTTCACGCCAGCGTCCATAAGCTCCGTCAGAAGGGATGGTAAAACCTTGAAGGCTGGAGTTGGGCGGGTCCAGTCATCCACGAGAATTGCAACCTTCGAAGCTCTATGGCCGACAAGGCTTTTGAGACGCTGGGTTCCGATGGGAGAAGCTAGAGCGTTTCCAATGGTCTCAACCTCCTCCCAAGGCGTCGGATGCTTTGGAAGGCAATGGGCTACGAGATAGAGAAGGTTTCTATCAGGTAAATCGAAGCTCTTTTCGGATTCTCCATAGGGTATGGTTATTCTCAAGACATTGGATACCTCCCTTATCTTCGCCCCCTCTTATTCCCCAAGATCCTATGCTATATACTTACTCTCCTCTCTCATCCATCGATTATCTACAAGTAGCTATAATGGGTCTCCTATGCCCTTAAGGATGCTAGCTGATCTAGGAAAGAGGAAAAAATCGATGTTAGAAGTATCTGTTCGATGCTGAAATTGGTTTCTTGTCTTGGTAATGGCTGATTTAAAGTCTTTGGAGCTTCGGGATATCGTGGAACCTTTCTTTCTTTTCGAAAGGCCCATAGCATAGTTAATCTTGGGAAACTAAGAATTAAGCCAGAGACCTCGGTTTAAAGGCATAATTTATGGTTCCATAGCCAGAGACTGTTAGGACGCCCATATCATAAACTTCAAAGGGCTTAAGATCAACCTTCTCAAGGACCTTAGCAGGAATTACGAGAATTGTTTCCTCGAAGCCGTGGGCTTTAGCAGTAGCAAGCTGCCAGAAGCCATGGGCTATACCCCCATACGCCCTTTCGACCTCGATGCCAACTCTCAAGCTATCACGTCTAAAGGCAACGAGGTCAAGGATAACATTTCCAACCTTAAACCCTTCTTCCACCCTAAAGCCCTTCAATTCGAAGTATCGCCGTACACGATTAACAAGGAATTGATGCGTAGGCAAGGATTCTTCTTCCTCAACAATTCGTTTGCATAGATAATAAAAAAGGAAAATTAAGTAAGTGAAAGGTAGGTAGTTGATATGTTAACTCCTCGACTTCATGGGGATTACAGGGACAGCGTTTAGATCGACCCGAGGTTTCGGAAGCTAAAACTTTTCTGGGGTCGTTCACCAAGGATATTATGGAAAGTCTTATATAGCCTCCTAAACGATTCCATAGCGAGGGAATGGAAGATTAAGGAGGAATACCCCATGGTTAAATGCCCTAAGGATGGAACAGATGTTCAAAAGCCAACAAAGGAGTGGTCTGTCAAGCCGAAGAGCAGGAAGGGGCCAACGCTGAATGTGAAGCTTTACACATGTCCAACCTGTGGTCATAAGTGGCGAGTGGCCACCAAAGTCGCTTAGGCCCCATTAAGCGATAGGAATCAGAATCTTCAAAGCCTTCCAACGATTGGAATTTTTATTTTTTTATTTTTCGTTTTTATCTTTCTTTCTCGCCCCTATGCTATACCTTAAGGCAGCCTCGACAAAGCCTCTGTATGCAGGCTCTGGCTTTCCTGGCCTACTCTTGAACTCCGGATGAAACTGTACTCCCAAGTAGAAAGGATGGTTGGGAATCTCGACGATCTCCACCCTTCGTCCATCAGGACTAAACCCAGAAAAGACCATGCCATGCGCTTCTAAGATTTGCCAATATTTTGGATTTACTTCCCAACGGTGCCGGTGCCTTTCAAGGATTTTTTCGGTGCCATAAAGGCTATATGCCAAGGTTCTAGGCTTGATTACAATTTCATGCGCCCCAAGCCTCATGGAGCCCCCCTTATACTCTAGTCCCCTTTGTTCCGGCATAAGGTCTAGAACGGGATGGGGTGTATCGGGATCGTTTTCAGTGCTATTGGCATCCTTGAGGTTGCAGATATATCTTGCGTAGGCCACGACAGCCATCTGAAATCCGAAGCATATGCCTAGGAAAGGAAGGCCCCTCTCCCTTGCATAGTTGGCCGCAAGGATCTTTCCCTCCGTTCCCCTAGCCCCGAATCCGGGAGGGACTATGACACCATCATAGGACTCGAGTCTTGTGAGGCTACTTGGATCCCTTTCAAAACCTTCGCTGTCTATCCAGTCGATTTGTACCTTGGCTCCACAAGCGGCAGCTGCATGCTTAAGGGCTTCATTGATGCTAATATAGGAATCTGCGAGATGCGTATATTTTCCACACATGGCTATCCGAACCTTCTTGGAGGCATCGAGAAAGCTCCTCACAATGCCATTCCAAAGGCTCCAATCCGGCTTCCGCTTTTCTAATCCTAGCCTCTGGCATATGTATTCGCCCATTCCCTGTTCATCCAGGATGAGGGGGACTTGGTATATCGTCTCAACATCGTAGGAGCAGAATACGGCGCTTTCGGGGATTGTTCCGAAGAGGGCGATCTTTGCCTTAGCCTCGCTTCCTATCATGCGCTGGCATCGAGCCACGATGATGTCAGGCTGGATCCCTATGCGTCTAAGCTCGTTGACGCTGTGTTGGAGGGGCTTTGTTTTTTCCTCTCCGGTTACATGAAGGATAGGAACAAGGGCTACATGGACGTATAAGGTTTTCTCGTAGCCTTTCTCAACCCTTATCTGGCGAACTGCCTCGAGGTAGGGAAGACCTTCGATGTCGCCTACGGTTCCCCCGATTTCCGTCAGGACGATATCCAAGGAATTCCTCTCAGCCACGGTATAGATCCTTCGCTTTATCTCATCAGTTATGTGGGGAACGATCTGGACACACTTTCCAAGGTATTCCCCTCGCCTCTCCTTGTCGATAACCGTCCAATAGATTTGCCCCGTCGTTATGTTCTGGTCCTTCGTAAGGTTGATGTCGAGGAACCTTTCATAATGTCCCATGTCAAGGTCTATCTCTCCGCCATCTTCTGTTACGAAGATCTCACCATGTTGGTAGGGATTCATGGTTCCGCAGTCTACGTTCAGGTAGGGGTCGATCTTTATGGCTGTCACATGAAAACCCCTTACCTGGAGCATCTTCCCTATGGAAGCCATGACAATGCCCTTTCCAACGCTAGAGAGAACTCCACCCGTTACGAAAATGAACCTTGTCAAGTTCCTTCCTTCCTTCCTTCATTCTTATTCCTTCTTTTCCCTTTCCCCTCCCCTTCTTCCTACTCTCCAAAATTACTATATATGGCCTAAAAGTCCTAGGGCTATAAAGCTGTCTTTCTAGCCACCCTTGGATGCTTCACTTTAAAGCGAAGGAAGCCAGACATTCCTCGACAACCTCTATGAGTCGAGTCCTAAACTTCCCTTTAATTTTCGTCCAGACATAGGTAGCCTCATCGATCCTTCCTTCCGTCAAGTGGAGACATGTAAGAATGAAGCCCCTAAGGTGACTCGGAAAAGGGGCTTCCCCTTGGCATCGAAAGGCCGTTTTTGCCAGAAGTCTTCCCTCGTCTATCCTCTGAAGGGATGCAAGGAAAAGGGCGGCGAGGCTGTAGTTCCAAGCAGCCTCTTCCAGATCCGTGCCTAAAAGATATTTTTCTGCTGCCTTTGCAAAGCTCTCCGCCGCTTTGTCCCGAAGCCCTTCGTTAAGGTAGCAATCTCCTGCGTTTCTGAAAAGGCTCGCCGCCAATAAGGTCCTTCCCTCCCTCGTAGCCCTTTCGGCGGCCTCGAGGTATGAAGCCACTGCCCTTCGATCCTCCCCCCTGAGCCTGAAATAGTCCCCAATATCTTTGACATCCTCGGAGCCCCCATGAAAGTCTCTAAAACCTCCATCTATGAGACTTTGATAGTAGCCCCTTACTCGCTCCTCGATCTCTCTGGCGTCGACTTCCCTTCCAGCCTCAAGGAAGCAGGGAAGGGCCTCTCGGCAGAGCCTTGAAGCCCTATAAGGATCCCCGGCCCAGAGAATCTCAGCCGCCCTGACATAGCTCTTACCAGCCTTCTCCATAAGATCTTTGAAGCCCTCCAGATCCTTTGTTAGCCAAGCGGCTTCAGCAGCCCTACGAAAAAGCCTAGCAGCCTCTTCGAATTTTTCTCCTTGAAGGCAGGCTTTAGCCTCCCTTTCCCATGATGGCCTTTTGCTCGGATCCCAGATCAAAGCCCCTTTCTCCAGATTTTTCTATCTTTTTGGGAAATTCCTTATGCATTCTGCTATAAGATTCTAACCTTACAATTTATCCTTTACGAAGGGAAATTTTAGCTAAAGTCTGATATGTTAAAAATAACCTTCAAGAAACCCAAAATCTCCAACCAAGAAACCCAGCATTATAAAACGCCCTAAGGATCGCAAGGATGATCCGATACATTCCATTCCATTCTACACATAACTGGTATTAGAGAAGCCACTTAGAAGTCAAGCCATCGGAAGATCAGAAAGCGATCTTACAAATCTAAGCGCGATAGAAAGAGCATAGAATCGATCCTTTCGTATCCTTTTAAGGAGCGAAGACCTTCCCCTTTGAGAACGAAAGGACTTAACTTATATTCCTTTGAAAACCTATTAATCCAGCACTTATTATTAAGTAAGGATCCTTCTATAACCATCGATGAGGGAGGCATCTTACACGAAAGCTTCCACATCCTATGGTTGGGTAGGGCGCATCCTTCGCGTAGACCTGGGCTCTGGAAGGATATGGAGCCAGGATACGATGCCCTACGCCCAAGGCTTCATAGGGGGTCGAGGCATAGCCGCCAGGATAGCCTGGGAGGAGCTTAAGCCAGGCATCGATGCCTTCGATCCGGAGAACCGCCTGATCTTCATGACAGGT
>JAWCLV010000035.1:0-13681 GCA_038850515.1 Bathyarchaeia archaeon
CATAATTGCCACTCCTCACCATCTCCACGCTTCTATGACCATAGAAGCCCTAGAAGCTGGGAAGCATGTCCTGGTCGAAAAGCCCATGGCTATAAGCCTTAAGGAAGCGGATGAGATGATCGCATCCGCTAGGAGGGCCAACCTGAGGTTGGGAGTAGCCCTAGAGTTCCGTTTCGACGATTCTTCCCAGCGCCTTAGAAGGGCCATCGATGAAGGAAGGCTTGGGCGCCTCATCTTCGGGGATGCCATCGTCAAGTGGTATAGGAGCCAAGAATATTATGAGCAGAGCCCCTGGAGGGGGCGATGGACGACGGAGGGGGGAGGGGCCCTAATCAATCAAGCCATCCATACGATTGATCTGCTACGATGGTATATGGGCTCCCCAGAGCTCCTATGGGCTAGAACAGAAACCGTAGCCCATAGGATCGAGGTTGAGGATCTCGCGGCGGCCGTCCTTCGCTTCAAGAATGGTGCCCTGGGCATCATAGAGGCTGGAACCTCCTTCTATCCCGGCTTTCCAACCCGCCTCGAGGTCCATGGTCTCGATGGGACGGTGGTGATAGAAGGCGATAAGTTGGCTGTATGGAGTCTTAAAGGTGAGGAAAGCCAAGAAGAAAGAAGGGAGCCTGTTGCCACGGAAGGAATGGCTGCTTGGGCGAGACCAGAAGCCGTTCCGCCGATAAACCATGCTAGGCTTCTGAGGGACTTTGCATTGTCAATCCTTGAAGACAGGGAGCCCTATGTTTCGGGGGAGGAAGGTAGAAAATCCCTAGAGATTGTGATGGCAATTTACAAATCCTCGAAAACAGGGGAGCCCGTTATTTTTCCATTGAGGGAATAGCACAGCATAGCATCGAAACGAATCGAATTGGATCGAATCACATCGAATCGAAAGCGTGCAGAAGAAAGTAGAAGGAAAACAAACGAAGAAGCGATAAGTAGAAAGAAAAAAGAAAGAGACAGAGCCCTTGGAACTAAAGGGATTTATCTAGGAAATCCGCCTCAGGTTACGGCCTCGCCAGGCCACATGCGCTCCCTGAGCCTTCTACCGATGACTTCAATGGGATTCCCCTCGATTTCTTTAAGGTATTTTTCGAAGGCCTTCTGCCCTTCGTTCTCCCAAGCCTTCATCCACTCTTCGGCAAAGCGACCTGACTGAATTTCTGCCAGGACTGCCTTCATGCGTTCCTTAACCTCCATGCCCATGACCCTCCTTCCCCTTGTCAGCCCCCCATACCTTGCAGTTTCGCTCACACGCCTGTACATCCCTGCGATGCCATAGCGTTGGATAAGGTCCGTGATGAGCTTCAACTCATGAAGGGTTTCGAAGTAGGCAACCTCGGGCTGATATCCTGCCTCGACGAGGACTTCGAAGGCGTTCATGATCATGGCTTGAACACCTCCACAGAGATCCACCTGCTCTCCAAACCAGTCCGTTTCAACTTCTTCCTTGAAGGTTGTTTCGATCAGCATAGCCCTTGCAGATCCCAAACCCTTTGCTAAGGCTAGAACCCGGTCCCAGGCTTTGCCAGTGGCATCTTGGTATACAGCTACGAGGGATGGGACGCCGAAGCCCTGAAGATAAAGCTCCCTTACCCTCTGACCCGGACCCTTGGGGGCGACCATGATAACATCTACATCCTTCGGAGGCTCTATCCAGCCCCAGTGAATGGCGGCACCGTGGCTGAAGCCCAAAGCCTTGCCCCTCTTCAGCCAAGGGAGAATTTGCGTCCTGTAAACCTCAGCCTGCACCATGTCTGGTATAAGGATATGGATTATATCCGCCTTCGAAACGGCCTCTGGGATCTCATAAACCTCAAAGCCTTCCGCCTTAGCCCTGTTCCAGCTTTCCCCTCCCCTCCGAAGGCCTACAACGACATTAAGCCCCGAGTCTTTCAGATTCTTCGCCTGAGCAGATCCTTGAATTCCATAACCTATCACGGCTATAGTCTCATGCTGAAGGGCCTCAAGACTAACATCTCTATCGTACCAAAGCCTCGCCATTTTTATACCTCCGATCCTTTCTCTACCTGACCCCTTGGGTCAACTTAAATTTACCCCTTAAACCTAACCTCCTAGCTTTTTCGATCTTCGCCAAATTGGTTAGCTCCTATTTGTTAGGAGAATTTTCATTCAATTTTGAAAAATCTTATACCTCAATGTCTCAATGCAATCTTCTGAATTCGGACATTTTATAGGTCTAAATGTTGTGTTCGTCCGAATTTTCTCATTATAATCGAAATGCTATGGGAAAATTTTCATGAAATTGAACCTTGATTTATACTATCCGAATTGCCTGATTTTTCCAATAGGTTTTTGAACGCATAGAAACCTCGTAATTTTCCATTTTTCTCTTTCAAAATGCTATAATGGGATAATTATATTTTCGTGTTTCATATCTTGCCATTTTATCTTTTTATTATTTAGCTTTTACTTTTACTAAGCCTCCACCTTAACTGATTTCAAGCCCCTTGAAAGGGCTGTTATTCCTGTTCTGGCGTCCTCGAGGATCCCGAAGGGCCTCATCAATTCTATGAAGGCATCGATCTTATCAGGAGTCCCCGTAATCTCGGCCGTCATGGATTCATGGGCTACGTCTACGATGCGCCCCCTGAAGATTTCCACATAGTTCACAACATCAGTCCTAGCCTTAGCATCGACCGTTCTAATCTTGATCAAAGCCATTTCCCTAACGACTGTCTCTCCAGAAAGGAGCCTACTGACTTTCACGACATCGATGAGCTTGCGAAGTTGCTTTACGACCTGTTCTACGAGGTATTCATCCCCCTTTACCGTTAACGTCATCCTAGCCAGACCATCTTCTTCCGTAGGTCCGACGGTAATGCTTTCGATGTTGAAGCCCCTCCGCCGGAACATGTTGGAGACCCTGTAAAGGACCCCTGGCTTATGCTCAACTATGGCAGCAATGATATGGATCTGCTCCGATTCTGTCATGGACCATCCCTTCTCAACCTTTTCGCCTCTCCTTCCTCACTTACTTTCCTTCATCTATCTATCTTATCTTACCCCAGCTTCCTGCATCACTCCCATAACATCTCTTTTAGGGCCTTTCCCGCTGGAACTATGGGGAATACGTTTTCCTCGGGTGAGATGGGTACATCTATAACGGTCGTCACATCGGATTTGATGGCTTTTTTGATCGCCTCCTCAAGATCCTGGAGCGCCTCAACCCTTTCACCTTTGGCTCCATAGGCCTCCGCAAGCTTCACAAAATCTGGAATCCTTCCCAAGTAGACATTGGAATAGCGTCTGTTGTAGAAGAGCCTCTGCCATTGGGCTACCATACCGAGGACAGAGTTGTTCAGGATGAGAACAGTGATGGGTATATGCTCCATAACGGAAGTCGCCAGGTCCTGCTCCGTCATGATGAAGCTTCCATCCCCGGCAATGTCCACGACGGGAACCTCAGGCCTTGCAACCTTGGCACCGAGGGCTGCTGGAAAGCCAAAGCCCATGGTTCCAAGACCCCCACTCGTGATGTAGGTCCTTGGCTTTATGACCTGAAAGTGCAGGAAAGCCCACATCTGGTTCTGGCCAACCTCGGTGGTAACTATGGCATCCTCTGGAAGAAGCCTTCTCAGCGTTTTTATGATTTCCTTAGGCTTTAAAGAACTGCCCTCGCGGTTAGCTTCCTCGTTTACCTGGGCCTTTAGCTCCTCTATTCTTTTTAGCCATAGACTTGGCTTGCGCTTCCATGCCATCTGGAGGATTTGGTCGTAGATGGATTTCAGGGCTTTCTTCGCGTCGGCTACGATAGGAATGTCGACTTTGGCGTTCTTCCTTATCTCGGCAGCATCTATGTCCACATGAATTATCTTCGCATCTGGACAGAACTCCGTAAGACGCCCCGTTGTCCTGTCGCTGAACCTCGTCCCAACGGCTAAGAGGACATCGGCTTCGAGGATGAGGAGATTGGCTTCCCTAGTCCCATGCATCCCTACGCCGCCTAAACTTAGGGGATGGTTCTCAGGAAAGCATCCTTTCCCCATCAGGGTAGTCCCGACGGGAGCATTGAGAAGTTCAGCTAGGGCTAGGAGTTCCTCGTAGGCACCGGAGATGTGAACTCCTCCTCCCGCGAGGATCATAGGCCTCTCAGCCCGGATGAGTAAATCGACTGCCCTCTTGACTTGGAGGGGATGGGGCTCTATGCTTGGATTGTAGCCCCTCACCTTCACACTCTTGGGAAAAGGAATTTCATCCTCCTCTGTCTGGACATCCCTCGGCAAATCTATGAGGACTGGGCCAGGCCGACCAGTGGAGGCTATGTAGAAGGCTTCCTTAACAATCCTTGGTATCTCCTTGGCAGCCATCACCTGGTAGTTGTACTTGGTTATGGGAGTCGTTATACCTACGATGTCAGCCTCTTGGAAGCCATCCTTTCCTATCATAGCCCTTGTAACCTGCCCTGTGATGGCAACTATAGCGGAGGAATCCATATAGGCCGTCGCTATGGCTGTAACAAGATTCGTCGCACCTGGACCAGATGTTGCCATGCATACTCCTACGGAGCCACTAGCCCTAGCATAGCCATCTGCCATATGCCCCGCGCATTGTTCATGCCTTGCTAAGATGTGGCGTATATCGAAGTCTAGGAGGGCATCGTAGACTGGCATAATAGCCCCTCCAGGTATGCCGAAGATGACCTTCGTCCCCTCCCTTTTAAGAGCCTCTAGGAGGGCCTTACATCCCATCATCCTTATCGTTTCCATATCTTCGGTATTCGCGTTAGAGCCTCCGGCCATCCGCTTCGTCAACCTTGGCTCCTCCCCTGCTTGTTATAGTCCGTCGTGAGGACATTCATTCCGCTTATCATGGCTTCGACACTCGCCATGACAATATCGCTTCTGACTCCTATGGCTGTCACTACCCTATCTTCCTTCCGAAGCCTTACCTCGACTTCCACGATGGCATCCGTTCCTCCCGTTATGGCCTTAACGCTATACTGCTCTAGATGTATGGGCTCTACGGCTGTGATGGCTTTCCTTATAGCGTTTATGGCTGCATCAACAGGACCGGTTCCTGTGGCCGCCTCGGTAAGCTCCTTTCCATTGAAGATTAGCCTAACCGTAGCCATGGGAGTGACCATATTTCCCGTAACGACTGTTAGCTCCTTAAGCTGGATAGGCCTGATCTTCGGTAGGCCGATAACAGCTTCGGCGATGGCTTGAAGGTCCACATCCGTAACCCTTTTTCCTCTATCGCCCAGCTCCTTAACCTGCTTGAAGATCTCCCTAACCTGCTCAGGGGAAGCTTCTATCCCCATTTCCTTGAGGGATGCGAGGATTCCATGGGTGCCGGCGTGTTTGCCAGGGATGAGGCGCCTTCTAGCTCCAACCATCTCAGGAGATATGGGCTCATAGGTACTCGGGTCTATAAGGATGGCATGGGTATGGATACCCGATTCATGGGTGAAGGCATTGTCTCCGACAATGGCCTTATTGGGCTGAAGGGCGATTCCCGTAAGTCTAGAGACGAGGCGGCTCGTATCGTAGAGGAGCTCTGTCTTAAGCTCTATCCTAGTGCGATACAGAGCTTTAAGAGCCATGGCAATCTCTTCCAAGGCGGCATTTCCAGCCCTTTCCCCGATGCCATTAACGGTTACATGGACCTGCCTTGCCCCTGCAGCTAGGGCTGCCAACGAATTTGCCACAGCTAGCCCAAAATCATCGTGGCAATGGGCGCTGATCGGTATGCTAAACTCCTTCCTAAGTTCAGAGAAAAGCCTATAGGACCTATCGGGCGTTAGAATTCCTACGGTATCGCAGGAACAGATCCTATCGGCTCCGGCCGAAACGCCAGTCGAGAACATGCGCTTAAGAAACTCGATGTCTGACCTCGTGGCATCCTCGGCGGAGAGCTCGACGATCAATCCGTGTTTCTTGGCGTAGGTTACGCATTCTTCCGTTATTTTAAGGACTTCATCCCTCGTCTTCCGAAGCTTCCTTTGAATATGAATGTCCGAAGTAGGTATGACAAGATGGACACCCTTCGCCCCGCTCCTCAGAATGGCATCTATATCCGACTTTAGCCCTCTGGCAAAGCTACTAACTTCTGCCTTTAAGCCCTGGGAGGCTATGAGCCTAACGGCTTCCAATTCTCCCTCCGATGAGGCTGCAAAGCCTGCTTCGATGACATCCACGCCTAAAGCATCTAGACGCTCCGCAATCCTTAATTTTCTATCGGGGGTTAGGCTGACGCCGGGCGTTTGCTCCCCATCTCTAAGGGTTGTGTCGAAGAAGTATACGCGCTCTGGCCATTCATTGGATAAATAAATACCCCACTAAGGCTCTTTCCCCCTTACTTTTCTATTTGTTAATTGCTAGAAACTTGCGTCCTTATTTAAAAATTTTTTCCTCAAGCTTCGCTAGAAGCCCTCTATTGGATCATATGCCCATATGAAGGGAGCCTTGGAACCTTTAATGGCATTTCGATTTGTAGGAAAGATTAATAGAGCGATTAAGAAAGAACTCGAATTGTTAAAAGAAAAGAAAGGCGATGGACTTGAGGGAAATTCGCATTATCCTTTATGGAGTTGGCGCCATGGGAAGCCTCATAGCCAGGGCTCTACTAGAAAAGGAGGGCATCGAAGTCGTTGCAGCCGTTGATATAGGTAAACCCCTAGGGAAGGACCTTGGGGAAGCCATTGGGCTCGATAGGAAGCTTGGGATAGAAGTAATGGAGCCTGAAAGGGTTCTTTCTAAGATTGAGGCTGACTTGGCAATCCATGCAACAGCATCGTATTTGAGGGTTACATATCCCCAACTAAGGGCTTGCATAGAATCGGGGCTGAACATAGTTTCGACTTGCGAGGAGCTGGCTTATCCATACTATAAGTATCCAGAGATTTCTAGGGAGCTCGATGAGCTTGCAAAGAAGCATTGCGTATCGGTCCTAGGCACGGGAATAAACCCTGGCTATCTCATGGATACTCTTCCAATAACCATGACGGGATTATGCCAAAGCGTCCAAAGCATAAAGGTTGTTAGGGTGATGGATTCATCTAAGCGAAGGATACCATACCAAGCAAAGATAGGGACGGGTCTAAGTCCTGAGGAGTTTCAAAGGCGCATAGAGGAAAAGGTGATCACAGGGCATGTAGGTCTCGTGGAGTCTATAGCCATGATAGCAGGAGCTTTGGGCTGGAGCTTAAAGGATATTAGGGAATTCCCACCTGAGCCCATTATAGCCCATAGGGAAGTTCCTACGCCCTATGTAGTTGTCAAACCTGGACAGGTGGCAGGGTTGAAGAGTGTCGCCAAAGGATTTAGGGGCGATGAAGAGGTGATAACCCTCGAATTCATCTCATACGCGGGAGCAGAAGAGGAATACGATGGAGTTTTCATAAAGGGAATCCAGAATGTTGAGATGAAGATCCTTGGAGGCGTCCATGGAGACCTCGGAACCGTAGGCGTCATTGTAAATTCTATACCCAAGGTTCTCAATGCTCCTCCAGGCCTTTTAACCATGAAGGATCTTCCGATACCATCTGCGACCCCAAAGGATTTGCGCCTATGCCTCCGGGAGGACTGGGCAGAAGCCAAGAGAGGAGCTTTCAAGATTAGGTATTGATGCAATGCATTCCTTTCTTTCCTTTATTGCTTCGAGGATAATCCTAAATATGAGAATCTTGAAATAGAATTCGATGGTTGGGATGGCATCGAAATCCTCAAAAATCGAAAAGATCGTTTATTTCCATGAGCCTGGCCCTGCGAACACGGAAGAGGTCCTCAAAATCGTTAAAGAGGCTTCTGAAAGGCTTGGAATAAAGACTGTTGTCGTAGCCTCAACGACTGGTGAAACAGGAGTGAAGGCTGTCCAGCTCCTTAAGGGTTTGAAGGTTGTGGTCGTGACCCATGCCTTTGGCCTTCGAGGACCCAACATCCAAGAGATAAAGCCTGAGAATCGAGAAAAAATCCTCCAGAATGGAGGCTTCATCGTTACGGCGACCCATGTCTTCGGAGGCATAGGAAGGGCTGTAAGGGCGAGGTTCAACACCATTCAGATCGACGAAATCGTGGCCAATGTCCTAAGGATCTTCGGAGAAGGAATGAAAGTCGCCTGTGAGATAACCCTCATGGCCGCCGATGCAGGGCTCATAAGAACAGATGAGGAAATCATCGCTGTGGCTGGTTCCGGGCGAGGGTGCGATACGGCCATTGTCTTGCAGCCAGTCAATACCCAGCGCTTTTTCGACTTAAAGGTGAAGGAAATTCTCTGCAAGCCTAGGCTTTAATTCCCCATTTTTCTCTTATTTTTTACGCTTTAGTCTCTTCGATGGAAGGTAAAGCGACTATTGATGGATGCTAAGGCCATCATAGCGATAGATTTCGAGGATGAAGATTGTCTCAAGGGAGCATTAAAGGCCCTTGCCCCAGAAACCTTACATGCCATATCCTCAAGGTCTAACGTCAAGATACGCTTGGAAGGAAGGAGCCTTATCCTCGAGTTTTCTGCTAGGGATTCGACAGCCTTAAGGGCAGCGATGAACAGCTATCTAAGGTGGATCCTTACCATCAAGGAGCTCAACCTCATCGTGAAGAGCTATTAGGGTTTCGGTTTTATGAGGGTTTGACTTAAGGAAAGGATTGCCTTTCGAATCTCTTCGAGTCAAATGCGATTCCCATCTCCGTTTCCTTCGCGCCTTCTATGCCCTCGAAATTTAAAGAAAAAAGTTAAAGGCTGAGGTTTTAAGTCAGATGCTTCACGTATACATGCGTGGTTGCATACGGCAGTCAGGAGTAGCTATGAGCCTTACTATATTCCTCCCTTTCTTCCTTTCAAGGAATGCGGGGCTTAAGCCCTAGCTCCTCCAATAGCTTTCTAAGCCTCTCCCTTTGAGCCTCTGTTAAGGGAAGTTGAGGCGGCCTATGGGCGCCCCCTGCAAGGCCTAGCATCTCATTGGCTTCCTTTACCATAGAAATACTTCCAGCCTCCCCCCTAAGCCTTTGGAGGGGCTCAAGCCTTCGCTGAATCTCATGCATAGTTTCCCAATCATTGCTTAACGAAGCTTCATAGACTCCAAGCTCTAGCTTCGGAACGAAGTTGATGAGACCGCATGTATAGCCATCCATACCTTCCATAAACCAGATGTGGGTATCCCTCGTAACATGATCGACCCCGCATATCAAACGAAGCCTTTCCCCCAAAAGCCTCTTCGTCCTTATGAGGCCTTTGAGATCCCCGGTTTCATCCTTTACGGCGATTACCCTTTCCAGGCTTGCTAGCCTAGCAGTAAACTCAGGTCTCCAACCAAGCGTGTTATAAACCCAAAGACCTATCTTCAAGGATTCTGCTAGGGCGCGGTAATGGAGGAAAATTCCCTCCTCCGAACCTGAGGGCGGGAATGCCAAGACGGCTTGGCATCCAACTTTCTCGGCATGGCGGGCTAGCTCGATGGCAAGCTTTGTGTTCCCAGGAACCCCCGGAGCCACTATAGCCTTATTTGGGGCTTCTGAGGCTACGATTTCGACAATTCGCTTATGTTCCTCGGGCGTAAGGGAGAAGAGTTCCCCCGTGCCTCCGCAAGGAACAAGATTTTTTACTCCGTTTTCTAAGAGGAACCTTACATTCTTCCGGAGCCCCTCTTCGTCAAGCTTCATCCAGTCCCTTTTCTCAAAGGGGGTTATGAGAAAGGCGAAAACTCCTCTGAATCTATTCTTGAGGTCTTCCAATTCAGAGGGTAGGGTTTGGGACTTCGAATATGCCATTTGATACGCCTCAGATAAAATTACAGGAAGACTTAATAAAAAGGGATCTCAAAGCCTAGGGCTAAAGGCTTCGCGTCAGCCACCTCGCGATTTCTACATACTCCCTTACACGGCTAAGGGAAGTCTCCGGTGTTACAGGGCTTCCTAAGGATACAACAAACCTTCCAGACCTCCTTCCGACTTCGATCTGGCGCCTGAGCTCTGTCTCCAGTTCGTCCTTCGATGCCCTGGGAAGGAGGTTAATGGCATCTAAGTTTCCGAAGATACATGCCCTACCCTTTACGATTCCATCTACCCATAGGATATCTATCTGGAAGCCTTTCTTGCTTTCCTCGAGGGAGATGGCATCAGGAGCCGCCTCTACAATCCTTTCTAGTCGATCCTTAACGTCTCCGCAGAAGTAGTAGATGGACTTCATTCCAAGGTGCCGGATCTCGGAAATTAGCCTTTTGACATAGGGAAGGGCAAACCTCTCAAAGTGGGAAAGGGAGATTTCATCGGCTGAGCAGAGGCAATCCTCGATCCATACGCCTTCAATCCCAACCTGGGCATAGGCTCTAAGGATTTCTAGGGCATTTAGCGTAAGCCTTTCGACGAGATATTCGACAAGGCTAGGGTTCTTAAGGAGGTTGAGTAGCGTTCCTTTTATGCCCATGTAATGATAGGCTGCCCAAAGGGGAGCAGATATTGGGGCGATAAGAAACTTCTCTGAACCAAATTTTTCGATGAGACTCATGGCATAGTCTAGGCTCCCTTCTTCTATGAGTTCCTCATGTCCTCGGATCTGGATACTGTTGTCCACATCCTCCTTCGACTTTACAAGCACTTTATCAACCCATGTCGCCTTTTCTCCTCCGATCCTAGGTCTTTTAATCGCCTCCTTGAAGCCCGTTGTGGAATCTTTAAGGAAAACCTGGTCCCCTTCAAATTCAATCGTGTGGGAGGCTCTCCAACGCCTCGAAGGACATAACCTGCACTCAACCCAATCTATTCCAAGCTTTTCCATAAGGGAGGCTTGAACTTCTCCGATGGTAGGAATTTCCCAAGACGCCATAACCCACCAAGGCTTATCGGTTACTTCCTCCCAGTGGTCGCGGAGGAAGATTTCCAAATAAGGTATTACTACAGGGAAGTCCTTGGAAAGGCCATCTTCCATGGCTTTTAAAAGCCTCTCCTTGCCATTCATCCCGGCGGCACCATGGAATCCTGGTTCTTCGATTCCTAGCTCTTCGCTCCTATTCAGCCATTTTGCTTCGGCAGCCTTAAAGCTTATAAGGGGAAAGCTAAGCATTAAAGAGGCAGCAGAGGCCTCTCCCATGACCATGGCCAGCGAAGGATCTAGGAAGAAAGTCTTCGGATTCTTCTACGGCTTCTACTTTTACTTTTATTTCGGTCCCTAAGGGGACCGGTCAAAGCCTAAGCCTCTGCTTTCCGGTTCTCCTTGGTGGTGCGATTGGGCGAGGATAAAGGTTGCATTGTTGTGAAATTCGGTGGAGGAAGCCTTTCTGGTGGAGAAAGGTTTGCTAAGGCCATCGATGCCGTCGTGAAGAAGGCTAAGGAAGGTGTGGGGCTAGTCGTTGTAGTATCAGCCATGGGAAGGACCACTGACGAGCTTATAGAAGTCGCTACGAAGGCTTCAGGGGGTAGGCCTTCGCCCAGGGAACTGGATGATCTTCTGAGCATGGGGGAAAGGACGAGCGCGAGAATCTTCGCGACAGCCCTGAAGGCCAAAGGGATGAGGACATGCTATCTCGATCCCACAGATGAGGAGTGGCCCATCATAACCGATGAAAACTTTGGAAACGCAAGGCCTTTGTTATCCCTCTGCCTCGAACGCATCCAAAGGACGATGATTCCCCTTCTCGAGGATGGCATCATTCCCGTTGTTCCAGGCTTTCTTGGGAGATCCCAAAAGGGTGCTATAACTACCCTAGGGCGGGGCGGAAGCGATACGACGGCCTTCATCGTGGCGAGGGCCCTGAAGGCTAAGCAAATAATCCTCGTCACGAACGTGAAGGGCATCATGACGGCAGATCCGAAGATCATAAAGAATCCTAGGAAGATTGAAAGGATCGACGCGGAAACCCTGGCAGGATTGGCCGATTCCGATGTAAAATTCATCCATAAGAAAGCCCTGAAGTATAAGGATCCATCGGTAGACATAAAGGTCGTAGATTGGGAGGCAGGAAGCCTCGATGCGGAGGGAACGATTATTCGAGGGAGCCTTCCCAAGGATCTGAGGGTTGAAGCCGATTACGAAGAACCTCTGATGGCGATTACCATCGTTGGAAGGGGCTTGGAGGATTCCCCCGAAGTTCTAAGAAGGGTTTTGGACGAATTGAAAAGGGCAGGGGTTGCAAGCCTAGGCATGTCTAGTAACTCGAATTCCATCATCCTATACCTTCCGGAAAAGGTTCCTGAGGGACTTCTAGAGGCTTTGCATAATGTCGTCTTGGAGTATCCGGATAAGGCCATAGCGTTAGCCGTGAAAAGGGGACTATCCCTCTTAAGGATTAGGGGCATGGGTCTAGAGGATACCCCTGGCGTCATAGGAAGGCTTACCAAGCCCCTCCAAGAGAATAATATCAACATCTCAGGCATGCTAACCATAACGTCCAGTATCCTTGTCTTCCTAGACTGGGGGGAAAGGGAGAGGGCCCTAGGCTTAATTCGTGATTCCCTTAGACCAAACGATGGTGAGGTGTTGGGAGAGGGTGAGATATGAGGTTTAGAGTAGCCATTGTAGGAGCCACGGGGGTCGTAGGGCAACAGTTCATAGTAGCCCTTAGGGGGCATCCATGGTTCGAGCTTTGCTGCCTAGCGGCCTCCAAGCGCTCGGCCGGAAAAACATACGCCGAAGCCCTTAGGGATGAGGCTACGGGAGCCCAGAGATGGTTCTGCGACGAAGATCCTCCTGAAGAAGCCCTTAGCATGCCAGTTGAGGACGCTTCCCAGTTGGATCCTTCGAAGGTGGATGTCGTGTTTTCGGCTATAGGATCCGAACAGGCTAAGGAGCTTGAGCCCCTCTTCGCAAAAGACCTTCCCGTCATAAGTACGGCATCAGCCTTCAGGTACGAGGATGACGTTCCGATACTCATACCAGGCGTGAACTTAGACCATGCAGAGCTCCTAAGGGTTCAGAGGCGAAGGAGGGGATGGAGGGGCTTCATTACGCCTATCCCCAATTGCACGACGACAGGCCTTGCCATAACCCTTAAGCCCATCCATGATGCCTTTGGCGTGAGTAAAGTCATCATGACCTCCATGCAGGCCCTTTCAGGAGCCGGGAGGTCTCCAGGAGTCCTAGGACTCGATATCGAAGACAATCTTATTCCCTTCATTCCTAAGGAGGAGGAAAAGGTTCAGACGGAGACCCTTAAGATCCTAGGAAACCTGAAGGGCGAGTCCATAGAGCCGGCTGGATTTAAGGTCAGCTGTACATGTACGAGGGTGAATGTAAGGGAAGGGCATACGGAGGCTGTCTTCGTCTCTACGAATCGAAAGTGCGGGGTTGAAGAGGTAAAGAAAGAGATGCGGAAATTTAGCAGTTGCCTAAAGCCCTTAGGACTACCTTCGGCTCCGGAGGAAATGATCGTCGTTCATGAGGATCCCTTCAGACCCCAGCCCCGCCTGGATAGGGATAGGCATGGCGGGATGGCTACGGTGGTCGGAAGGATTAGGGAGGATTCTGTCCTTGAGAATGGGATCAAGTATGTGCTCGTCTCCCATAACACGAAGATGGGGGCGGCCAAGGGAGCGGTCCTTGTGGCCGAATATCTCGCAAAGTATGGGTATCTTTGATTGATACGTTTTAGGGAGGTGAGGTAGTTGAGTCTTGGAAAGGCTAGGAGGATGCGAAGGATCTTCCGCTCCGATGGGAAGACCGTCATAACCCCCATGGACCATGGCGTAACTCTAGGTCCTGTCAAGGGCTTGACGGACATGCAAGGAAT